>JBEVVS010000005.1:0-105978 GCA_040507005.1 Candidatus Thiodiazotropha sp.
GGACGAGTTGCAGAACGAGATCACCGGCGGCGCCACCCCGGCCTCCTTCGAGCCCAGCATCGACTACGTGGTCACCAAGGTGCCCCGGTTCGCCTTCGAGAAGTTTCCCCAGGCCGACGACCGGCTCACCACCCAGATGAAATCGGTGGGCGAGGTGATGGCCATCGGCCGCACCTTCCAGGAGTCCCTGCAGAAGGCCCTGCGCGGCCTGGAGACGGGCAAATACGGCCTCAACGAAATCCTCGACCTCAACGAGGAGGATGTGCGGGATACCCTGGTCCGGGAGATCCGCCTGCCCGGTCCCGAACGGCTCTGGTATGTGGCCGAGTGCTTCCGCTTCGGCATGACCCTGGAAGAGATCTTCGAGATCTGCGCCATCGACCCCTGGTTCCTGGTGCAGATCGAGGAGCTGGTGAACATCGAGCGTGAGCTCTCCGGACAAGGCCTGGAGGCCCTGGATGGGGAGCGGCTGCGTTTTCTGAAACGCAAGGGCTTTGCCGACCGGCGCATCGCCGAGCTGGTGGACAGCAGCGAGGCGGAGATACGCAAGCTGCGCCACGATGCCGGTATCCGTCCGGTCTTCAAGCGGGTCGACACCTGTGCCGCCGAGTTCGCCACCAGTACCGCCTATATGTACTCCACCTACGAGGAGGAGTGCGAGGCCCAGCCTTCGAGCAAGAAGAAGATCATGGTCCTCGGCGGCGGTCCCAACCGCATCGGCCAGGGCATCGAGTTTGATTACTGCTGTGTCCACGCCGCCTTCGCCATGCGCGACGACGGCTATGAGACGATCATGGTCAACTGCAATCCGGAGACCGTCTCCACCGACTACGACACCTCCGACCGGCTCTATTTCGAGCCCCTGACCCTGGAGGATGTGCTGGAGGTGATCCACAAGGAGAACCCCCATGGCGTGATCGTTCAATACGGTGGCCAGACTCCGCTCAAACTGGCCAACGACCTGGAGGCGGCGGGGGCGCCGATCATCGGCACCAGTCCCGATTCCATCGATCTCGCCGAGGACCGGGAGCGCTTCCAGCAGCTGGTGGAGAAGCTCAATCTCAGACAGCCCCCCAACCGGACCGCGCGGGATACCGAGAGCGCGGTGCAGCTGGCCGATGAGATCGGTTATCCTCTGGTGGTGCGCCCCTCCTATGTGTTGGGTGGACGGGCCATGGAGATCGTCTATAACGAGAGCGAATTGCGGCGCTACATGCGCGAGGCGGTGAGTGTCTCCAACGACTCGCCGGTATTGCTCGACCGCTTCCTCGACGACGCCATCGAGGTGGATATCGACGCCATCAGTGACGGCCAGGATGTGCTCATCGGCGGCATCATGGAACATATCGAACAGGCCGGCGTCCACTCCGGCGACTCAGCCTGCTCACTGCCCCCCTATACCCTGTCAGCCGCGGTCCAGGATCGGATGCGCGAGCAGATGCGCAAGCTGGCCCTGGAGTTGAAGGTGGTGGGTCTGATGAACGCCCAGTTTGCCATCAAGGACAACCAGATCTATCTGCTGGAGGTCAATCCCCGCGCCTCACGCACCGTCCCCTTTGTCTCCAAGGCGACCGGGGTGCAGCTGGCCAAGGTGGCCGCCCGCTGCATGGCGGGGACTTCCCTCAAGGAGCAGGGCATCACAAAAGAGGTGATCCCGGAGAACTATTTCGTCAAGGAGGCGGTCTTCCCCTTTGTGAAATTCCCCGGTGTGGATACGGTCCTCGGTCCCGAGATGAAATCCACCGGCGAAGTCATGGGGGTTGGCAGGACCTTCGGTGAGGCCTATAACAAATCGATCATGGGAGCCGGCTCTCAATTGCCTCAGGGAGGCCGGGCGTTGTTGAGTGTGCGGCCCGCGGATAAAGGGAGAGTGGTACAGGTGGCCCACGATCTGATCGAGTTGGGTTTTACCCTGATGGCCACTGGCGGTACCTGTAGGTCGATTCAGGATGCCGGATTCGAATGTGACCGGATTAATAAAGTGATGGAGGGGAGACCGCATATCGTCGACGCCATCAAGAATCATGAAGTCAATTTTATCGTGAATACCACCGAAGGGGCGCAGGCGATTGCCGACTCTGCGGAGATTCGCCGCACGGCATTACAATACAAGGTCAGCTATACCACCACCATCTCGGGTGCCGAGGCGACCTGTCTGGCGTTGAAGCAGCTGGATGATCTGAATGTCAACCGGCTTCAGGATCTACATCAATAGACAAAGATGACGGGCAAACCGCAAATGGACGCAACTCACCGCCACTTCTTAAATTGATTTAATAAGTCCGCAAATGAACGCTAATGAACGCAAATAGAAGATAATTTTGATCAACTCACTGTTCGCGGAATTGCGCAACAGCAGAGTTTAATATCTGCCCCGTCATATGTTTTTGTATGTATAGGGCGAGCATGGTGTGATAACAAAGGGAATGTTACCAAAGCATCTATATAATGCAGTTGGTACACTGAATATGCGTTAATTAGTGATGATTTACGAATTTATCAAGATTGGCGTTTATTCGCATTCATTTGCGGACATAGTCATAGTGTTTCCAAATTCGGGAAAGATAGGATATAGAGGACAGATTCGATGAGTAAGGTACCGTTGACGGCCAAGGGCGCTGCCAAGCTGCAGGAGGAGTTGAAGCAGTTGAAAACCATCGAGCGACCAAAGGTCATCAAGGCGATTGCCGAGGCGAGAGAGCACGGCGATCTGAAGGAGAATGCGGAGTATCACGCCGCCCGGGAACAGCAGAGTTTCATCGAAGGCCGGATCAAGGATATCGAAGGCAAGCTCTCCCATGCCCAGATCATCGATGTCACCAAACTGGATGCGGGTGGCAAGGTGGTGTTCGGCGCTACGGTGGTGGTGCTGGAGCTGGACAATGACGAGGAGTTCACCTACCAGATCGTCGGCGACGATGAGGCCGATATCAAGCACGGCCTGGTGTCCATCAGCTCACCCATTGCCCGAGCACTGATCGGCAAACAGGAAGGGGATGATGTGTTCCTTGAAACACCCGGTGGACCGAGGGAGTTTGAGATTCTGGAAGTGCGCTACGAATGAGTGGAGATTGTTTTTATAACGCAAAGCCCGCAAAAGAATGTTAATACAGAAACGCACCCGCATAAAAAGCATTTTTAACCTGGCGTCCTTTGCGCCTCCCCTTTGCGTACTTTGCGTTATAAATCCCACCTGGTTTAAACGATAACCCTGTTTTTCTTCTTTTTCGGATTGGGCCGATAGAAGATCGCCACCCGGCCGATGATCTGGACCAGTTCCGCCGACAGCCGTTCGACGATGGCGTTGCTGAGTTCTTTCCGGTCATCCTTGTCCGCCCCCGCCAGTTTTACCTTGATCAGTTCATGGGTATCGAGGGTGGTGTCGATCTCGTTGAGCACGTTCTCACCCAGGCCGTGTTGACCGACGATGACCACCGGTTTGAGATCGTGGGCGAGTTTTTTCAAGGCGCGGTTTTGCGCGGTAGTGAGCGGCATAACGGTTATCTTGTTGAGAATGGGGAGGCGGATTCTATATCTTTTCCCTGTGTAGTGGAACATCCGGGATGACTCTTTAATTCCTATGAGGTGGGTTAGAATAGGAAATGTCCGCAAATGAACGCTAATTAATGCAAATGTATATAAAACGTGGAACTAACATTGACTGCATAACAGGGTGAATACCCCGAAGTACAAAGCGTTCATTTGCGGACTGTTTAAACATCGATGCCATCAATTGGATTCGATCAAGGACTCTCAATCCATGCTTTTTGTTATGAAATCAAGCTCAACAATCAACTAATCTCTAAGGTATACAGCCATTAAGGACTCAGCAGGCATATGAAACGCAGTAAAAGCAGTCGTCAATGGCTGGACCGGCATTTCAACGATGAGTATGTCAAAAAGGCGCAAAAGGTGGGTTATCGCTCCCGTGCTGCCTTTAAGTTGTTGGAAATCCAGCAAAAAGACAAAATTATCAAGCCCGGTATGACAATTGTGGACCTGGGCGCCGCTCCGGGTGGCTGGAGTCAGGTGGCCAGGGAACTGGCGGGTGATAAGGGCCGCGTCATCGCCATGGACATACTTGCCATGGATCCGATTGCCGGTG
The DNA here is from genome assembly GCA_040507005.1 of Candidatus Thiodiazotropha sp. Lineage (GTDB taxonomy): Bacteria > Pseudomonadota > Gammaproteobacteria > Chromatiales > Chromatiaceae > Thiodiazotropha. Next base: position 4,106 of record JBEVVS010000005.1, read on the forward strand.
TGGAGGTCATTGAGGGGGACTTTCGTGAGCAAGAACCCCTGGATGCATTGCGGAATTGCCTGGATGGTGACGGGGTAGACCTTGTAATTTCCGACATGGCGCCCAATGTTACTGGTATGGCTAGTGTGGATCAGCCCAGGTCGATCTATCTTTGCGAATTGGCTCTAGATTTCGCCCGGGAGGTGTTAAAGCCAGGAGGCTCCTTTGTTGCTAAGGTTTTCCAGGGTGAGGGATTTGATGCCTACCTGAAGGCGTTGCGTGGGGATTTTCAACGGGTGGTGAGCCGCAAACCCAGCTCATCGCGGCCCAAAAGCCGGGAGGTCTATCTGGTGGCAGGGAACTTTAAGATGGTGTACCGTACCAACCAGTAAATCCAAAAAATCAGGTATTTGCATAGAAAATTCGGGTTATTTCAGGCTCTTTTCGAACAGATTGGCTAAGCTGAAAGGTATTATCCGGTTCCCCGAAATGCAGATGCCGGTATGGAAAATGGATCCCGCAGGATAAGCAGGATTAATAAAGAGGTTTTTAAACTTTGAACGACATGGCAAAAAATTTAATTCTCTGGGTAGTGATCGCCATCGTTTTGATGACGGTCTTCAACAACTTTTCAACTACTCAGCCGAAGGCCCAACCGATGAGCTACTCCGAGTTCATCGTGAATGTCAAAGCGGGGCAGGTGAAAGAGGTCGAGTTCAGCGGTAATGGACGGGATATCACTGGATCCCTGGCATCCGGGCAACGTTTCTCTACCTACAGCCCAGGCGACGATATGCTGGTCAGTGACCTGCTCAACAGTAATGTTGAGATCAAGGCCAATCCGCCTGAGAAACCCTCTCTGTTGATGAATATACTGATCAACTGGTTTCCGCTGTTCGTGTTGATCGGATTGTGGATATTCTTCATGCGTCAAATGCAGGGTGGCGGTGCCGGCAGAGGCGCCATGTCATTCGGCAAGAGCAAGGCTCGCATGTTGAGCGAAGATCAGGTCAAGGTGACCTTCAGCGATGTTGCGGGTGTTGAGGAGGCGAAGGAAGAGGTTTCGGAGATGGTCGATTTTCTGCGCGACCCCTCCAAGTTTCAGAAGCTCGGCGGCAAGATCCCGAAAGGGGTATTGATGGTCGGTTCTCCCGGCACAGGTAAGACCCTGCTGGCCAAGGCGATCGCCGGTGAGGCCAAGGTACCCTTCTTCACCATCTCCGGTTCCGATTTCGTCGAGATGTTCGTGGGTGTCGGCGCCTCCCGGGTGCGCGATATGTTCGATCAAGCCAAGAAACACGCCCCCTGTATCATCTTCATCGATGAGATCGACGCCGTGGGACGGCATCGTGGCGCAGGACTTGGCGGTGGTCACGACGAGCGTGAACAGACCCTGAACCAGTTGCTGGTGGAGATGGATGGCTTCGAGGGCAACGAGGGCGTGATCGTCATCGCCGCGACAAACCGTCCTGATGTACTGGATCCCGCCCTGTTGCGCCCCGGCCGATTCGATCGCCAGGTGGTGGTACCCCTGCCCGATGTGCGGGGACGGGAACAGATCCTCAAAGTGCATCTGCGCAAAGTGGCCGCATCCGAAGATGTGAAACCCGCCATCATCGCCCGCGGCACCCCCGGTTTCTCCGGTGCCGACCTGGCCAATCTGGTGAATGAAGCAGCCCTGTTCGCTGCCCGCGCCAACAAGACCCTGGTCGGTATGGAAGAGATGGAGAAGGCGAAAGACAAGATCATGATGGGTACGGAGCGCCGTACCATGGTCATGAGCGAAGACGAGAAGAAGCTGACCGCCTACCATGAGTCCGGTCATGCCATCGTCGGACGCCTGGTGCCATCCCATGATCCTGTCTACAAGGTCAGTATCATTCCCCGCGGCAGGGCGTTGGGCGTTACCATGTTTCTCCCCGAGGCCGATCGCTACAGTTATAGCAAGGAGCATCTGGAGAGTCAGATCTCGAGCCTGTTCGGCGGTCGTATCGCCGAAGAGTTGATCTTCGGTATCGACAAAGTCACCACCGGTGCCTCCAACGATATCAAGCGAGCCACTGAACTGGCGCGCAACATGGTGACCAAGTGGGGATTGTCGGAACGACTCGGCCCACTGATGTATAGCGAGGAGGAAGAGGAGGTCTTTCTCGGCCGCTCGGTCACTCAGCACAAGAATGTGTCTGATGATACGGCGCATACCATCGATGAGGAGATTCGCAGCTTTATCGACCGCAACTATGAGCGTGCAGAAAAGATTCTCAATGAGAATATGGAAAAGCTGCATATCATGGCCAAGGCCTTGATCAAGTACGAGACCATCGATACGGAACAGATCAACGATATCATGGAGGGCAAGACCCCACGAGCGCCCAAGGATTGGGATGAGAGCGATATCGGCTCCGATGATGATACCCGGCCTTCAGGTGAGTCACCCTCCTCGGATGACGTTTCCGGGACCATCGGCGGTCCCGCCGGGCAGCACTGATAAAGCGCTTTATCATTGATTCTCGATTGTGCAGGAAAACCACTTGACCTGGGTTCCCCCCAGGTCATGGGTATCCTCAATCTGACCCCCGATTCGTTTTCCGATGGCGGGCGTTACCTGAACCCGGACCTGGCTTTAAAGCATGCCCTGGAAATGGTGCAGGAGGGTGCGACCATCATCGATATCGGTGGAGAGTCGACCCGCCCCGGTGCGCAAGCTGTATCTGAAGAAGAGGAGCTCGAGCGTGTCATTCCCATCATTGAAAGGCTTTCCCAGTCTGTTCCTGTGCCGATCTCCATTGACACCAATAAACCCTTGGTGATGGGTGAGGCGGTCTCTGCGGGTGCCGGTATGATCAACGACATCATGGCCCTTCAAGTACCAGGTGCGCTGGAGGCGGTGGCCGAGGCGGGTGTTCCGGTCTGTCTCATGCATATGCAGGGGGAGCCGAGAACCATGCAGAAAGCACCTCACTATGAGAATGTGGTTGAAGAGGTGAAAACCTTTCTGCGCCAGCGTCTGGATGCATGCGAAGCAGCGGGGATTTCGCGGCACAAGTTGATCATTGACCCGGGTTTTGGCTTCGGTAAGACACTCGCGCATAATCTTAGTTTGTTGAAGGAGCTGCAGCTGCTGCGTGAGCTCGCCGCCCCAATGCTGGTTGGGATATCAAGAAAATCGATGATCGGGTCGATAATTGGGAATCAGGCCGTTGACCAGCGACTCATGGGCAGTGTCGCGGCGGCTGTGATTGCCGCCATGGGAGGCGCCGCCATTATCAGGGTACATGATGTACGTGAGACTGTTGATGCCCTGAAAGTAGTCGCAGCGGTCAGGGCTGCCACATAGTGAGTGAGGAAGATTCAGTGAGTCGGAAATATTTTGGGACAGACGGGGTACGGGGGCGATTCGGTGAGGGGCCAATTACCCCTGAATTCGTCCTCAAGTTGGGCTGGGCCGTGGGCAGGGTACTGGGTACCGAGGAGAAAAGCCGGGTGTTGATCGGAAAAGATACCCGCATCTCGGGCTATTTGCTGGAATCGGCCCTGGAAGCCGGACTCACGGCAGCGGGGGTTAATATCACCCTGTTGGGTCCCATGCCGACCCCGAGTGTGGCCTATCTTACCCGAACCCTTCACGCTCAGGCAGGGGTTGTTATCAGCGCTTCCCACAATCCCTATCAGGACAATGGCATCAAGTTCTTTTCCGCCGAGGGTCTCAAGCTTCCGGATGAGGTGGAGTCCGCGATCGAGGCAGAGATGGAGAAACCGCTGTTGACGGTGGACTCATCCAATCTTGGCAGGGCTGAGAAGATGGCGGCGGAGGGCCGTTACATAGAATTCTGCAAGAGCACGATTCCCCTCAAGACTCGCTTCAAAGGGATGAAGATCGTGGTCGATTGCGCCAATGGTGCAACCTATAACATTGCCCCCTATGTATTTGATGAAATGGGTGCAGATGTGATTGCCATCGGCAATCAACCCAACGGATTCAATATCAATGACGGGGTCGGATCCACCTACCCCGAGTATTTGAAGAACGCGGTGTTGGAGCATGAAGCGGATTTGGGTATTGCCCTGGACGGCGATGGGGATCGACTGATCATGGTGGATGACCGGGGTCAAGAGGTGGATGGTGATGAGATCCTCTATATCATCGCCTGCTCGAGGATGAGGCATGGGGATCTCAAGGGTGCGGTCGTGGGCACTCTGATGAGCAATCTCGGTCTGGAGCACGCGTTGCGGGACCATGGTGTGGTGTTTGAGCGAACCCAGGTGGGTGACCGCTACATCATGGAGCGTCTTACTGAAAAGGGCTGGGTGCTCGGTGGGGAGCAATCCGGGCATATCATCTGTCTGGACCGCACCACCACGGGGGATGGCATTATCGCCGCCCTCCAGGTTTTGGAAGAGATGTACGCCACAAACAGGAGCTTGAGAGAGTTGTGTGCAGGGATGAACAAATATCCCCAAAAACTGACTAATATCCATCTTGGCAGCAGGAACCCCCAAGAGATCATGGATTCGGAACAGGTGAGAAGGTCGGTCCGTGAAGCTGAAGTCGAAATGGGCAGCGGTGGACGGGTCTTGCTCCGGCCCTCCGGCACGGAGCCGCTGATCCGGGTGATGGTGGAGGGCAGTGACGGGACTCAGGTCGATGACCTGTCGGGCCATATAGCCGCCACCGTGAAGGAGCTGGTGGATTGAGCTGGTTTGTTTAACGCAAAGATCGCAAAAGGAAGACGCAATGGGCGCTAGTTCAATAAATCTCCATACAGGGGCGATTCTACCCTGAAACCCTTCGCAGGCTTTGCGGTAACATGGCGCACTTTGCGTTATCAATCCCACCGGATGAGTGCATTTGTCGCCGATTGAGATTGATTTAAATCCCATTGACCGTTAAGCTAGCGCGCTTTCTTTCGATCGCAGGAGTGATGGCATGCGCAGACCATTGGTTGCCGGAAACTGGAAGATGAACGGTTCACTGGAGAGTGTCCGCAGCTTACTCGACGGCATCAAACAAGGTGTTGCTGAGGTCAAGGGTGCGGAGGTGGCGGTTTGTCCCCCCGCTATCTATATTCCTGAGGTGCAGAAACTGCTTTCAGGCAGCGACATCGCTTGGGGCGGCCAGGATCTGTCAACAGAGTCCTCCGGTGCTTTCACCGGTGAGGTCGCCGCATCCATGTTCAACGATTTCGGCTGCAAGTATGTGATTGTCGGGCACTCTGAACGCCGCACCTACCATGCAGAGAGCGATCAGTTGGTGGCAAAGAAATTTGCTGTGGCGCGGGCTGCGGGATTGATCCCGATCCTCTGTATCGGTGAGACCCTGGAGGAGCGGGAGGCAGGCACCACCAATGATGTGGTTGCTCGTCAGCTGGATGCGGTTATTGAGCTTGAGGGAGTCGAGGCCCTGGCCGAAAGCGTCATCGCCTATGAGCCGGTCTGGGCCATCGGCACTGGCAAGACCGCAACCCCGGATCAAGCACAGGAAGTGCATGCATTCATTCGCGCCCGGATTGCTGAGAAGAGTGGTGATGTGGCGGCCGCGGTAAGAATCCTCTATGGCGGCTCGATGAAGCCGGGAAATGCCGCTGAACTGATCGGAAAACCCGATATCGATGGGGGTTTGATCGGTGGCGCCTCGCTACAGGCGGAAGATTTCCTGGGTATCTGCACCGCTGGGAATTGAAACAGTGTTAAAAACACTAGGACTTAAGTAAATGCAAACAATATTGACCGTGTTCCATATCTTTCTGGCCGTGGGCCTGGTGGGATTGATCCTGATACAGCACGGGAAAGGTGCGGATATGGGGGCTGCCTTCGGCAGTGGTGCCTCGGGTACAGTATTTGGTGCCAAGGGATCGGCCTCGTTTCTCACCCGCACGACCGCCTTGCTGGCGACCCTGTTCTTCGTCACCAGTATGGTGATGGCCTATTTCGCTTCCCAGAGAAACGAACAGGTAGGTGTGATGGAGGCCTTGGATCAGGCCCCGGGGGTTCAGGTGGAAGAGGTCCAACAGAGCGACATTCCACCGGTTCCGGTTGAGAGCGACATACCCGCGATCGCCCCGGCGGCTGAGCCGGCAGAGGCGGCCCCTGAGGTGGAAGCAGTGACACCTTCAGCAGAGCCGATGAACTCGGAGGAAGCGGCCAGTGCCGCTGCTGAGGAGTCTACAGAGCCGGTCAAGGAGTAGGCCCAAGACGAGTTTTTGCCGATGTGGTGGAATTGGTAGACACGCTATCTTGAGGGGGTAGTGGCGAAAGCCGTGCCGGTTCAAATCCGGCCATCGGTACCAATATTTAAGGCAGTGCGATCTTTGGTATACAACATGCCAAGTTAATCTGAACACTAAAAAAAAGTATCGTAACTGCATGAATTAATTGAAATATTTTATTTAGTTACCACTTGACACGAGAATGTGGCTAAGGATAGACTGCTGACCTTCCCGGATGATTATCTAACTACACAACGACTCAACGGCACGGGGGCGGCACACTGATGCTCGAAAACTACCTACCCATCCTGATTTTTCTCTCAGTAGCCTTTGTGATGGGTGGTGTGGTTATCGGACTCGGTTTTCTCTTGGGTACCCGCAAACCCGACGACGAAAAACTCTCCCCCTACGAATGCGGTTTCGAGGCATTCGAGGATTCGCGCATGAAATTCGATGTGCGCTACTATCTGGTTGCCATCCTGTTCATCATTTTCGATCTTGAGATCGCTTTTCTCTTCCCCTGGGCCGTGGTTTTGGATCAGATCGGCATGGTTGGATTCATCGCCATGATGATTTTCCTCGCCATTCTCGTCATCGGCTTTATCTACGAATGGAAGAAGGGTGCCTTGGAATGGGAGTAATCGGCCCGGTATCTGGGGAGTGTTCATGACTGCTGCTGGAGGTAGATAGTGGGAATTGAAGGTATTCTGGAGAAGGGTGTCATCACCACTTCTGCGGATAAGTTGATCAACTGGGCAAGAACCGGTTCGATGTGGCCGATGACCTTTGGCTTGGCATGCTGTGCGGTGGAGATGATGCATGCCGCCGCCGCACGTTACGACATGGACCGCTTCGGTATTGTTTTCCGTCCCAGTCCCCGCCAATCCGATGTGATGATCGTGGCAGGTACCCTGGTCAACAAAATGGCTCCCGCCCTGCGCAAGGTCTACGATCAGATGGCGGAACCGCGCTGGGTCATATCCATGGGCTCCTGCGCCAACGGCGGTGGTTACTACCACTACTCCTACTCGGTGGTGAGGGGGTGTGATCGGGTGGTGCCGGTCGATGTCTATGTTCCGGGTTGTCCGCCAACCGCCGAGGCACTGTTGTATGGCGTGCTCCAGCTACAGGACAAGATTCGTCGTACCAGTACCATTGCACGCTAAGGTGGAGATAACATGAGCAGTAGTGCGCACAACGGGATGCAAGATCGCCTGGGCCGGCTGGCAGAGGATCTCACCCAAGCATTCGAAGAGACGGGCTGCAGTGTGGAACGCAGCTGTGGTGAGGTGACCCTGGTGGTGCCTGTGGAACACTTCAGCGATGTGGCTTTACGTCTCAAGGATGACCAGCAGTTCGCATTCGAGCAGCTGATCGATGTGTGTGGTGTGGACTACTCTTCTTATGGTCAATCCGAGTGGCAGACCGATAGTGCACCCAATAGTGGATTTGGACGCGGCGTGACGCCACTCGGTGAGTTGGAGTCGATGGAGTCGAACCGCTTTGCTGCGGTCTATCACCTGCTCTCCGTCTCCCATAATACGCGCTTGAGGTTGCGAGTCTTCGTCGATACCGAACAGCCGATCCTGGCCTCGATGGTGGCTGTTTGGCCAAGTGCAGACTGGTTTGAACGAGAGGCCTTCGATCTTTACGGGATCCTGTTTGAGGGTCATCCCGATCTGCGTCGGATTCTTACCGACTACGGTTTTATAGGTCACCCTTTCCGCAAGGACTTCCCGCTTATCGGCCAGGTTGAGATGCGCTACGACCCGAATCTGAAACGGGTCATCTATGAACCTGTAAGTATCGATCCACGCACCCTGGTGCCGCGGGTAACACGTGATGACAACCGCTATCTCAACGAGGATAGTGCTACCCAGGACGCCAGCGATGCCTGAGATCCATAACTACACCCTGAATTTCGGCCCTCAGCATCCGGCGGCCCATGGTGTCCTGCGCTTGGTGCTGGAGATGGATGGCGAGGTGATAGAACGCGCGGACCCGCATATCGGGCTGCTCCATCGCGCCACAGAGAAGCTTGCCGAGAGCAAACCCTACAACCAGAGCATTCCTTACATGGACCGTCTCGATTATGTGTCGATGATGTGTAACGAACACGGTTATGTGAGGGCAATAGAGAAGCTGCTGGGGATAGACGTACCGATACGTGCGCAATATATCCGCACCCTGTTTGATGAGGTCACGCGCATTCTCAATCACCTGATGTGGCTGGGTACCCATGCTCTCGATGTGGGGGCGATGACCGTATTCTTGTACGCCTTTCGCGAACGGGAGGATCTATTTGACTGTTATGAAGCCGTCTCAGGGGCACGCATGCACGCGGCCTATTATCGACCAGGAGGCGTCTATCGGGATCTGCCGGAACAGATGCCCCAGTATCAAGCAAGCCAATGGGTCACCGGACGCGACGTCGAGGCGCGAAATGAGACCAGACAGGGCTCATTGCTCGACTTCATCGAGGATTTCAGCAACCGATTCCCAGGTTTGGTCGACGAGTATGAGACCCTGTTGACCGACAATCGTATCTGGAAACAGCGTACCGTCGGCATCGGTGTGGTCTCCCCTGAGCGTGCGTTGCAGTTGGGCTTTACCGGTCCCATGTTAAGGGGTTCGGGTGTGGCTTGGGATCTGCGGAAAAAACAGTCCTATGCGGCCTACGACCAAGTGGATTTCGATATCCCGGTGGGGAAAAACGGCGATTGCTATGATCGTTATCTGGTGCGGGTCGAGGAGATGCGTCAATCCAATCGCATCATCAAGCAGTGTATCGATTGGCTGCGGGCAAATCCGGGTCCGGTGATGCTGGATGACAACAAGATAGTCGCACCCACCAGGAATGATATGAAAGAGGACATGGAGGGCCTGATCCACCACTTCAAACTGTTTACCGAAGGCTATTGTCCTCCTGTTGGCGAGGCCTATGCCGCGGTGGAAGCGCCCAAAGGCGAGTTCGGTTGCTACATCATCTCCGATGGCGCGAACAAACCCTACCGATTGAAGATACGCGCACCGGGGTTTCCCCATCTTGCGGCCATGGATGAGATGGTTAAGGGCCACATGCTGGCCGATGTGGTGGCAATTATCGGCACCATGGATGTGGTGTTCGGCGAAATAGATCGTTAAGAAAGAGATTAGATGACGACAACAACTGCAAATGAAAACAGTGAGCTCTTCACCCCGGAAGTGCGGGCGGAGATCGACCGCTGGATAGCCAAATACCCGCCGGAGTGGAAACAGTCCGCGGTGATGGGTGCGTTGATGGTGGTGCAAGAAGACAACGGCGGTTGGCTCACCACGGAATTGATGGACCAGGTGGCGGCCTATCTTGAGATGGCGCCGATCGCGGTCTATGAAGTGGCGACCTTCTACTCCATGTATGAGCTGAAGCCGGTGGGCAAGCATAAAATCTGTGTCTGCACCAATGTCTCCTGCATGACCAATAAATCTGACCTTATTGTGGATCACCTTGAAAAGAAACTGGGTATCGGCTTTGGTGAAGTGACGGAAGACGGCCGCTTTTCACTCAAAGAGGTCGAATGCCTCGGAGCCTGCGGTGGTGCACCGATGATGCAGATCGGCAAACAATATTATGAAAACCTGACCCCTGAGATCGTGGATGCGATCCTGGAAGGCCTGGAGTAGAGCGGATGGCCAACGAAGTCTGTTTACGCACCCTGGATCTCGAACGCCCCTGGCTGCTTGAGCAGTATCAGAGTCGCGGCGGTTACGAGATGCTGACAAAAATTTTGAGCGAAAAGACCGCACCCGATGCGATTATCGAAGAGGTCAAGAAATCGGGCTTGCGCGGACGTGGCGGCGCTGGCTTTCCGACGGGCCTGAAGTGGAGCTTTATATCCCGCAATGCGCCGGGGCAGAAATATGTCGTCTGCAACTCAGACGAGGGAGAGCCAGGTACCTTCAAGGATCGGGATATTCTGCGCTACAACCCCCATCAGCTGATCGAGGGGATGGTGATTGCCGGCTACGCCATCGGCGCCAGCCGTGGCTACAACTATATCCGGGGTGAGTTTTGGGAACCCTACGAACGCTTTGAGCAGGCCTTGGAAGAGGCGCGAAAGGCCGGCTTTCTGGGAAATGATCTGCTTGGATCCGGATTCGACTTCGAACTGCATACCCATCTTGGGGCCGGTGCCTACATCTGCGGCGAGGAGACGGCCCTGCTGGAATCCATCGAAGGTAAAAAGGGGCAGCCACGCTATAAACCGCCTTTCCCCGCCCACTTTGGTCTCTACGGCTGTCCCACCATCATCAACAATACCGAGAGCCTGGCATCGATACCGATGATCATGGAAAAGGGCGGCGAATGGTTCTCCAATATCGGGGTGAAGAACAGCGGCGGTTCCAAGCTCTTCTCCATCTCGGGCAACATCAACAATCCCGGTGTATTTGAGATCCCCATGGGTACCCCCTTCTCCGAACTGCTGGAGATGGCCGGCGGCATGAAGGACGGGCGCAAGATCAAGGCGGTGATACCCGGTGGTTCATCCGCACCGGTGATTCCCGGTGAAGAGATGATGCAGTTGAACATGGATTACGATTCCATCGCCGGCGCCGGCTCCATGCTCGGCTCGGGTGCGGTCATCGTGTTGGATGACACCAATTGCATGGTCAAGGTGCTTGAGCGCATGTCCTATTTCTATCATGAAGAGTCCTGTGGCCAGTGCACCCCCTGTCGTGAAGGCACAGGTTGGCTGTATCGGATTGTGCACCGCATTGAAAACGGCCAGGGGCGACAGGAGGATCTGGATCTGCTGGATGATGTGGCGGACAAGATCGCCGGCAAAACCATCTGCGCCCTGGGTGACGCGGCGGCGATGCCGGTACAGGGTATGTTGCGCCACTTTCGGCACGAATTTCAGCATCACATCGACCACAAGCGCTGCTTGGTCGGGATTGGCTGAGGTCTTGGAGAGATAGAACACGAAGATGTCAGATTCCACAGTCACCATTGAAGTAGACGGCCAGACACTCGAGGCGAAGGCCGGCACCATGCTCATCGAGGTCACCGATGCGGCAGGGATTCGGATACCGCGTTTTTGCTACCACAAAAAGCTCTCTATTGCCGCCAACTGCCGGATGTGTCTGGTGGAGGTCGAGAAGGTGCCGAAACCCCTGCCTGCCTGTGCCACACCGGTTACAGACGGTATGAAGGTCTTTACCCGTTCCCCGAAGGCGTTGGCCGCACAGAAGGGGACCATGGAGTTTCTGCTTATCAACCATCCACTGGATTGCCCGATCTGCGATCAGGGTGGTGAATGTGAGTTACAGGATGTGGCTATCGGTTATGGTCGTGATGTCTCACGCTATAGCGAGGGCAAGCGGGTGGTGGCCGATAAGAACATCGGTCCATTGATTGCCACTGATATGACCCGTTGCATCCACTGTACCCGTTGTGTGAGATTTGGGGACGAGATCGCGGGTATCCGCGAAATGGGGGCCACCGGACGGGGTGAACATACGGTCATAGGCACCTATATTGAAAAGAGTGTGGATTCCGAACTTTCCGGCAATGTCATCGACCTCTGCCCGGTAGGTGCGCTTACCTCCAAACCCTTCCGCTTCAATGCCCGGGCCTGGGAACTGACTCAGGTGGAGGCGGTGGCACCCCACGATAGCCTGGGTTCGAACCTCAATCTGCACCTGCGGGACAACAGGGTGATGCGGGTGCATCCCCGCGACAACGACGGGATCAATGAGACCTGGATCTCCGATCGCGACCGCTACAGTTATGAGGGACTCTACAGCAGTGACCGCCTGACCTCACCGATGATCAAAAAAAGCGGTGAGTGGAAGGAGGTCAGCTGGGAGATGGCCCTGGAGATGGCTGCGGCAGGTCTGGGTGAGATCAAGGAGGCCGATCAGATCGGGGCACTGCTCACACCGACTGCGACCCTGGAAGAGCTCTATCTGGCACAGAAGCTGATGCGAGGCATGGGCAGCAGCAATATCGACAGCCGCATGCGCCAAGGGGATTTTCGTCTTGATGGGGTGCTCAAGCAGGCAAATTGGCTGGGTTTGAAGATCAGCGAAATCGATAGCGTCGATGCCGCGCTTGTGGTGGGGGGCAACCTGCGCAAAGAGCAACCGATACTTGCCCATCGCCTGCGCAAGGCCGCACTGGCGGGCGCCGGTGTCTATTTTATATCGCCACAACAGTTACAGCTGAACTACAACGCCCAACAATCCCTATGCACGCCTGGCCAAATGGTCAGACAGTTGGCTGCGGTTGCCAAAGCCGCTGGGGTGAAACAGGGTGGCAGGATTGCCGCACTGATCGACGGGGCTGCTGTGGATGAGTTCACAACCAAGGCTGCCGAGGCGCTCAAGGCGGGGGATAGCAGCATCGTGATGCTCGGCGCCTCGGCTCAGGCGCATCCCGATTTCTCCCTGTTGTATGCACTCGCTTCAGGTCTTGCACAGGCCACCGGCGCCAGGCTATCGATCGTGCCGGAATCCGCCAACAGCGTCGGCGCCCAGCTGGCCGGCGCAGTACCTCATTTGCAGGCAGGCGGCGGAGCAGCGGAGAGTCCTGGCCTGGACGCACTGAATATGCTCAAGCTGCCGCGTAGAGGCTATCTGTTGCTGGGTGTTGAGCCGGGCATGGATTTTTATAATGCCGGTCTCTCACAAACCGCGCTGCAGAGTGCCGACACGGTGGTTGCCCTGAGCGCTTACCGCAGTCCTGAACTTGAAGCCTGCTGCGATATTCTGTTGCCGATGGCCATCTTTAGCGAAACTTCCGGCACCTATGTCAATGCGGAGGGCGTTTGGCAACAGAGCCGGGGAGCGGTCAGGCCCCAGGGTGAGGCACGACCCGGCTGGAAGATACTCCGGGTATTGGGCAATCTGCTCAATCAACAGGGATTCGACTATACCGATCCGAGTCAGATAGGTGACGAAATTCGCGCCCTGTGTGACGGCGTATCGCTGCACAACGAGCCTGTTCAGGGTGAGGATCTGGAACCGAAACTCGGTGTTGATGGTCTGCAGCGGGGTGGCGATACCCCCCTCTATGCGGCCGATCCCCTGGTGCGCCGTGCTACAGCACTGCAACAGACCAAGGATGCCGGTGAAGCAGTGCTACGCCTACACCCGAAAGAGGCCGAGCGTCAGGGTCTGGGCTCCAGTGAAAATGCAGTGATCAAACAGAATGGCTATCAGACAACACTGCCGGTGGCATTGGATGAGTCGATACCCGAAGGTTGTGTGTGGATCTCCACGGGACTGCAAAAGACCTCTATGCTCGGTCAACCCTTTGGCGAAGTGACAGTGGAGAAGGCATAACCGATGGAATTCTTTATCAGCCTTTGGGGAGCCCTTCCCACCGAACTGCAGTATCTGATCTGGACCCTGATCAAGATCGTTGCCATCGTCTTGCCGTTGATGCTGATCGTGGCCTACTACACCTATGCCGAACGCAAGGTGATCGGCTACATGCAGGTGCGCGTCGGCCCCAATCGGGTTGGCCCCAAGGGCTGGCTGCAGCCGATTGCGGATGCCGTCAAGCTGATGTTCAAGGAGATCGTGATCCCCAGCAAGGCCAACAAGCTGTTATTCGTCATCGCGCCGGCGATCACCCTGGGACCGGCCTTGGCGGCCTGGGCTGTCTTCCCATTCGATGAAAAGATGGTGTTGGCCGATATCAACGCGGGTCTGTTGTATATCCTGGCATTGACCTCGGTAGGGGTCTACGGTGTGATTATTGCCGGTTGGGCCTCGAATTCGAAATACGCCTTTCTCGGTGCGATGCGATCGGCGGCACAGATCGTGTCCTATGAGATCGCCATGGGTTTCGCCCTGGTGGGTGTGTTGGTGGCAGCAGGCAGCCTCAATCTGGGTGATATCGTCAAAGCCCAGGAGGGGGGGCTGTTCTCCTGGTTCTGGTTACCCTTGTTACCCCTGTTTGGTGTGTACGTGATATCAGGTGTCGCCGAAACCAATCGTGCCCCCTTCGATGTGGCTGAAGGCGAATCGGAGATCGTCGCCGGTTTCCATGTGGAGTACTCCGGCATGGTGTTCGCGGTGTTCTTCCTGGCTGAATACGCCAACATGATTCTCATCTCGGCCCTGACCGCGATCATGTTCATGGGTGGCTGGATGTCGCCTTTCCATGGCTGGCCGCTGCTCGGTCCCTTGTTCGATTGGGTGCCGGGCTTTTTCTGGCTGGTGATCAAGACAGCCTTTTTTATGTTTCTCTTTCTCTGGTTCCGTGCCACTTTTCCCCGCTATCGCTATGACCAGATCATGCGTCTGGGCTGGAAAGTGTTCATACCGATAACCATTGTCTGGATTGCTGTCGTGGGTCTCGCTGTGGTCTATCAAATGCCCTGGTGGTTCGACTGAGGAGCCCTGCTATGAAAACGCTTTCAAACTATTTTAAGAGCCTTTTCCTGCTGGAGCTGTTTCGTGGCTTGAATGTGACGGGGCGCTATCTGTTCCGTAAAAAATTCACTGTCATGTACCCTGAGGAGAAGGCGCCGGTTTCACCCAGATTCCGTGGTCTTCACGCGTTGCGCCGCTACCCCAGTGGCGAGGAACGTTGCATCGCCTGTAAATTGTGCGAGGCGACCTGTCCGGCTTTGGCCATCACCATAGAGGCCGAGCCGAGGGAAGATGGCTCCAGGCGTACAACCCGTTATGACATCGATCTGTTTAAGTGCATCTATTGCGGCTATTGCCAGGAGGCATGTCCGGTGGATGCCATTGTGGAGACGCGCATCTACGAATACCACTTCGAGAATCGCGCTGACAGTATTATGACCAAAGAGAAGTTACTCTCGGTGGGCGATAAGTATGAGGCGCAGATAGCCGCTGATATCGACGCCCAAGCGAAGTATCGTTAATTGACAGGCAACCTTTGAAACAGATAAGGGAAGCAAATAATGACACTTGAAATGCTGATTTTCTACGCCCTGTCCGCAGTGATCATCGTCGCTGCATTGATGGTCATTACCCGGCGTAACCCTGTACATTCAGCCCTGTTTTTGATTCTTGCCTTTTTTGCCTGCAGCGGCATCTGGCTACTCGCGGAAGCGGAGTTTCTCGCCATCGTACTGGTGTTGGTCTATGTGGGTGCGGTCATGGTGCTGTTTCTTTTCGTCCTGATGATGCTGGATATCGACCTTGCGGTGTTGCGTGCCGGGTTCATCAAGATGCTGCCGCTGGGTGTGATCATGGCTATCGCTATGGCGGCTGAATTGATTCTTATCGTCGGCCCTGACAACTTCGGCCTGGAGCAGTATGCAGCCCCGGCCAGGCATGCTGCGGATTACAGTAATACGGAAGAGCTGGGCAGCGTGCTCTATACCGTCTACATGTACCCGTTCGAGATTGCTGCCGTGATCCTGTTGGTTGCCATTATCGCCGCTATCGGCCTGACCATGCGCAAGCGTCCGGACAACAAGTATCTAGATCCAGCCACTCAGGTGGTGATCAAGCGTGACGATCGTGTACGTATGGTTTCCATGGATGCCGAGAAAGGATGACACAGAGATGATTGCACTATCTGACTACTTGATACTCGGCGCCATCCTGTTTGCCATCAGTGTTGCGGGGATCTTCATCAACCGTAAGAACGTGATTATTTTGTTGATGTGCGTGGAGCTGATGCTGCTTGCGGTAAACATCAATTTTGTTGCGTTTTCACATTTTCTCGGCGATACCGCGGGACAGGTATTTGTCTTCTTCATCCTCACCGTGGCCGCGGCAGAGGCCGCCATCGGCCTCGCCATATTGGTGGTGCTGTTTCGCAGTAAACGCAGCATCAATGTCGAGGATATGGATGTTCTGAAGGGGTAGGAATTTGCGGACTTTTTAAAAGAAACGGTTATGGAAAATATCTATCTGACAATTGTGCTTGCGCCTCTGGTGGGTGCCATCATAGCCGGCTTTTTCGGTGGCGCCATCGGCCGCAGCTGGTCCCATTGGGTAACGAGCTCGGGGGTGGGCATCTCCGCCTTGCTGTCTCTCTATGTCTTGTACGGCTTCATCACCGGTAAGACAGAGGTCTTCAACGGTCCGGTCTACACCTGGATGGTGAGCGACGGCCTGAATATGGAAGTGGGCTTCCTGGTGGATCAGCTCACCGCGGTGATGATCAGCGTGGTGACCTTCGTCTCCTTCTGCGTGCATATCTATACCATCGGCTATATGGCCGATGATGAGCACAACTGGCCCAAGACCAGCCTGGCGGGGCGCAACAGTTATCAGCGTTTCTTCAGCTATATCTCCCTGTTCACCTTCTCCATGCTGATGCTGGTGATGTCCAACAACTTCCTCCAACTCTTCTTCGGCTGGGAGGCGGTGGGTCTGGTCTCCTATCTGCTGATCGGTTTCTGGTCGGTGCGACCGACGGCCATCTTCGCCAATCTGAAGGCCTTCCTGGTGAACAGGGTAGGTGATTTCGGTTTCATCCTCGGCATCGCCGCCATCGCCATGTACACCAACAGCCTCGACTATGCCGAGGTCTTCGCCAGGGCGCCGGGACTGGCCGATACCCAGATTCAGATCTGGGGCGACAGCAGCTGGTCCCTGATGTCGGTGATCGGTATTCTGTTGTTCATCGGCGCCATGGGCAAATCGGCCCAGGTACCGCTGCATGTCTGGCTGCCCGACTCCATGGAGGGTCCGACCCCGATCTCCGCACTGATCCACGCCGCCACCATGGTCACCGCCGGTATCTTCATGGTGGCGCGGATGTCGCCCCTGTATGAGCTCTCGGAGACAGCCCTCAGCTTCGTGCTGGTGATCGGCGCCACCACCGCCTTCTTCACCGGCCTGATCGGCATAGTTCAGAACGACATCAAGCGGGTGGTGGCCTACTCGACCCTCTCCCAGCTGGGTTACATGATGGTCGCCCTGGGGGCCTCGGCCTACGCTGCCGGTATCTTCCACCTGATGACCCATGCCTTCTTCAAGGCGCTGCTCTTCCTGGCCGCCGGCTCGGTGATCATCGGCATGCACCACGATCAGGACATCCGCAACATGGGCGGGGTGCGCAAATACATGCCGATCACCTACTGGACCTCGTTGCTGGGCTCCCTGGCGCTGATCGGTTTTCCCTTCTTTTCCGGTTTCTTCTCCAAGGACGCCATTATCGAGGCGGTGCACCATTCAACCATCGGCGGCTCGACCTATGCCTATGTGCTGGTACTGGCCGGCGTCTTCGTTACCGCCCTCTACAGCTTCCGCATGTTCTTCCTGGTCTTCCATGGGGAGGGTCCCAGGGATGAGCACGCCAAAGAACATCTCCACGAATCGCCCAAGGTGGTGACGATACCCCTGATCCTGCTGGCGATTCCCTCGGTGATCCTCGGCTATTTCACCATCGATCCGATGTTGTTTGGCGACTGGTTCAAGGGTGTGCTCCATGTGCTGCCCGAGCACGATACCCTGGCGGCGGTACAGGCTGTGGTGCATAGCGGCAACGGCATGCTGGCACATACTTATGCGAGCCCCGCCTTCTATCTTGCCATGGCCGGACTGGGCTTGGCCTTTTACATCTATATGTTGAATCCGGCATTGGCCGAGAAGATCAAATCGATCGCGGCGCCCCTGCATACTCTGCTGGATAAGAAATATTGGTTCGACGAGGCCTACCAGGCAGTATTTGCCACCGGTAGTCGTGGTCTGGGTAAGTTTCTCTGGTTGGTGGGTGATCGAGGCCTGATCGACGGTTTGGCGGTCAACGGTTCCGCCTACTCGGTGGGGTGGATCGCTTCGGTGGTGCGCCATCTGCAGAGTGGCTACCTCTACCACTATGCCATTGCAATGATTCTGGGTCTGCTGTTGTTGCTGACCTGGTTTGTATTCTTATAAAGGATCTCTAGCATGATTGCCGATTGGCCCATCTTAAGTCTAACGGTCTGGCTTCCGATCATCGGGGGGGTCATGGTGCTTGCCAGCGGCGACCGTGAGGCAAACGCCACCAAGTGGACCGCCCTGATCGTCGCCGTCCTGACCTTCATCGTCAGTCTACCGCTCTGGTTCGCCTTCGACAGTTCCACCTCGGCGATGCAGTTCGTGGAACGGGTCCCCTGGATATCGAGTTTTGATATCGAGTACTACATGGGTGTGGACGGTATCTCCATGCCGCTGATCATCCTCACCACCTTCATTACCCCGTTGGTGGTGATTGCCGGTTGGGAGGTGATCAAATACCGTCCTTCCCAATACATGGCCGCCTTCCTGATCATGGAAGGGGTTATGGTCGGCGTCTTCTCGGCCTTGGATGCGATGCTGTTCTATGTCTTCTGGGAAGCGATGCTGATTCCGATGTTTCTCATTATCGGGGTCTGGGGTGGGGCGAACCGGGTATATGCCACCATCAAGTTCTTTCTCTATACCTTCCTTGGTTCGGTGTTCATGCTGGTCGCCCTGATCTACATGTACTTCCAGTCGGGCAACTTCGATATCCTCGGTTTCCACAGCCTCAAACTCGATCTGACCGAGCAGATCCTGATCTTCATCGCTTTCCTCCTGGCCTTTGCGGTGAAGGTACCCATGTGGCCGGTGCACACCTGGTTGCCGGATGCCCATGTGGAGGCCCCTACCGGCGGATCGGTGATCCTGGCGGCGATCATGTTGAAGATCGGCGGTTACGGTTTCCTGCGTTTCAGTCTGCCGATCACCCCTGACGCCAGCCATACCCTGGATTGGCTGATCATCGGCATGTCCCTGATCGCGGTGGTCTATATCGGTTTCGTTGCGCTGATCCAGCAGGATATGAAGAAACTGATCGCCTACTCGTCGATTGCTCACATGGGCTTCGTCACCCTGGGCTTCTTCATCGTCTTCATCATCAGCCAGAACAACGCCGGCAGCGGTGCTGCCTTGGGTATGGAGGGGGGAATGGTGCAGATGGTCTCCCATGGTTTTATTTCCGCAGCCCTGTTCCTCTGTGTCGGTGTGCTCTATGACCGGATGCATAGTCGTGAGATCAAGGATTACGGCGGGGTGGTGAATACCATGCCGGTGTTCGGCGCCTTCATGGTCTTCTTCGCCATGGCCAATGCGGGCCTGCCGGGTACCTCAGGTTTCGTCGGCGAGTTTATGGTTATCCTTGCCAGTTTCCGCGCTGACTTCTGGTATGCCTTCCTTGCGGCCACTACCCTGATCATCGGTGCCGCCTATACCCTTTGGATGGTCAAGCGGGTGGTATTCGGCGATGTAGCCAACGAAGGTGTGGCTGCACTGGAGGATATGAACAAACGTGAAACTATCGTGCTGGGCACGCTGGCGGCGGCGGTACTGCTGCTAGGCCTGTGGCCGGCACCCCTGGTTGAGGTAATGGATGCCTCCGTCAATAACCTGCTGCAACATATCGCAGTCTCGAAACTTTAACTGACGGAGCCCGACTCGGTAGCGATCAAATGCAATTCGATTCAACACAACTGATCCCGGTCCTGCCGGAAATCTCATTGCTGACCCTGGCCTGTGTGGTGCTGGTGGTCGACCTGTTCATTCGCGACTCGCAGCGTATCATCAGTTATGGTATCGCCCAGGTCGGTCTGCTCCTCACCGCCGTCGTTACCCTGGCTGTCTCCCAACCCACTGCACAGATAGTGTTTGACGGCAGTTATATTCGCGACCCGATGAGTGATCTGTTGAAACTGGGGATCCTGGTTGTCAGTTTTCTCGCCTTTCTCTATGCCAAGGACTATCTGCGCGATCGGGACCTCTTCAAGGGTGAATTTTATACCCTCGGCCTGTTTGCGGTACTGGGTATGATGATCATGACCTCCGCCAACAGCTTCCTCAGCATCTACCTGGGACTGGAGCTGCTGGCACTCTGTCTCTATGCCCTGGTGGCCTTCAACAGAAACTCACCCCAGGGAGCCGAGGCGGCAATGAAATATTTTGTCCTCGGCGCACTCGCTTCAGGTATGCTGCTGTATGGCATATCCATGATCTATGGTGTCACCGGTACGTTGCGCTTCGATGAGCTGGCCCAGGTGGTGAATAAGGGCGATATGAACCAGTTGGTGATGGTGTTTGGTATCGTCTTCCTGGTGATCGGCCTGGCCTTCAAGTTGGGTGCGGTTCCCTTCCATATGTGGGTGCCCGACGTCTATCATGGTGCTCCTACCGCTGTTACCCTATTCATTGGCAGTGCGCCGAAGATTGCCGCATTCGCACTCGCCATGCGTCTGTTGGTGGATGGATTGGCCGAGCTGCATGGCGGCTGGGAGGGTTGGCAGGGAATGTTGATCATCCTGGCGGTGCTCTCAATGGGCATCGGTAACCTGATCGCCATTGCCCAGACCAACATCAAACGTATGCTGGCCTATTCAACCATATCGCATGTAGGCTTTATCCTGCTCGGTATCCTGGCGGGTACCAAGGAGGGTTATACTGCAGCGATGTTCTATACCCTGGTCTATGCGCTGATGTCAGCGGGTGGATTTGGGGTAGTAATCGCCCTCAGCCGCAAAGGCTTCGAGGCTGAGAACCTGGATGACTTTAAAGGGCTCAATCAACGCAATCCCTGGTTTGCCGGTATGATGCTGCTGCTGATGTTTTCCATGGCTGGGGTGCCGCCCACGGTTGGATTCTTCGCCAAGCTGTTTGTACTAGACGCTGTGGTCTCGGTAAACCTGACCTGGCTGGCCCTGGTGGGTGTCTTTTTCTCCATCATCGGCGCCTTCTACTATATCCGTGTGATAAAGCTGATCTACTTCGATCAGCCAGTGGATGACTCCCCCTTGACGATGAGCGTGGATACCCAGGTGGTACTGTCCCTGAACGGCCTGGCAATGCTGATTCTCGGCCTTTTTCCGGCCGGTTTGCTCTCACTCTGCAGCAGTGCGTTTGGCAACTGACATTTGTGCCGTAAAGGACTTGTCATCTGGCTGCAAGACGGGTAGTATGCCCCCTCCTTGATGCGGGGTGGAGCAGTCTGGTAGCTCGTCGGGCTCATAACCCGAAGGTCGTTGGTTCAAATCCAGCCCCCGCTACCAAACAATAAGCACTAAAGCCAATCACTTACCCGTGGTTGGCTTTTTTGTTATTTACGCCCCGGATTTTGTGGCCTGCCTTTGGCCCAAATAAACAGAGAAACCTTGTCTACCGGGATTCGTCCCATAGCCGAATTAGGCCTTCCTGGGCACTGGAGGCAACAAGAACTCCATTTCGTGTATAGAAGCTCCCCCGGCCAAAATTCCGACTGCGCGCTGCACGCGGGCTGTCGATATGATAGTAGAGCCACTGATCCACCCGGAAATTGGTATGAAACCAGAGTGCATGATCGAGACTGGCCAGCTGGACGCCCGGGGTGAGCATGTTGACGCCATGTGGCCGTAGTCCGGTGAGCATCAGCTCTTTGTCTGAAATGTAGCTGAGCAGGGTTCGGTGAGTGTCGGGATCGTCGTCAAGTGAGCCCTCGTATCGGAACCAGTAACCCTGAACGGGTTCCGATGGCTGGGGATTGTAAGGGTCTTCAAAACTCACAGCACGTATATCTACGGCGGCGAGAGGGAATTCAAATGGCTGACGTTTTCCTGAATTCTGCTTTCCTCCCTCCTGGATTTTTTCAATGTTTCTCTCTAGGGATTCCGGTGTGGGCACCTTGTCAGGCATTGACATTTGGTGATCAAAACCCTCTTCCAGCAGTTGGAAGGAGACTGAACAGCTAAATATGGCTACACCATTCTGCTTGGCCACCACTCTCCGGGTAGTAAAGCTACGCCCGTCACGAATAGGGTCTACGTCGTAGATGATCGGTGCAGCCGCGTTACCCGGCCGAAGAAAATAGGCATGCATGGAATGCGCATGGCGATCATTCTCCACCGTCCTCTGCGCTGCATTCAGTGATTGGGCTAATACTTGGCCGCCGAACACCTTGGGCAATGGAAGCGGCAGTGACGCACCCCTAAAAAGCAGCCGATCCAGCTGTTCCACATGGAGATTGTTAAGCAGATCATTGATATCAAACATGAGGGGTGTCAAAACAGGTTAATCAAAGAAAAAGCCTAGCAGACCACAATCAGCCTAACAATGCGTAGACGAAGTGGAATCCAGGCATTCTCCTGCTTTGTGGCCTCCATACCACCCTATTTGCGGAACAACCTATCCGACTCAATAGATCTTCTTCAGGGTTGCCCAAAAACGGAATAGTCACCCCTTTTTCCTGGCCATTGTCAGCGCCAGGTCCTCTATCATATCCTCCTGGCCTCCAACCGTGCCCCGGCGCCCTAACTCTACCAGTACATCCCGGGCGGAGACGCCATATTTTTTCTCGGCTCGTTCGGCAAACAGCAGAAATGAAGAGTAGACGCCGGCATACCCTAAAGTCAGGGCATTGCGGTCCACACGGATGGGCTGATCCAGAATCGGCACAACTCGGTCTTCAGCGACATCCATGATTTTGTAGAGGTCGATACCGTGATTGGCACCCATACGTTGAAGTACTGCGACAAATACTTCCAGTGGTGTATTCCCCGCACCAGCACCCATGCCGGCCACAGAACCGTCAACACGGACAGCGCCTGCTTCCACGGCAGCAAGTGAGTTGGCAATACCCATTCCCAGGTTGTGGTGACCGTGGAAACCCACTTCGATTTTTTTGCTGAGTTCGCTGCGTATCAGGCCAATTTTTTCCGTTACTTCATCGGGCAGCATATAACCGGCGGAATCGGTGCAATAGATACAATTTGCACCATAGCTCTCCATCAGTTTGGCCTGTTCAACCAGTTTCTCCGGGCTTATCATATGGGCCATCATTAGGAACCCTACCGTATCCAGTCCCATATCGCTGGCCATCCGAATATGCTGTTCACCAACGTCGGCTTCAGTGCAATGGGTCGCTACACGGATGGTTGTGACCCCCAAGTCTGCCGCTTCCTTAAGATGGTCAACGGTACCAATGCCGGGAATCAGCAGTGCTGATACTTTGGCATTTTTCATTTTCGGGATTACTGCACTCAAGTACGCTTTGTCGGTATGTGCCGGGAAACCGTAGTTGAGTGAAGCGCCTCCCAAACCATCACCGTGGGTGATCTCGATTAAGGGCATGCCGGCTTCATCCAGGCCGGTTGCAATATCCACCATCTGCTCCAGTGTGATTTGATGGCGCTTGGCGTGCATGCCATCGCGCAGACTCATATCATGGAGGATGACTTTTTTACCGCGCAGATTCATTACATACTCTCCCATAAGCCCGGGTTGACAGTGTGATTGTGCCGTTGGCGGCTTCTTCGGCAAACATTTCGGCGGTACGCAAACCCGCTGCGGTCATGATGTCCAAATTGCCGGCGTAGGTAGGCAGGAAATCTCCCAGGCCTTTCACTTCCATAAATATAGAAACGCGTTTACCATCAAATACAGGGCCGTTCACCAATTGGTAGCCCGGCACGTATTTGCGGACCTCTTCAACCATATCCAGCACGGATTGGGTGATGGCTTGCTGATCCGGCTCTTCGGCGCAGAGGCAGTGAATTGTGTCACGCATCATCAACGGCGGTTCTGCCGGGTTGACGATAATGATGGCCTTACCCTTTTTTGCACCACCCACTTTTTCCACACCGCTGGCAGTGGTACGGGTGAATTCATCGATGTTCTGGCGAGTGCCCGGGCCGATGGACTTGGAGGCCACGGTGGCAATGATTTCACCGTAGTCCACCTCCTGCACCCTTGATACGGCAGCCACCATTGGAATTGTGGCCTGGCCACCACAGGTCACCATGTTGACGTTCATTTCAAGTTTTTCGGCGTGTGCTTTGAGGTTGACCGGTGGAATACAGAAAGGGCCGATAGCGGCCGGCGTCAGATCCACCATGATTACGCCCAGTTCGTTCACCTTGCGGCTGTTTTCGGCGTGTACATAAGCGGAGGTGGCATCAAAGGCGATGCGGATGTCATCTTCCACAATGTAGGGCACCAGACCATCCACACCGGTAGTTGAGATTTTCAGGCCCATTTCAGACGCGCGTTTAAGGCCTGCAGACTCGGGATCAATGCCCACCATCCATACAGGCTCGACCCACTCGGAGCGTTGCATTTTCATCAGCAGGTCGGTACCAATATTACCGGGACCGATAATTGCTGCCTTCAGTTTTTGGCTCATCTGTTTTCTCTCCCTTTAAAGGGTACAAAGTGTGAACCACCATAGGTTTGTTCGGTTGGCATGATTTCCATCTGACTTATGTTGACCCGCCACGGGGCGCTGACACAGTAGACGATGGCATCAGCAATATCGTCAGCCAGCAGATCTTCGCACTGGTTTTCGACAGTCTTTCTCAATTGCTCTTCATCATCGATGGCCACGTTGTAAAATTCGCTGATAACTCGGCCGGGGTTGATTTCTGTGACTCGTATACCCGTACCCTGTAATTCCATGCGCAAGTCCCGGGAGAGTTTGTGAATCGCGCCCTTGGTGGAGCTATATAGCGCCGCTGCCAGGGGGTAGAGTGCGGTCACTGAACTCATGTTGACGATATGTCCGCGTCCTCGCTCGATCATGCCCGGTAATACTGCCTTGATCATTAACAGGGCAGAGGTGACATTGGTATCTACCGTCATCTCAATGTCTTCGATCTCTGCGTTCCACATAGAGCCTAAGGCTCGACCCATACCGGCGTTGTTGATCAGAATATCTACGGCGTACTGTTCACCCAATGCTTGAACGGCCTCACGATCACGCACATCAAGCTGGATGGGAATACAACCGGTCTTGTCAGACAGCTTTTGCAATCTTTCAATGCGCCTTGCTGCAGCGTAGACTTTAACGCCTTGGGCACGCAAGGCCGTTGCAGTAGCTTCACCAATGCCGCTGGAGGCGCCAGTGACGAGTGCTGTGGTTTTGTGATCAAGTGCCATGATGTTTCTCGCAGTGATTATTTAGTTCGTGTTCGTTTGTATGGTAGAACTTGCGTTTGGACATCTTGCCCACACCTGCGTTGAAGCTATTGGTGGGATCCAGGCTTTGATAAAAATTCGCTAAGTCAGGCTCTGCATGGTATAGGTGGCCAACGTTGTGTTCCGCTGGGTATTTAGCACCGAGGGCATCCAATTCCTTCAGGATCTGATTTTTCAGGTCAGGTATATCCACGCCTTTTTTCACTACAAAATCCCAATGGAAAACCATGCATAAAAAATGACTTAACTGGAAGGGTGCCGCCAGTTTATCCAGTACATCTGGACTTAGCAGCTTATGCCAGTTTTCAGTATTTCGGGGTAATGCGATATCGAGAGGCATCAGGCCTTCAACCTCCTTGGCATGTACGATGGCATAGCGGGCGGAAGCGCCACCGGCCACAAAACGATGCAGTTGAGCGGCGATACCTTCTTTGTCCGTACAGGTAAACCATTCACCTTCACGTAGAGGGCTTTTATCGGAATGCGGACCGTAATAATCCTGTAGCAATCGCCTGGTTTCCTCTATAGCGTTGTCATTGGCTTTGATCATCAAATGATGCTCAAAACGTTCGCGGTAATTCCGCAGGCGTTTTGGCAGATGGTCTGGCCAAAACCAAGCCATGAGCTGTAAACAACGATCGCTGACATTGGAGGGCATAAAGGGTAGTCTGCCCAGGACGTCATCTATTTTGGCTTTGAAGGTAAACAGTTTGGGTAAAAAAGACCTGCCCAGTAGGTTGATAAAGATAAAGGTGTCTTTGCAATATTTATCTGCACCGTCAAAATAACTGCGGTGCATGTACTCGCCCATTTCAGGTAGTTCTGTAAAGCGGGTGAGGATGAGTTTACGCAACTCGGTGAATTCCGCCGGGTTGTTAGTGCCTACATAAAACACCTGCTCCTGCTCGGGTTCGGGAAAGGTATCCAGACGAACCGCGAACACTGCTAGCTTACCCGCACAGCCGCTAGCTTCGTGCAGACGTCGCTTGTCAGCATTGAAACGTGCCGGGGTTGTTGCATTCAGATCACGAACACGGGTTTGGTACTCCCTGTCTGAGGCATGAGCGTCCATACTGATAGCCGTATCATCCCCCAACATGCCATTTTCCAGGTTGGCAAGAATTTGCTCTGAACTATCCCCCAGCGCTAAACCGAGATGATTGACCAAACGCAGTTCACCCGCTTCCGTCACTTCAGCATAGAGGGATAGTTCGGTATAGGCGGGCCCTCGATTGACAAGGTTACCACCGGAGTTATTACACACACCGCCAACCACCGAGGCACCAATGCAGGAGGATCCAATCACTGAGTGCGGGCCTCGATGCAGCGGTTTGAGGGTATCTTCCAGTTGGAATAGGGTTGAGCCGGCAAAGGCGATGACCTGCTTACCTTCCCCAAGGAGAATCAGCTTGTCCAGCTCAAGAGTGCTGATAATCACCAGGTCCCGGTCGTAGTCATCACCATCAGGGGTGGAGCCACCTGTCAGTCCCGTATTGGCTGCCTGCATCAAAATAATTTTGTTGTGCGCGACACAAATTTGCAGGATACGCCAGAGCTCCAGCAGAGTACGGGGTAGAACGACCGCGCAGGCAGCACCACCACCTACGCGGATACCTCTACGGTAACGCCGGGTCTCACGTTCACTGAGAAGCACTTGAGCAGGATTCAGTGCTTGTCTCAGTGCGCCGATAAAACTGATGTTAAAAGTACTATTCATTGAGGAAGAAAAACAACTAATAAACCCTCGCCTACTGAACATTACGCCGACTGTATTTAATTAACCTTGCCAGTCCGCCATAAATTCAAGCAGTTCCTTGTTGACAAGATCCGGACGCTCTTCCTGGCAAAGATGACCGCACTTAGGCAGCGAAACGGCTTTTACGTCCGTACCCATAGTGTTCCAAACAGCCTTAACGTCGAACCACTGGCCTACCAGGTCGAAGTCCTCACCCCACATAGTCAGGATAGGGCACTCGATCTTCACATCTGCATCTTCCAGGTCCTGTGCGGTATCGATGGGTGCTGCGCGATAATCGTTAAACGAACCGCGTAACGCACCCGGTCGGGAATAGGCCTTCACATACTCAGCCACTTCCTCGTCGGAAAACAGTTCGCGGTTGTAGGACCAATCGGACAGCCAGTGGCGCAACCAAATCTCCTCGCGACCTGTGATTAAAGCCTCAGGCAGATCCATCAGTTGATTGAAGTTGAAAAACCAGTAACCCTTGGCCATCTGTGCAGGGCTGATATTCGTACCCGTAGGACGTCCAGCCATGGTTTCGAATACGATGCGTGTGGGGATGTTATCCATGGTGCAGATGCGATCCACCATCTCTGGGTAATCCTTGGCAAAGCGGGTGGTTACCCGTGCACCACGATCATGACCAACCATTACTACCTTGCTATAACCACAATGCACTATCAGCTCTTTAATATCTTTGGCCATATTGCGCTTATCGTAACCTGTGGTGGGTTTATCGGTTTCTCCGTAACCACGCAGATCAGGTACTATCAGGCGATACTTTTGGGCCAGTACAGGAATTTGCTTACGCCATCCATACCAGGTTTCCGGCCAGCCATGCAGTAAAATCACTGCTGGAGCATCTTCTGCTCCCGCAACCACATAATGCGTATGGATGTCGTTCACATAAGCACGGTGATGTTCAACATTTGAGATGGTCATGGTGTTCCGATTCTTATCTGCCTGTGCTTGGTTTTGACTCTAGCATTAGGAATGTCAGGGTCAGGCATTCTTTGCAGACATGTAACAGTGAAATCAGGACAAGTCTTTAGTTCAAATACTGACCACGGTGTAGAGGTCTAATTATGTTGTTTAAATTACACGCCAGGAGATCGGCTAAAATGCTGGAAGAGTACCTTGGGTAAGATCACTAACGCAGTGTCCGAGTGGGAGTGGAGTAGCGTCGCTCAATGTGATTAAGGAAACCCTTATTTTCTCAGCATTTCCTTAAATTGAATCCGATAAGGGTTGCTGCTTGTCAATGGCGTTTCTGCCCAATTTTCGCTGTGACCGTGGGTCGGTCAATTCATGCGCAGCTAGAAATATGTCTTTAAATCACTAAAGTTTGGCACGCAGGCGTATCTCGAGTATTCGGCGGCACACCTAAAATTATCCATCAAACGCCGGCAGAATATTGAGCGGCTCCCTATAAAAACCATCAAGAGGTACTGCCATGCTTCGCGAACAACATGTTTTGGATGAAATTCACTGCTTCCGATACTGTGGAGAGAGTCCCCGTTACGCCCTGGTTATTTCCCACGGAATTGCCTCCCATGGGGGCATCTACGATAAATTTTGTTGTTACCATGCGGAACGTGGTGTTGATATCTGGTCTTTTGACGCGCCAGGCCATGGTCAGTCGACCACCAACAGACCCCGAGGACAGTTCACTTTGCAGGAGTGGGCTGAGGCTTCTACCTCTCTCGCCGACTATGTGAAAGAGAAGACAGGACTACCAGTGTTCACACTGGGTTCCAGCCTTGGCGTTGCAGCCGCTTTCTCGTCTTTGCACTCCGATGCAGTAACCGGCGCGATTCTCATGGGGTCTCCTGCTGTGCCTGGAACCCCGGCAATGAACATGATGGGAGCGCCCTGGCAGTCAGAGGAGATAAAGAACCTGTTGGACAACCTGGGCCGTGCAGCCCGTCTCGATATTGCCACCTTCTTCAACTTCGATGAAGACTACGGCTACGAGGGTGCCTTTGCTCAAAAACAGTTGGATCCCTGGAATACATGGAGCTATGACTTGGCCTCATGGGGCTCGATTTTCCAGTATCAACCTGTCGTCCCTGCTGATCAGAATGAAAAACCCATTCTGGTAGCGTCTGGAGAGAAAGATCCAAATTTTCCTCCAGAGGTTATGAAGTCCGCAGCTGATGCTATTGCCGGGCCTGTAGAGCTTTATTGCCTTGAAGGCGGCAGTCATCAATTGATGTTGTTTCACACTGAGACATTCTCTGAAAAGGTTCATGACTGGGTTAATCGGCAGTTAACCTAAGTGAAGAGGTGTATGAAAGAGTACGTTTATGATGTTGTTCGCCGGGTTGCTTATAGCTTCTGGTATGTCAATGGTGTCATGCCTGTCCAGTGCTTGAATGCACGGATGAATGCACTGGCTTCCGAAAAGCCCAGTATCTCACTGATGCTTTCTACACTGTGCTTACCTGATTTAAGTAAAAAGATGGCCATATCACGTCGAGCATCTTCTTTCATTTGCCGGAATGAACATCCTTCTTTGGAAAGCTTTCGTCTTAAGGTTTGCTCTGTCACTCTGAAATATTTGGCTGCTTCTGGCAGTTGGAAACTGGTGGTGCCGTTTGTTATCCCTTTTTCCATCCAAATGCGCAGTTGGACAGAAACCGATGAGCTTCTTCTAGGTAAAGTTAACAGGTTAACTTGAATATTTTTACACAAATCTTCCAGGTCTTTGCGGTTTTGAGCAACCGGCTGAATCAGATCTTTCTTTCGGAAAAAAATAGCATTCTCAGATTGGTTAAAGAAAACCGGCGCACCATAAAACACGAACTTATACTCCCGGTAATGGCTGGGTTGAGGGTGTTGCAGGTGAACCTTTGTCAAGGGAATATAGTTGCCGGCAAGCCAGCACATGGTGCGCTGGCACAACAACAGAGTCTGCTCCAGAGCATAATCACCAACGACACCTTTCCGGGGCCGAGTCTGGTAACTCATGCACACGAATTCGCCGTCATCGACAAAGTTGGTTTGAATACTTCCGGTAATCAAATTGAGTGTGTTATTACACTGTACTAGTGCGTCACCAATCGTGGAGCAACTAAAGCCTGTGCGGATTATCGCCTCGAGGCTTCCCAGTGGTAGAGGTGTTTCGAGCAGTGCGCAGGTTTCATCGTGAAGAGTGGTCATTGTTCGCTCAGAAAGCCGAATGAAATCAAGTATTGAGATTCGCAACCGGCTGTTGTGCACTATTTGCTCTGGAATACCCAGAGGTCTCAATAACGCTTTCGGGTTATTACCCTTTAACACATACCCTTCCATTAGAGACTGTACATAGATTGAGGAGATAGTGAGGGTCTTCATGATAAGTTGCTTTTTAAGCTATGCTTCTAAAAATTGTAACATAATGTCTATTTTAAGGAAGTCTCTGTCATTGTTTCTAAATGCTAATGTGACCATTATTAACCCATCATCAAATTTCTCTGCATTGAATGCGATTTGCGGGAGCGTCACGATCGAGATTTATCAAGCGTAGTCGATGTGGTTTGTGACTCGATGAGATGAAGTTGATGAAATGAATGATCGAGATATGCAGTTCACAATAGGAGGCTTGTGGGCTTTAAGGATATCTAAAACGTGCTGGAAACAGAATGCGCCACAGAGATAGTGTGCGACCAGGCACGTAACAGGAGGCAGTCTCAATCACATAATCGGCTCCATTCAATGAGCCGTATTAGGTTCCATTGATAATAACAAGCAAACGCTTTTATGAGGATTGTTTATGATTGATGAATACCCCTTGTGTGCGTTACCTCGTTTTCTCAAGACAGCGAAACCTCGCACGATTATCTTCACTCTTTTCGGCTTCCTACTGGCGGTAGTACCCCAGGCCTATGGCCTGGATTGGCAGCTGGACAATGGCGTGAAAATCGATCTCGATACGAGTGTTACCTACGATGCCCAGTGGAGAAAGGAAAAGCCGGATGCCAACATCCTGGACTTTGGTGGGTCGGGTTTCCTGGTTGATGATGGTAATCGAAATTTCGATGACGGTGACATGACTCAGAATCGGATCAGCTTTAGTTCTGACCTGGATATCAATTACGGCGATGGTGGCGTTTTTCTGCGTGCCCGTGGTTGGTATGACGATGCTTATGCTGACGATAAGTTTGGATCGGAAGCGCCAAAAGCCTTTCAGCGGGATGGCTTTGATTGGCACGAGTCTGAAATTGAGTTACTCGACGCTTTTGTTTATCACACCTTTGATATAGGTGAACGTAGCGCCAGTGTACGTGTCGGTGAACAGGTCGTTAACTGGGGTGAGAGTTTATTTATCTATGGTGGTGTTTCCTCTGCCCAGTCACCGCTGGATGCGACCAAGACCAATGCCCCCGGCGTTGAGCTAAAAGATATCTTTTTGCCGCTTGGGCAACTGTATGGTGAGTTGGATCTCACCGATGTCTTGTCAATGGGGGCCTATTACCAGTATGACTGGGAGGAGACTCGTATCGATGCGCCTGGTACCTATTTTGGTGCGGATTTCCTGGGCCAGGGAGCGGTCGGTGACAGTCTCGATATCTTCGGTTTACCGATAGTCGAGCAGACCCCGGATAAAGGTCAGTTCGGTATTGCCCTGCGTTACATGGCTGAGCAGCTAAACAGTACTGAGTTTGCTCTTTACTATCTACAGTACAACGATTTCCTGCCTGCACTGCAATTATTGCCACCGCTACTTGGGCCGCAGTTTACACATGAGTATTTTGAGGATATTAAACTGCTTGGTTTGAGTTTTGGGACCGTGTTCGGTGATACCAATGTCAGCGGTGAGATCACTTATCGCGATGGACAGCCGGTGCAGCTCAATATCCCCGGTGCTTTCTATTTCTCAAAGGCCGAGACGATTCAGGCGCAAGTCTCAATCATTCATCTTATTGGAGATACTCCTCTGGCTGATAACCTGACGTTGACTGCGGAGGTCGGTTATAACCGTGTATCGGGAATAGATAATGACGCCACTGCCACCTTGCTAGGCATTGATGTGGATGATGTGGCCGGTGCTCTGGATG
The DNA here is from genome assembly GCA_040507005.1 of Candidatus Thiodiazotropha sp. GTDB lineage: Bacteria > Pseudomonadota > Gammaproteobacteria > Chromatiales > Chromatiaceae > Thiodiazotropha. The sequence goes on from JBEVVS010000005.1 coordinate 35,965, forward strand.
AAGACCGCAGTGCGGCCGGTGCGGTTGTTAGTCTGTCGGCTGACTATTTTGCCCTGTATAACGGCTTGGATTTAAAGGTCACTGGTACCTATCGCAATGACTTTAACGGCGTATCTGCAGTGCCCTTTACCTTTACCGAGGGTGTAGAGCAGTTTTCCCTGAAGACAGATTTTACCTATCTCGATAATCACAACTTCGGCATCAGTTATGTCTGGTTTCTGACCAATCCAGGTGATGTGATTGATGACGCTGGCGAGCTGGAGTTCGGCCACCTGACGGCAGACAAGGATTATGTGGCTGCCTACTACAAATACCGCTTCTAAGCATCGAGATATTTAAAAAGCATTACGGATTACCGTAACTTGAGGACATTGACATGAAAAAGACACTGATCACATGGGTTCTCGCCGGGCTCGCATTTAACGCCGGTAGTGCGCTGGCTGCAGTCTCTGAACAGCAGGCTGCGAAACTGGAGAGTGAGTTGACGCCGGTGGGTGCTGAGCGTGCAGGCAATGCCGACGGTACCATTCCCGAGTGGACCGGCGGCATGACAAAACCGCCAGCCGGTTACCAGCCTGGCGGTACCCGGATCGACCCCTTTGCGGATGAAAAACCTTTGTTCACCATTGATTCCGGCAATTACAAACAGTACGCCGACAAGCTGACAGAGGGCCAGAAAGCACTGTTCGAGAAGTTTCCGAAGAGTTTCAAAATGCCGGTCTACCCAACCCACCGCACAGCGGCGGCGCCTCAATGGGTTTATGATAATACCCGTAAAAATGCGCTATCGGCAGAACTGATCGGTGGTGGTGATGGTGTGAAGAACACCTATGGTGGTTACCCATTCCCGATCCCACAAAATGGGCATGAAGTGATCTGGAATCACCTGCTCCGTTGGACAGGACAGGGGAATGAAAAAACAGTTCGGCACGTTTCTGTTTATCCCAACGGTAACCGGACAATTGGTGGCAGTGTAATGTGGGAAACCTATCCCTACTACGATCCGGACAATGATGGAGCGACATTTGATGGTTCGCGGGGCAAGGTTATAGTCCAATATGAAAAGCCTGTGCGCCGAAAAGGTGAGCTCATCCTGGTACGTGATGCAGTCAATGCCTCTGAGATCCCTCGTCAGGCCTGGCAATACATTCCGGGGCAGCGCCGTGTTCGCCGGGCGCCGACTATCGGATTTGACTCCCCAAATCCCGAATTTTCAGGCTTGACCACATGGGATGATGCAATGATGTTCAATGGCTCTCCAGAGCGTTTCGACTGGACCTTGGTGGGTAAAAAGGAACTCTACATCGGCTACAACAGTAATGGTCTGGTCGAGGCCCTTGGGAAGGGTAAGGCTGACGAGATAGAGACACCCTACCACATCAATTCTGAATTTACCCGCTGGGAACTGCACCGGGTCTGGGTAGTGGAGGCGACACTCAAGGAAGGTCATCGCCATGTTTACGGCAAGCGCACCTTCTACCTCGACGAAGATACCTGGAATATAGCAGCAACCGATATTTATGATGGACGCGGTGAGTTGTGGCGAGTCGGACTTGCAAACCAGCTCAACGCTTACGACGTGCCGCTGACTATCATACGCTGCTACTCCCACATTGATCTGCAGAGTGGGGCCTATGGATTTAATGAAGTGGATCGCAAGACACTGAAGATTTATGAGGGGGAAGATGACAAGTTTTATACCCCGTCACAGGTGCGCAAGATGAGTCGACGTTAATAGGTCTAGGGCCGATTGGATTAGTGTTAACAGGCCCTAAGATATCATGCAGTGAGTTGGCTCTTTATTGAGCCAGCTCACTCTTTCTTGCAACATTCATTAGCATAGCTTGATGGTTGTTGTTGGAGTATAACTGACTATGTTTCCTTGCTTAATGCAACCATGGTGCTCAAATTAATGCGAGTATCACCTATGTCCCATGAATACTTTAATCTGTCTCAGCGTTATCTGGGCAGATGTCTTGGTTTGGTTTTACTCGCAGGGACTCATTTCCCCCTTGCCTTGGCCCAAGGTGATGCGTTAGAAGAAGCCTCAATCCCAAGTGCCTTGGTAGCACGCAGTCTGCTGCTGGATATTGACCTCGTGGGCAGCAAACTTATCGCAGTAGGTGAGCGGGGGCATGTGATTCTTTCCCGTGATAAGGCTGCCAATTGGTCCCAGAGCCAGGTTCCGGTCCGTGTCACCTTGACCGCCAGTTTTTTTATCGATGAACAGCAGGGCTGGGTCGTGGGTCATGATGGTGTGGTATTGCGTACTCGTGATGGTGGTCATAACTGGACCAAGCAGTTGGATGGCAACCAGGTCAATTACTTGATGCGCGACCATGCGAAGAAGGTGCTTGCCGAAATGGAAGCGGCTTTGGAGGCAGCGACTGAAGACGAGCTTGAAGCGTTGCAGATTAAAGTCGATAATTTTACCGTCGTTTACGAGGACGCAGAAAGCTTCATCTCCGAGGGCCCCAGTCGACCCTTTCTAGACGTTTGGTTCAAGGATGCTCAGAATGGTTTTATTGTCGGTGCCTTTGGTCTGATCTTGCGCACCCATGATGGCGGTGACAGCTGGACACCCTGGTTCGATAAACTCGATAACACGGATGGATTTCACCTCAATGCCATCCGCCCCATCGCCAATGTTCTTTATATCGCCGCTGAGGCGGGCAGACTCTATCGATCAGATGACTGGGGACAAAACTGGATACTACTGGACAGTCCCTACGAAGGGACCTTCTTCGGCCTGGTTGAGGCGGGTGAGGGCGGCTTACTCGCTTACGGCTTGCGGGGTAACGCCTTTTTATCCATGGATCAAGGCGTTTCCTGGAAGGCAGTCAGTACTGGCACCGATGCCAGTCTGTCAGGTGGCGTACGCCTCGAGGATGGGTCTGTGATTCTGGTGGGCGCTAGTGGCACCTTACTACACTTGAGTGCGCAAGGGGTGCTAATACAAGGTACTCAGACACCCTACAAACTTCCCCTAAGTGCTGTACTACAGACAGACTCACAGTTATTGGCCGTAGGCTTTGGCGGCATTCAGCCTCTGGCATTGATGAACAAGCCAGAAGGAGTGCGTCCATGAGCCTACTAAATAGCAGATTGGAACAAACGCTGCTAACACCCCCCAGGGTAGGCGAACCCATCATCGAGCGGCTTTGTTTTAACCATCGCTTCGTATTGCTGGTCCTGTTTCTGGTAGCCACCCTCATCCTCAGCTATCAGGCCAGCCAGGTGCGTCTGGACGCCAACTTCGAGAAGATGATTCCGACTCACCACCCCTTTATCACCAATTACCTCAACCACAGGGATGATCTCAAGGGGTTGGGGAATGTGGTTCGTGTCGCCGTGGAAGTCACAAATGGTGACATCTTTTCAGCCGAGTTCCAGGAGACACTGAAACAGATCCACGATGAGATGTTCTACATACCCGGTGTTGATCGGGCGGCATTGAAATCTATCTGGTCTTCTGCGGTTCGCTGGACCGAGGTCACCGAGGAGGGGCTGGCCGGCGGGACGGTGATGGCCGACACCTATGACGGCTCGACTGCGGAACTCGAGAAACTCAAGGTCAATATCCTCAAGTCCGGGCAGGTAGGTTCCCTGGTGGCGAACAATTTCCGCTCGGCACTGATTTATGCACCACTGCTGGATCTTGATCCGGAGACCGGGGAAGCCATCGACTTTCAAGTGTTCTCTGAGCGTTTGGAGGGCCTGGTGCGTGATAAGTACCAGAGTGATAAGGTAAAAATCCATATTACCGGCTTTGCCAAAGTGGTGGGTGATTTGATTGAGGGAGCGGGTAAGGTGGTGATCTTCTTCGCCATGGCACTGCTCATTACCATGATACTGCTCTATGCCTATTCCCGCTGTATTCGCAGTATGGTAGTGCCGCTATTGTGCTCCGTGATTGCGGTGGTCTGGCAGTTAGGGCTGCTTAAGAGTCTGGGCTACGGTTTGGATCCATACTCCATGCTGGTGCCTTTTTTGGTATTTGCGATCGGGGTGAGTCACGGCGTACAGATCATTAATGCAATTGCTCTCGAAAGCGCAACCGGCGCAGGAAAAGAGCTGGCCGCCCGGCGTACTTTCCGAGCCCTTCATATCCCGGGTGTTATCGCCCTGGTCTCGGATGGAGTTGGCTTTGCAACCCTAATGGTTATCGAGATCATGGTGATTCAGGATTTAGCCATTGCAGCATCGCTCGGTGTGGCTGTGATTATCCTGACGAACCTGGTGTTGCTGCCAATAGTGATGTCCTATGTCGGCGTCAGTGACCTCACGGTGAAAAAACAGCAGGCTATTGTTAAACGTGGTAAATACCCCTTCTGGCAGTTTTTGTCGAGCTTCACCCAAAAACCCCAAGCACTACTCCTTATTGTGATTGCCCTGGGTTTGAGCATTCTTGGGCTACACCAAAGTAAAGGCCTGAAAATTGGCGATCTGGATGCTGGGGCGCCAGAGCTGCGTCCCGACTCACGCTACAATCTGGATAACGCATTTATCAGTGAAAACTATGCAACCAGCACTGATATCTTCGTAGTCATGGTGCAAACCGAAAAGGACCAGTGCTCCAATTATCACACCCTGGACGCCATAGATCAGATGCAATGGCGGCTACAGCAATTGCCCGGAGTACAGTCAGCCCACTCCCTTCTCAACGAAACCAAGCTGATCATGGCTGGCTACAATGAGGGCAGCATCAAATGGTATAGCCTTAACCGTAACCAGGCGTTACTCGATCAGGCATCAGTTTACACGACTGCCGGCAGTTTCAATGCCGATTGCAGTCTGACACCGGTAATGGTCTATCTTAATGACCACAAGGCTGAGACCCTACAATTGGTGGTGACCGAGCTGGAAAGCTTTATTGATGAATTCAAAGATGTTGAGGGCATCACCTTTAAATTAGCTGCGGGAAATGCAGGCATCACGGCGGCCACCAATATTGTTATCGAAAAGGCACAATACCAGATGCTGGCCTGGGTCTATGGTGTTGTCGGTGTACTCTGCCTCCTTACTTTTCGCTCAATCCGTACGGTGCTTTGCATTCTGCTGCCGCTGGCATTGACCTCGCTATTGTGTCAGGCATTGATGGCCAGGCTTGGTATTGGTGTAAAGGTGGCCACCCTGCCGGTGATTGCCCTTGGGGTCGGCATAGGTGTCGATTACGGCATTTATATCTACTCCAAACTTCTGACTTATCTCAATGCCGGTCAGGATCTGCAACAAGCCTATTTCAATACCCTCAAGACCACTGGCAAGGCAGTGGCTTTTACAGGACTCACCCTGGGTATTGGAGTAGGAACCTGGGTACTATCACCCATCAAGTTCCAGGCGGATATGGGTATCCTGCTCACCTTTATGTTTATCTGGAACATGATCGGGGCGCTGGTGTTTTTGCCTGCATTGGCTGGCGTACTGGTCAAGCGTAGTTCCGAGAACAGACCGGGGTCCGGGCAAGTTGTCTCTACGGGTGACATTCAAGCAAAAAACCATCAAGACGAGGAAATACGAAATGCCGTTTAACGAGCAGATCCTGGTGGTCATTAACCCGACAAAAGCAGAACAAGTGGCATTGGATAAAGGTATAAGGATAAGTGAAACCTTGGGCACCAGCATCACTGCCTTGGTTCGTAAGAAATATGCGGTTCCTGAGTCACTGACTGAACTGGAACGACGACTCAAAGTCGCTGCACAAAAAGGGATTACAGTCTCCGTCGAGGTAAGTGAAGAGCGTGATTGGTTTCGGGCACTTATGATCGCGCTGGAGAAAAAAGAGTATGGGCTTGTTATAAAAGAACCTCATGCCCCAAGTCTCGCAGACCATGTTTTCTTACCGGAAGACTGGAGGTTGCTGCGGAATTGCAAGCAGGCAATTCTGTTGGTAAGGGCAGACAATAGTTGGATTGGGCAACCGGTATTGATCTGTGTCAACGCCGATTCAGCCGATTCCGAGCATCAGATCTTGAATGATCGAATCCTTAGAGAAGGAAAATTTATAACGGAAGCTGCCGATGCGCCCATGCATCTGGTTAGTGCGTTCCCATCGCAAATGCAGGATGGTGACAAGAGTTCACAGGTGCCTGCATTGTTGGAACTCCAGTACAGGGCAGGGTGCAAGCGCCTTCTGGGCGAGTCAGTGCTTCCGGAAAATCAGATTCATGTAGACCAGGGGCCTCCCGAACTGTTAATCCCGCAAGTAGTCGAGAAGATAGATGCCCACCTGGTTGTGATGGGGACGGTAGCACGAACTGGTTTGAAGGGGGTTTTGCTGGGTAATACCGCCGAACAAGTGCTGCGTCACCTGCGTACGGATGTGTTGGTACTTTCTCAATAGTACAGTAGTTAGTTGTGGAGCTATAGCCGAAATATTTTATATTAAAAAAAGTTTAGAAATTTCGTACTACAAGCATAGTCCGCATATTAATAGCCTACATGCAATACATCTGCGGCATTTGAAGCTGGGCGAGTAGCGAATGATCCTGAAATGGCAACCGGGTATGAACTGAGTACTTAACTTGGAGTAGTTGGTACTGCTTTTCTCCTGCTGACTATTATCTATTTGTAAGTAATTGTCTATTTAAAGGAAGTGTCTGTCATTGTTTCCTGAAGTTCCGGTAGTCATTATTTATGTTCCATAAACTTTTATGAAATCGTCATCGAATGACAGCAAAGAGAGCATTATGACACACGAAGCCTACATCTATGATGCCGTTCGTACGCCGCGCAGCAAAGGTAAGAAGGATGGTAGTTTACATCAGGTTAAACCTGTTGATCTGGGTGCTTGCCTGCTTAAAGGCATCCAGCAACGCCAAGATCTGGATACATCCTATGTGGATGACGTGATTCTGGGTTGTGTGAGTCCAACTTTAGAGCAGGGCTCTGATATTGCTCAAATGATTGTCCAACGGGCGGAGTGGGATGAGTCTGTGGCCGGAGTCCAACTTGATCGTTTCTGTGCGTCAGGTTTGGAAGCAGTCAACACCGCGGCACAGAAGGTAGCCTCAGGCTGGACAGACCTGGTTGTCGCCGGCGGAGTCGAGTGTATGTCCCGTGTGCCCATGGGGGCCAGCGGTGGACCAATGTTCCTGGATCCCGCTTTTCAGCTTGACACCCAGTTCGTACCCCAGGGAATCGGTGCGGATGTGATTGCTACTCTGGATGGCTATAGCCGCGAAGATGTTGATGCTTTTGCGTTGGAATCCCAGCGCCGTGCAGCCACCGCGCGTGACAATGGTTACTTTGATAAATCGGTATTGCCTGTCAAGGATGAAAATGGTCTGACCATTCTCGAAAAAGACGATTTCATTAAGCCGAACACTACGCCTGAAGGTTTAGCAGGCCTGCGCGCATCATTTGAGAAATTGGGCAGCTTTGGATTTGACGATGTCATCCTGCGTAAATACAACACACTTGATCGTGTTGATCACGTACACACTCCTGGTAACTCTTCCGGCATTGTGGATGGGGCTTCTGCAGTTTTAATCGGTGGAGAAAAGGCCGGCAAGGACCTGGGATTGACGCCCCGCGGACGTATTGTATGCGGGGTCGTCACCTCTACCTGCCCAGTCATTATGCTGGCAGGTCCTGGCCCCGCGGCAAAGAAATGCCTGGATAAAGCAGATTTACATCCGTCCGATATCGATCTATGGGAGATCAATGAGGCCTTCGCATCTGTTGCAATGCGTTACATGAAGGATCTTGAAATCGGTCATGAAGTTACGAATGTCAACGGCGGTGCAATCGCTTTGGGCCACCCCCTCGGAGCGACTGGCGCGATGCTGGTGAGTACCATGCTGGACGAACTTGAACGCCGTGATCTGAAGCGCGCCATGTTATCCCTCTGTGTGGGTGGCGGTATGGGGATCTCCACCATTATTGAACGCGTTTAATTCAGTTAGCAGATCCGACAATCTCAGGAATAAGATCATGAGTATATTTCAGTATGACAAAGACACAGATGGCATCGTGACTGTCACAATGGACCAGCCCGGTCCTGTAAATGCAATGAATGCGGATTATCGCCAGGCAATGTCGGAGACCGTCGACAAACTGGAGGCGGAAGAGGATTTGACCGGGGTTATTCTGACTTCAGCCAAGAAAACATTTTTTGCAGGTGGTGATTTGAACGAACTTCTTGCAATAGACGAAAATGAAAAAGAGAAACTTCACGCACTTATTGATTCGATCAAGATCCCGCTCCGTCGTCTGGAAAAGCTACCAGTACCTGTTGTAGCAGCGATCAATGGTGCCGCCATGGGTGGTGGCTTTGAAATATGTCTGGCCTGCAATTATCGTCTGGCCTGGAATGATAGATCTGTGCAAATCGCGCTACCGGAAGTCACTCTGGGGCTCCTACCCGGCGGCGGTGGTATTGTACGCATGGTTAGTTTGTTTGGTCTGGAAGCGGCACTTCCATATTTACTGGAAGGCAGAAGTGTCGGAGTAGACAAGGCTCTCAAAGCCGGTCTCATTAACGAGACGGTTGACTCACTGGACAAACTTGTGCCGAGCGCTAAAGCTTACATTCTGGAAAATAAGGACGATGAGGCTGCGGCGACGCAGCCATGGGATAGAAAAGGTTTTAAGATTCCCGGCGGTGCGGCCAGCTCCCCTAAGATAGCTCAGATGATTCCTGTTGCAGCCGCCATGTTGAGCCAAAAGACTCGTGGCCTATTACCCGCGCCGGAAAAAATTCTCGACATCGCGGTGGAGGCTGCGAAGGTGGACTTTGATACAGCGATGAAGATCGAAACCCGTGGTCTGACTTATGTGACAACCACACCACAGGCGAAGAATATGATCAGTACCTTCTTCTTTCAGATGAATCAAGTAAAAGGAGGAGCGTCACGTCCAAAAGATATAGCACCTCAAGTGACCAAAAAATTAGGGGTACTGGGCGCCGGCATGATGGGACAGGGAATTGCTTTTGTTTCTGCGAAAGCAGGTATAGAAGTCATACTTAAGGATGTATCAATGGAAGCGGCGGAGAAAGGTAAAGCCTATTCAGAAAAGCTGCTGGACAAGGCGATATCGCGTGGCCGTATGACCGAGGAGAAAAAAGCAGAAATCCTATCTCTTATCATACCAACTGCCGATAATGCTGATTTGCAGGGTTGTGATCTGATTATTGAGTCAGTGTTTGAAAATATGGATCTCAAGCACAATGTCAACCAAACCACCGAACAGTACATGGCCGAAGATGGAATCTGGGGCAGCAATACCTCCACGCTGCCGATTACCCGTCTGGCTGAATCCTCACAAAACCCGGAAAATTTTATCGGCATCCACTTTTTCTCACCCGTTGACAAGATGCCGCTAATCGAAATCATCTGTGGCGAAAAGACTGGGGATATGGCCCTGGCGAAAGCCTTTGATTATGCCAGTCAGATCAAGAAGACTGCAATCGTCGTTAATGATTCATTGGGTTTCTTTACCTCGCGTACCTTTGGCACATATCTCGATGAAGGTATTCGTCTGATAACTGAAGGTGCTCACCCGGTTCGTATCGATAATCTTGGCAAGTCCGTTGGTATGCCTGTTGGTCCTCTGACTGTTCATGATGAAGTAAGTCAGAAATTGACCCGAAAGGTGGATGAGACTGCAGAATCCTTGGGTGCGAAAGATAAGTGGGGCGAGCAGAAGGCGCAGCACGAAGTAATTGCCTTTATGCTTGACGAGAACGATCGAGGTGGTCGTTACCACGGCGGTGGTTATTATGATTATGGCGCTGATGGGAGTAAATCTATCTGGCTGGGACTGGTGGACAGGTATTATCGGGAGGAGTATGAGATCTCCGATCAGGATGCCAAAGACCGGCTGTTATTCAGACAGGTAATCGAAACCCTCAAGTGTCTGGAAAGCAACGTCCTACGCAGTGTGGCTGACGGCAATATTGGCTCTATCATGGGTATAGGCGCACCTGCCTGGACCGGTGGGTTTATTCAGTTCGTCAACACCTATGGTCTGGATGATTTTATAAAGCGCTGCGGTGAACTCGCGGACAAGTACGGTGAGCGTTTCAATTGCCCTGCAATAGTTGCAGAAAAAATCGCCGCTGACGAACTGTTTCAATAAAGGAACTCTGTAGCACTAAGTGTTGTACAGCGGAGTACTAAAATGAGGCAATTCACAGAAGAGCAAAACATGTTTCGCGAGTCATATCGCAAATTTCTGGAGCATGAAATCTCTCCTAATATGGAACGTTGGCGTGAGCAGGGGATTGTAGATCGTGAGGCCTTCGAAAAAGCCGGTGAGTTTGGTTTCCTGATGGTTTGGCCTAATGAATCATATGGTGGCATGGGCGACAGGGATTTTCGTTTTGAACAGGTCATCATTGAGGAAACCATTCGTGCTGGCTGCTTCGAATGGTTCAACACACTGCACAGCCGATTGGTCGGATCCTATCTCGATCATTTTGGCAATGAGGAACAAAAACGACGCTGGTTACCTGACTGCATAACAGGCAGGAAAATCCTGGCTATCGCCATGACGGAACCCGATGCCGGCAGCGACCTGGCCGGTATACGTTCAACGTTAAAGGCAGATGGTGATCATTTCATTTTAAATGGTTCCAAGACCTATATTTCCAACGGTATCAACGCGGACCTTATCGTGGTCGTCGCCAAATCGAATCCACAACAAGATCCCCATGCCATGACCCTATGTGTAGTAGAACGCGGCATGGACGGTTTTGAGCGCGGGGCCAATCTGGAAAAGATGGGTTTGAAAGCTCAGGACACCGCCGAGCTGTTCTTCAAAGAGGTCATCATCCCCAAGGAAAATATCCTGGGTGAACCTGAGCGTGGCTTCGTCTATCTGATGCAGGGTCTCGCAGAAGAACGGCTGATTGCCATGGTTGAGTCCGCTGCCAATGCTCGTCGGGCATTTAACCTGACTCGTGACTACGTGATGGAACGCAAGGCATTTGGTAAACCACTCTCCACCTTGCAGAACACCCAATTCAAAATGGCAGAAATGGATGCCGAACTGGATGTTCTCCAGGTCTATGTCGACCACTGTGTAGCTGAGCTGAACGAAGGGCGATTAACTGCCAATATGGCAGCCAAAGGCAAGTTACAGGCCACGGAACTGGAATGGCGAATGCTCGACCTGGGTGTTCAACTGCACGGTGGTGCTGGCTACATGAAGGAATATCCCATTTGTAACATGTTCACTGATGCGCGAATCAACCGAATTCTGGCGGGAAGCTCTGAGATCATGAAACTGATTATCGGTCGTGATATTTTTTCGGAAAACTACACAAGCATCCTGGATTAAGGAGGCAGAGGGCGAGGAACGTGGGACCACTGGCAGGTATTAAAGTTATCGAAATGAAAGGCCTAGGGCCGGGGCCCTATGCGGGAATGATTCTCGCTGATCTCGGCGCAGAAGTGATCGTTGTCGAGCGGGCTTCCAAAGCCAATTCCATTGCGCCGCCTTCTGCGATGGACGTTATGTCCCGTGGAAAAAAGAGTATCGCGCTCAACCTGAAAAGTAGTGAAGGTCTCGAAACCCTGCTCAAACTTATAGAAAATACAGATGTCCTTATCGAGGGCTATCGACCCGGTGTGACCGAGCGTTTGGGATTCGGTCCGGATACATGTCTGGAACGCAATCCGCGGATTATATATGGGAGAATCACCGGCTGGGGGCAAACCGGACCTCTGGCCCATTCGGCCGGGCATGACATAAACTACATTTCCCTCACCGGCGTCGCCGCCGCGATCGGCACAACCGATAAACCAGTGCCACCGCTTAATTTGGTGGGGGATTTTGCCGGCGGTAGTCTATTCCTTGTTATCGGTATTTTGTCAGCACTGTTGGAGACAAACGCTTCCGGTCGTGGACAAGTGATCGACGCAGCCATTACCGACGGTTCTGCACACTTGTTGAGTATGTTTTATACCCTGAGCAAGCTGAGGGGATGGAACACATCCAGAGAACGAAATTTATTGGACGGTGGTGTTCCATACTATGGCGCCTACGAGACAGCGGACAAAAAGTTTGTCTCGGTCGGTTCTATCGAGCCGCAGTTCTTTGCCCAGTTGATCGAGAAAACCGGTATGTGCAAAAGCTTTATACAGGACCAGAACAACCCGCAAAGATGGCCTGAAATGAGAGCTGCTTTTGTCGATACCTTTCAGTCTAAAACCCGGGATGAATGGGTGGAAATCTTTGAGGGCAGTGACGCCTGTGTTGCAGGGATTTTGGATTACGAAGAGGCTATACAACATCCGCATAACAAGGCTCGGGGTACCCATATTTCCGTGGCAGGTATCCAGCAGCCCGCTCCCGTGCCCAGATTCAGCAGATCGGCATGCGCTGAACCGGAACCACCTCACGCAGAAGGCGCTGATACAAAAGCAGTACTGGCTGACTGGGGTCTGTCGGAAAATCATATTGAAGAACTCGATAAAGCAGGTGTACTAGGGTCTGTTAACACTAATCCAATCGGCCCTGTTGTGCCTGAAAAAGAGCCAATCAAGGCGCGAGGAGAGAGGTTTGGTGATTCCAAATGAACGACGAGCAACGCCGAGTGGCGCTTTTTCAGGCGCAACCCAGAGGGCTGGGGCTATTTTTCCGCCCAGCGGCGTTATCACTCGCTCATGTAGAACAACTACACGACGCTCATTCTGTCTTGCTGGATGAAAAAATAGTCCCAGCATGGCCGATTGGATTAGTGTTAACAGGCCCTAACCTGATTCGCAGAGAGAAATCAACTATGAGTAAATTTGAAACTATTACCTATGTTGTTGAAAACCGGGTGGCGACGATCAGCCTGAACCGTCCAAAAACCGTCAATGCCATCAGTCAGCGCATGCGGCAAGAGCTAAAACTGGCCATCGATGATGCAGAAGAAAAAGACGATATACGTGTAGTTGTACTCCGATCAGAAGGGAAGGGATTTTCATCAGGTACAGACCTCACAGAGGGCCTGGCGGGTTACAAGACCATCGATGACCAGATTCAGACCGAATACAAGCCACTGCTAATTGGGATAGCTGAGTCCACTAAAGTTTATATCTCGAGTATCCACGGTGCTTGTGCTGGTATTGGTGCGTCTCTGGCGTTGACCTGCGATTTGAGTATCATGTCTGAAGACGCATTCTTGTACATCCCTTTCGCCGCTCTCTCACTCGTTCCCGACGGTGGCATGTCATACCATTTGGTCAAGGCGATGGGTTACAAACAGGCTTATCAGCTTATTACCGAGTCAGGGCGATTAAGCGCGGATGAGTGTCTGCAGTACGGTCTGATTAACAAAGTGGTTTCAGGAGAATCACTGGTGGAGAGGACTCAAGCCTGGGCGGAAAAGTTGTCCGCGGGCGCTCCTTTAGCGCAAAAGTTCGGTAAGCAAATCATGCGTCAAGTGGGCGGCTCTTCCCATGAGAATATATTTGATATGGAATCAAAGCTGCAAAATCACTGCACTAGCAGTCAGGACTTTGCTGATGCCAGTAGAGCTTTTTTTGAGAAAAGAACACCTGTATTTACTGGTAAATAAGATTTTATTGACAGCGATATCCTTAGTCACCGGGTAAATTTCTTTGAGTGGTAGCCTAGGTCGATTTTTTACATGGTCATCTGTTGGGTTCAACTACGCTAACAATACACTCTCGATCAGTGCAGACCTGGTATGTATCGATAATCCCATCTAGGGCCTGTTAACCAAGGTCTTCACATCCAACTGTTCGGTTTCCGTAAGGCGTTTGTATAGAGGGATATCGAGTCGATCATTGGTACCACCCACCGTGCCTTGCCAGTGGTGTTCGGCCCCATCGGCCCAACGAGTGGCGGGAAAACTTATGTGAGAGCCAGCTGGATGACCGTAGCTACAGACGGAAAGCTCCTCCAGATTTATATTGTTATCCCATAACTTTATTTGAATTGTATATAAAATAAAAATTCGCAAAATACTCGCATTTGGTCTAACTTTTGGTGATCGAGCTTATGAGTAGAAAACGTTATGAAAGAACGGTATCCGTTGCGTAAAGAACCGCAGCAGAAACGCTCTAAGAGACTGTATGAAAGGATTCTACAAGCAGCAGAAGAGGTGTTGATTCGGTTGGGATACGGGGCATTTACAAGTAATACCGTGGCGGAAGAGGCGGGAATCAGTATCGGGTCGGTTTATCAGTACTTCCCGGATAAGAAGACGATCGTCATCCACATGCTTGATAGTAAGATTACGGCGGTACACGCAGGTATTCGAGCTGAGTTGGAAAAGATCGACACCTCCCTGACACTACTGGAGTTTACATCTCGTGCCATGGAAATCGGTCTGCTCGCCTGGGAGAGAGAACCCGTATTTTCCACCTTATCGAAACTGTCCGAGTTCGATATCTCTCATGATATCGAGTTGTGGGTAGAGGAATTCATCAGTATTTTCATCATCGAGTATAATGTAGAGCAACGACAACCTAGCCCGCTGGCGTTGAGACTCATTTGCGAAAGTATCGCCCATATTGTTGTAAAGCACGCCATTGAGGGAAAGAGTGAAATTCCAAAAACCATCCTGGCACGGTTGGCGGCAGACATGATAACCCGCTTTCTTTTCGAAACCCCGGACAAATCAGTCGCGGCCTTAACGAAACCTTAAGCTTACACCCTAAAATTGGGGTTCTCTTTATACAAGCCGCATTTTCATTTAAGTGTGAATTTGTTTTGAAGTCTACCCAGTGATTCTATTCTGGATGTTAGTGTCTCACCTGATTGAATAAATCGCTGCGGGTTGCGTGACAGACCTACACCTTCTGGTGTTCCTGTGAAGATGATATCGCCCGGATAGAGTTCGCATATCGATGAGAGGTAGGCGACCTGAGCGGAAAGGTTGAATATCATCATTGAGGTCCGTTCCTGCTGTACGATATCGCCATCCAGGTCACAGCTGATAGACAGGTCTTCCGGATCTTCGAGCTCACAGGAAGTGGTCAGCCACGGGCCCAGGGGGGCAAACCCTTTGTGGCTTTTGGCCATACTGAATTGGGCGGGTCTATTCTCAAGCTGGTGAGTTCTTTCCGAGATATCCTGCCCGACACAATAGGCGCAGATATGCTCCTTTGCATTTTCTTTAGGGATATTACGTCCACCCTTGCCGATAACGGCCACCATCTCCACCTCCCAATCCACATTCCCAGGTGGTAATTCGATGATTGCGCCAGGGCCGGTAAGGGCGGAAGCAAACTTGGTAAAAATCATAGGCGAGGAGGGCACTGCCATATTCACTTCGTCGGCATGAGACTTGTAATTGAGCCCGATTGCGAAGATTTGCCGAGGGCGAGTCAATGGAGAGTCGAGCTGCGACAGGTCTGCTTCAAGATCGTCCTGGGTGAGAGTGGTGGTTACTGCAGGTTGGCTGGTATCATACCACTCCTTGAGATTATCCAGCACAGGGATCAGTTCATCTGTCACGGAAGAAAACTTGCCCCCTGACACCAGATTAATGTCGATAAGGCCCGAGTCTGTCACGATAAAGGCTCGGCCTTTGATGTTAGCTATTTTCATTGCTCTTGAAGTCTCCTATGGAGTCAGTGCCGAATCCTGCAGCACATTCACTGCAATAAGAACGTCACTGGCAGATTTCACTGCCAACTTCAAATACCATGGCAATACGATCTCTGCAACCAAGTCAAGTAATACGGGCGATAAGAGAGTCCAGGGTTTATATTCTTACTTTGGTTTATAGAAAGGCTAACACTAAGGTCTGAATTATTCGGCTTAATCCAAGACAGGAATAAGTGATTTTAAGACTCATTTTCAGTCCTTGACTATTCAAACATTGCACTTACCCGCGACTGAAGAATTTTCCTCGCCTCACTGACCCTTCTGTTCAACAGCTCCTGACAGGTGGGTATATCGTCGATCAACCCGATCACCGGACCAATGGTCCAGATGCCATCATCCAAATCACCGGCTTCAATACAGCGATCGCGTCCCCTGGCGCCGGAAACGAGTGGTTGAATATCCGCAAAGTCTGTCTCACCGGGGCGGGCTTCGATTTCCAGTACTTGCTTGGCGATGGCGTTTTTAAACACGCGCACGGTGTTGATCAAGCTGCGGAACATAAGCGTGGTTGGCGTTCGTCGGCCTCGGCCATGGCCTGTTTCATATTGTTGTGCACGGGTGCTTCCGTCGTGGCTACAAAGCGGCAGCCCATATTGATCCCATCGGCACCGAGCGCAAGTGCGGCCGCCATTTGTGATCCGGTACCGATACCTCCCGCGGTAAGCATTGGAATGGTTGACTTTTTAGCCGCCGCCGGCAGCAATATCAGGTTTGGTATGTCATCTTCACCGGGATGACCGGCGCAATCAAGCCGTCCATTAAAAAATGGTGGATACACTATCAAGCAGACAACTGCTGGTGATTTCTTGACACAAGTCGAAGTGCAGTATTGGAGTTTTAGCGAAAGAGTACTAGTGTTGAATTGTACTGAATAACGTAAATAGTCAAGGGCAACTCTATGTTAGATTTAATAGCGAAAACAAAATCCTACGCAGCTGTCGTTAACGACAGAAACGTTGCTGATGCAACAGAAATGTTTGCCGAAGATATCAAATGCAGTGATCCGCTGGTATCAGATCTAACACCAAAATCCGCGGTTGTCGACTTCTATCGTCAACAATTTGAATTGCCGATAGAGCGTTTTGAATTTATACCCCGAAATGTTATTCAGCAAGGTAACACAACTGTGATGGAATTCGATATGGTGGTAGAGAACAAAACCCTGAAAGGTGTTGATGTGATCGAATGGAAAGATGGTTTGATTGTCAATTTACGCGCTTATTTGAATGGAGAGGTGCCAGCGGAATAGCCTGGATTGCAGCAGGATATGTAGGCGTTCGAAATGCCAGCTGCTTCGCCGATGGTGTAACTAAAAAACCCAGAATATCAACAGGTAAGAATAGTGAATCACCGAGGCATCTGAATTCCGTTCACCGAATCAAGTGGCAACATAATCACCGGCGCGATAATGGTGATACATTTACCATACTTGAAACATAAACAGTCTCCCTTCAACGCTCACTTGCAGTACCAACTGCGGCTCTCGGGCGTTTTTTTTTTTTGAAGTAGAAGTAATTGCTCTATCACGATTAAAAAATAAATATTATGAACTACTAATAAGGGTTTGTGATGTTGAGGTAAGCGTTGTGAAGGGTTGGTATGGGCGCTACAGATCGACGCCATATCGAGAACAGCTCTACTTCAAAGCCGACTGATTTTGGCGCCACAAACCTATGAATTTTCCGCTCATGACCAGGTATTTATTTGACAACTGCCAATCTAAAAAACGCGAGTAAAATGCGAATTGATTCATGTTTTAGATCATATAGATTGAGCCTCTCACTACAACAAACAGAGGCAAGAAAATGAATGACTACGATTTAATGATCCTGGGCGCGGGGCCCAATGGGCTGACTGTCGCCAATGCGATGAGGGATTACGGTTATAAGGTCGCCATATTCGAAAGAGATATTGAACCCTTCCCTGATCCAAGAGCCATGGCGTTCGATGACCAGGCTTTGCGTATACTGGAACAATGTGGTGTGCTGGAGAATTATAAGGACGAGCTATTGGCAGATGACCAGTTGCGATACATGGACTACAAGAGCAACAAGCCATTGCTCACTTTCACGCCAGGAAAGACAAAGTACGGTTACTACCAGTGGATTACTTTTCATCAGGTTGAACTCGAAAAATACCTGCGCAAACAGTTGAGCAATGGTAATGGAGTGGATGCCTTCATAGGCTGGGAGGTTGAAGAAATTACCGATGGAACGGAAAGCGTGTCGTTGACAGCAAAGAATCTTGAAACCGGGGAGGTTAAAACCTTCTCGGCTCCCTATCTGGTCGGTTCGGATGGCGGCCAAAGTATGGTCCGCAGGACAATTGCAAGCGGCCGCATTGATCTGGGCTATTCCGAGGACTGGTATGTAACCGACACCTATATTACCGATGAGGAATATTGGGACAACTTCCCCTCCGGTACCCAGTTCTACCCGCACCCGGAACACAGCATTCTCGTGTACAAAGGCCTCAAGGGGCATGTACGCTTTGACTTCAAGGCCGGGAAAATGAACATGCAAGAGTTCGAGGTACACGTCAAATCACTTATCTCACGTTGGTATGATGTGAGCAAGTTCAATATCACTCGGTTATCTCCATATACTTTTTACGCCGGGACGGCTGACACCTGGCGTAAAGGCAGACTGGTACTTTCCGGGGATGCCGCCCACCTGACCCCGCCCTGGGCCGGGCAAGGGCTGAATTCCGGCTTGAGGGACGTGATCAATCTGATTTTTAAACTCGATCTGGTTTTGAAAGGAAAAGCCAACGAAAGGCTGTTAGAAACATACCAAACCGAGAGGCTGGAACCGGCCAAGGAAAGCATTAGAGGCGCCATTCGTTCGGGCAAGATGGTTGCAATCAAGAACCCGCTGCTGATTAAGTTACGCAATTTTTTCTACTACCTATGCAACCGGTCGGAATCGTTGAAGAACTACCTGTTAACAACGGTGGTAATCAACCGACCTCCCTATAACGCCGGATTGATTGGAAATCATAAACTATCCGGGAGCCTGAGCATTCAGCCAGAGGTTTCATTGCCTGAAGGCGGCATCCGCTTGATGGATCAAGCCATCGGTAATGGTTTTGCACTGCTTAGCCGCAAACCGGTGCCTGATGGCAAATCTAGCCAATTCAGCCAGTCCGTTGGAGGAACCGTCATTTATATAGGCAAAGATATCCTGGATTGTGAAGGTAAACTGAACAAATGGTTTAACAATGAAGGGGTTGACTGCGTTCTCCTTCGCCCTGATAAATATGTGTTTTCAGCAGGTAAGAACCCTTCCCAGGTCCTGGATGAATTCGCAACCGCTTGGGCTCCCTATGCTGCCAATTGAAGAACTGATCGAGTTCTGCCGGCCCAGAAAGGCTGAATTCTATGCACTCATTGAGTTCGGATGATACTAAATCGGAGGAGTATCCTAATTCGTGAAATTTGAAACTGTAGTACTCAACATCGAGAATCAGATTGCCACAATTACACTAAACAGACCCGAGCATCTCAATGCTGGCAATAGGCAAATGATCGATGATCTGTTGACTGCATTTGATCTCTGCGATGAGGATGATGAGGTGAAAGCCATCGTGGTTACCGGCGAGGGTAGAGCTTTTTGTGCCGGTGCCGATATATCCGGCGGGTCATCAGGTTTTCTAGATTCTGAGGCGAGCGAATCTGCCAACACTTCCTCTCTCCCTCCTAGGGATATCGGGGGCCTTATCACACTGCGTATCTATGACCTCAAAAAACCAATCATAGCAGCTATCAACGGAGCAGCAGCGGGCATGGGTGTTACCATGACACTACCAATGGACTTTCGTTTAGCTAGTAACACCGCAAAATTAGGTTTTGTATTTGCGAAAAGAGGCATAGTACCTGAATCCAACTCCAGCTACTTTCTTCAAAAGACAGTCGGCATAACTCAAGCGCTCGACTTGTATGACAGGCCGAATTGTCAGTGCTCAGGAAGCGCTGGAAAGCGGTTTAGTCAATCAACTCTGCACCCCGGAAAGTTTGCTTCTCGCCGCCTATGAGTTAGCTAAACAGATCATAGAAAACACGGCCCCAGTGTCAATTGCACTTACCCGGCAACTACTGTGGAAGGGGCTTGGATTGAATCATCCTATGGATGCCCACCTGCTGAAAAGCCATGGTGTCTCCACTCGCGGCAAAAGTGCGGATGCAGAGGAAGGTACGCAATCATTTCTGGAAAAAAGACCCGCCAGATTTCCGATGACGGTATCTGAAGATATGCCAGCCTTCTATCCTTGGTGGCAGAAACGTGAGTATAAATAAGGTGCCGCCATAGCTGTTATCCTTATTAACCCGGTGACCTATCTTTATAATAATCATGCTGTTAGGGGCATCAAGCATGCCTTAGCTCTGTGTTGTGGCTCTTGCCAATGGAACCACCATTGCCTGCGAGCCACGCCTTGATCAAAGGCATGCTTGATGCACTGAAAGCGATATTTAGTCGCCGAGTTATTTGTACTCATTGTTGAGGTTGTTTTTTTTTAACGAGCGATATTCAGACCTTTCCCTAATTATCCACCTCACTCAGCCAAAAGAGCCGTAGTGAAAAGGAGTTATGAATGGTAGGTTCGCTCTGTTCACGGCTAATGGGTTTGCCCTCTCACTTGTCATGTTAATCGGTCATTTCTGAGTAGGGCATATCCAGTATTGCGACGATTGTCTGAATAAAGTGTCGCATTGTATCCTCTTTCATCCACATACTAATCTTATGATCTTCCCCCAGAAGCCGAACTTCGCGCATTGCTAAAACAGACTGAATATAAGCTTCAATGAAAATGAATCGTTGCCCTTTTATCTCCTCAGGCATATTGGGCATCAGTTTTCGCAAGTGAGTAAGGCATCGCTGATAACCGGAATTCCAGCGATCCTCCAAAGCCGACATGAATGTAGCCCTGTCGTCGAAAACCACCGCAAGCAGAAAACGTGTGTAGACATCAGGCTCGCCGGAATCGGAAAGTCCAATGGAAGGATAAATCATCACTTCGACGATCTCGCGGATGGACTTGGGGCCGCCCTTTGCGTCCATAGCATCGAGGAGCTGGTTTCGTCTTTCATCGATCAGGCTGGCGCCATCGACAATCAACTCCTTGATCAGCGCTTCTTTGCTGCCAAAGTGATAACCGATGGATGCTGAATTTTTTTGCCCGGCAGCCGTGGCAATTTCACGAACCGTCACACCGTGAATCCCATGTTTGCCAAAGAGCTCCAAAGCGGCGCGTTTGAGTTTACCGGCGGATGAAGTGTCAGTTTTAGCTGAAATCATATTAGCTACTGATTATAAACAAAATTGACATTTATGCAATTGAATAATACATTTGATTAAAAAAGCACTCTCCTGCCACTGCTCGCTGCTGTAAAGCAGTTTGCCACCGGAAACCGCACACGCTACCAAGGGATAAAATAACCATGAACGATACAGATTTTAGCGCTAAGAGAGTGTTAGTGGTCGGTGGTTCCAGCGGGATCGGCAACGGCATCGCCCACGGCTTCAGGCAACGCGGTGCCGAAGTCCATGTCTGGGGTACCCGATCCTCATTTTGAGTCAGGGCACAGTGCGTTACAAACAAGCCGAGTTCCAGAAAGAGGGGTGGGATGAGGTGATGGGAATCAATATTGACTCGGTGATGCACTGTTCCAACAAGTTCAAGGAGATGCTATCGAGCAGCAAAGGCTCTTTAATCGTCATCAGCTCTGTATCAGGCCTGTCCGCCAATATTGGCAATCCCGCCTACGCCGCGTCCAAAGCCGCCGCAATAAGTTTAACCAAGACCCTGGGCGCCGCCTGGGCTCGAGACGGTATCCGGGTTAACGGCATAGCCCCCGGCCTAGTTCCAACCAAGTTGACCGCCGTGACCACTGAAAACAAAAAACGCAATGAGGTCTTTCTGAAATCTATACCCCTGCGAAGAGCCGGCTCTCCCTCGGAGATAGCTGGTGCCGCCATCTTCCTGGCGTCGCCACTCGCCTCGTATGTGCAAGGCCAAACCCTGGTTGTCGACGACGGTTTATCTTTGGCTTAGTGCCCTTATGGGAAGCCTCTGTAATCATATTGGAGCCAGCAATGAATTTTGAATATACCGATAAAGTGAAAGAGCTGATGCTCCGTATCGACGACTTCATGCAAGAGCATCTGTTTCCCGTCGAAGAAGCCTTTGATAATTTTGTCCACGACCCGGCTAACCTTTGGGTGGTACCGCCTGTTCTGGAAGAGCTCAAGCAAAAAGCCAAGGCGGCGGGGCTGTGGAACTATTTTCTGCCCAGGGATTATGGGGAATTCAGCCCTGGTCTGAGTAACCTCGAATACGCGCCCCTGGCCGGCCTGATGGGTCGTATCGAATGGGCGTCGGAAGTCTTCAACTGCAGCGCTCCGGATTCGGGCAACATCGAAGTGCTGGCCCGCTACGGTACGCCCGAACAGCAGGAAACCTGGTTATTGCCCTTGCTGGACGGAGAGATTCGCTCCGCCTACTTGATGACCGAACCCCAGAACGCCTGTTCGGATGCCACCAACGTCGAGTGCTCTATAGTCCGCGATGGTGAAGAATACGTCATCAACGGTCGAAAATGGTGGGCTTCCTCCATTTACGACCCGCGTTGCAAGCTGCTGTTGGTTATGGGAAAAACCGATCCGAATGCCCCCAAACACAATCAGCAATCGACAATTATCGTTCCCAGGTATACCCCGGGAGTAAAAGTAATCCGACCGTTGAAAGTGTTTGGCGAGATTCATTCCCCCTTTGGCCACGGCGAGGTGACATTCGAGAATGTCCGCGTCCCTGCGAGCAACATGATACTGGGCGAAGGGCGCGGCTTTGAAATCGCGCAGGGGCGTCTCGGTCCCGGTCGTATTCACCATTGCATGCGCCTGATCGGCGCGGCACAGCGCTGCCTGGATATCATGTGCAAACGCGTGGATTCCCGTGTCGCTTTCGGTCGCAAACTCTCAGACCAGGGCATGATTCGCAGAGACATTGCCCAATCGCGTTGTGACATTGAGCAGGCACGTTGGTTGACGCTCGCAGCGGCCGACAAATTGGACAAATTCGGTAATAAAGTGGCCCGGGACTACATTGCTATGATCAAAGTGGTTGCTCCACGCATGTGCCAGGAAGTGGCGGATCGTGCGTTGCAGTCACACGGAGCGATGGGCCTGTCGCAAGACACCCCCATCGCCAATTTGTTTACCTATGCCCGTTCCATCCGCCTTGCCGACGGACCGGACGAAACGCATATGTCTCAACTGAGTAAGCTGACCATTGCAGAGGCACTTAAAGAAGCAGGGTAATACCCATGACACAATCAGCCAATCTGTTTGATCAAAACTGGGACGCAATAGCCCACTACCTTGAGACACAGGGCCATTCACTAGATCGGGATTTCGAGATTCGGCAATTGTCCGGCGGGGTTGCCAATTATAACTTCCTGATTTCAATGGACGGGAAAATGGCGGTGCTGCGCCGCCCCCCGGACGGCCCCTTGCCGCCGGGTTCAAACGATGTTGCCCGGGAATACAAAGTGCTCTCCCACCTCAATGCCGCTTTCCCACCGGCGCCCAAGGGCTTGCTGTTTTGCGACGATGAAACGGTGATCGGTGTGCCTTTTTGTATCAGTGAATTTCGCGATGGCGTCTGTATCAGCCGTGAACTGCCCGAGTCCCTGATAGATAGGGAAGATGTCGGTAATGCCCTGAGTGAATTGCTCGTCGATACCCTGACCCGGTTACACCTGGTAGACGTCGATGCCGTGGGCTTATCCGGCTTAGGCAAATATGATGGTTTTCTGGAACGGCAGATCAGTGGCTGGTTTAGACGTGGCGAGCGCGTGCTGAATGAGGTACAAATGCAGAAGTTGGTCTCGGTTCGTGACTGGTTGTCGGCCAATCTGCCGGAACAAGCAGCTTCAGGTACGCTGGTTCACAATGATTTCAAACTGGATAACATGCTGGTCGATCCACAAAGCCTCGAAATCTCAGGTTTGGTAGACTGGGATATTTGCACCTTCGGCGATCCGATCTATGAGCTGATGATCCTGCTGGCATACTGGGGAGGTCACGACGACCCTTTCGTCTATGCGTTCCAGTGCCGGATGCCTTGTTACGCCAAAGGTTGGTGGCCCCGCGACCAGGTCATTGATTGCTATCTGGAAATAATGAACCGCAAAATCTGCGAACGTGACCTTTGTTTCTATTGGTGGTTGTCACAATATCGCACCGTGATCGTTTATGCTCAGCTTGATAAACTTTTTAAACGCCAGGGCAACAGCGCTTACTTCAGCAAAGAGGAGGCCGCCAGAATCGCACCGTTCTATGATGAATTACTTAGCTTTATTGATGATAATAAAGACAACATTCCAGAATTCTTACGGCGGTGAAACGTGTGGTTTTTAAATAGCACAGTGCTTTGCAAAGCGAACACCTGAATGTAGCTTGTTTATTATCAGGACCTCAGTAGAGATAATTGCCTTTCCGCAAAGGCTGTGCTCCCTATTAGAGAAGGGGGGTATTTACTGCTATATTTAAAACAATGTCGTATTGGTGTGGTCTAAGATCTTTTAACGCTTATTGAAATGTTACGTTGCTGTCCTATTATTGGCTAGGCAAGGCACCAGGAGAGAAGTTTGCTCATTCCAAATGAACGACGGGTAACACTACATAGTCAAAAGTGGGGTTCAACCCGAACGGACGGGGCTATTTTTCAAGATCCTGCGCTCTATTTCACTTATGTACAGTCAATACATCATGCTCAAAATGCCTTGTCTCGTGAAAATAAAGCCACCGGCGCGACTTTTCAATAAGCGTTTATAGACCCTGGTAATTCTGAACTCCTTGTTAATGCCTTATCCACTAAGCGCTGAGTAATATGAGAATTGAAGGCGTGCTAGAAAAACGACTCTCAACGATTAACCCTATTGTTCTTGTAAATCTTTTACAAGACAAGGGCTTCGGGCTATCGAAAATCCTGGCTTCCACCCAAATCAATCAAGAGTTACTAAAAAGTCCGGACAACCAGATTACGTTCGGTCAATACCGACAATTGATAAGTAATTCCCTGACGCTGTCCGACAATCCTGCATTGGGTCTGGAGTTTGGCAAACGCCTTAACTTCTCCGGTTCTGGTGTTATTGGTATGGGCGCAATGGCTGCCAAGACCTTCTACCAGGCCTTGTTATTCTGTGGACGCGCCGCCGAAGTGATCAACCCCGCAATTGCGCTGGAAATTAATGAGCGGGACGATCTGCTTTGTGTGGATGTGGTGGAACAGTTGCCCTGGGAGGAAACTCAGCCATTCATGGTGGATACCCTGTTTTCTATCATCGTTTGCATAGTTAATATGCTTGACCCTCTGATACTCCGAAAAATGGTGTTCAAGTTTAAGTATCCTTGCCAGGTCGAGCATTCCTACTATCAGGCCTATCTGCCTGGAGTTCTTAAATTTGAGGCGGGTATTAACAGCCTTCATCTACCATTGGACTTTGCGAACAAACCTATGCCAAGCTTCAATCCTCATGCGGTGGAGCAGGTGGAAAAAATTCTGGACAAGCTGGTTCAGGAGGTTCGGGATGAAAGGAGTGTCTTTACTCAGCCAATTCGGCAGATGATTATGGAAAGTAACGGTGAGATGATTACCAGTGAAGAAGTGGCTCGGCGATTCCATGTATCTTCGCGAACCCTAAACCGGCGATTAAAAAGTTTAGGGACGTCATTCTCTGAGATTATAGTGGAAGTCAGATATTCAATTGCTTGTGATTTATTAAGCAATAGTTCTGAATCAATGGATCAGATCGCGTACCGATTAGGATACCGTGATGCATCCAACTTTAGTAAGGCATTTAAGGGATGGAGTGGCGTCACTCCATCCCAATTCAGAGATGAGAGTACGGGCAATCAGTAGAATGCCCTTCCGCCACTTGGCGCCTCATCCGGCGGCACATCGTCGCGAGTGTGCTCCCTGAGTTCCTCATCACTTTGCGATAGCATTTTTTCATATGCCTCTGGTGGGAACACCATTTTCAGTGGGTGGGCGGATTCCATCGGGGCATTCTGTACGGGTTCAGCAGGCTGTTCATAGGGGATGGGATTCCTAAGTCTGTGCAATTCTTCTTCTGTGATGCCCAGTTCTTTGACTGTAGTGGCATCAATCCAATGCTTCATGTCCTTTCCTGTTAGGGTGGCGCATTCTAGAGTCATGCCCTCTGGGCCGGCGAAATAGATTGACTGGAGGTAACCATGTTCTACGGGGCCAAAACAGTGTATCCCGCGTGATCGAATCCTATCCCTTACCGCCAGGAGATCCTCTAATGAGTCGACGTTAAATGCCAAGTGTTGCATTGTGCCCTTTGAACAGGGAGCGCCTGGATTGCCGGCATGGGATTTTCCAATCTCCACTTCGTCTGGTATCAGGGGGCTGCAGACAAAAGCAAGTAATGATGATTCGTTTAGAGCGAGAAAGCCGTGCATGGTGTTTTCAGCCCCGTGCATCCAATACAATGCTACCAAAGGTAACCCCAGTACATCATTGAAATACTGTAGTGTGCCTTTCATATCAGAAGATGCAATCGCCAGGTGGTTAATTCCGTTTGGTTGAAGCATGGTTTGAGTACTCCAGTTAGAGCCAGTAGTGTGTATTGGCTTGGTTCAGGTGGCGGGCTAGGGATTAGAGAGGCCGTCTCAAAAAAGACGTATATGTCTAAACTGCCCAGTAGTATCCATTCTAAAAAACTAACACAAAAGCAGCTGGTGATATCTGGACATGGCTGTGTGGATCTGTGACAACAAGAGTCAAACTGTAGCCTGCCTAAATCCAGGTCTCGCAGAGAGTTGGCTGACTTGGTTTCACCAGAGCCTGTCCGTTAAACACTCGTAGCATGTGGCGAATCGTCTTATTATTATCAAATCAGAAATATAACGTACAGGAGGCAGGCTATGGATTCAAAGTACACTATGCCCTGGGAAAAGGTGCACACTGAACTCGGGATAACTCCACCTGCCATAGATGATACTCCAATAGGTAAGATTGTTGAGCTTCATTCCACTAATTTTTCCGAGCGGGTGGCTCTGAGATTCTTCAATCTGGAAATCACCTATTCCGAGCTCGATCAATATGCCAATAGGTTTGCAAATTCTCTTGTACGACTTGGTGTCAGACAGGATGATGTCGTTGGACTTCATATGGTGAATATTCCTCAATACATCATCGCACTGTTAGCTATATCTAAAATCGGCTGCGCTGGATCCGGTGTATCACCGCTGCTCGCACCTTCGGAGTTGGCCTATCAGCTCAACGATGCAAATATATCGGTTTTGCTGAGTATGGATACATTGGTCTCTGCCACCTTTTCTCGAATAGAAGCTCTGCCTTCATGCCTGAAGACAGTGATAGTGACAACTGCTACGGATCATATCTCCGACGTTGACATTGAACTTCCCGCTATTCAGGTTCCAAATGTCTACAGTTATCTGGATCTGCTCAACAAAGAATCTGAGCACTTCTCACATAGGCAGTTAGATGGTGACACCACTTTTATGATTCAGTACACCGGGGGAACCACCGGCAAACCCAAAGGAGCGATGTTGTCAATGCGCAATCTGATGTGTGACGCAGACATGGCTATGAATATGGGCGCCTGGGGTATTGGTGTGGATTACTGTGCTTCAGCATTTCCGATGTTTCATGTGGCTGGTCTGGGTTTTGCAATATATGGGCTAAAGGCAGCAGCGGAAATACTGATGATACCTGATCCACGTGACATAGATCATTTCTGTGATCAGATGAAAGTGAGTCCGCCGACAGTGATTGCCGCCGTGCCAGCCCTATATCAGGGACTCATTGCCAATCCCAAGGTGAAAGAAATTGATTTCAGCAGGCTGAAGCTTGCCATCACAGGTGCTGCACCGTTAACTCAGCAGGATAGACATAATATCGAAGCTGTGATCGGTAAGGGAGTGTTGAGTGATTTATACGGTATGACAGAAACATCTCCAGTTCATGTCTGTAATCCGAGGAAACGTACAAAGCCATCATCTGTGGGTATTCCTGTACCCGGGGCAGAAACACGTATTGTCGATTTGGAAACAGGTACCAATGAGATGCCGAGCGGTGAGGCGGGTGAAATCATCACCTCGGGACCACATGTCATGAAGGGCTATCTCAACCGGCCGGGCGAGACAGCCAATGCACTTCGCCAATGGCGCGGAAAAACCTGGATGTATTCAGGTGATGTAGGCTACATGGATGAGGAAGGTTATGTATATCTCTGCGATCGTGCTAAAGACATGTTAATCGTGGGTGGGTACAAGGTGTTTTCTGTAGAGGTTGAAGACAAATTGGCCGAACTGGATTTTATTGCCAGTTCCGCTGTGATCGGTTCCCCGGATAAAACTCGCCCTGGGAACGACGTGGTCAATCTCTTCGTCGAGCTCTCTCCTGATGTAAATGCTGACGAGGAAGATTTAAAGAACAAAATCACTGATTTTTGTCGTGCCAGCATGTCACCCTACAAAGTACCGAAGGTGATTAAATTCGTTGAAGCCATCCCGCTGACTCCTGTGGGAAAACTTGACAAAAAACGGCTTCGTGCTGGTTTGGGCTAAGACTTTATTTCAGCCACGGTCGTGGTTTCCGTTCCATGGCGCTTTTCATCTCCAGCATGATGGCTCTATTTTCCCGGTTCCCGAAAATCAGTTTTATGATATCCTTGAGCTTGGGTTTTGGGCGGACTGCAGAGGGCACGTCATTGCCCCATGCCCAGAGGCTGCCGCGGTCTGCGAGGTGGTATTGCGTGACGTGATTGTTGTCGAAGACATCGCCATCAGCATAGTGTTCTAGTTCATAACCGTAGGGGTCTTGCCAGTAATCAAAAATCTGGCTGCCCAGGATGTGGCGGCCGATTCCCCACCAATGCTTCCAGCCTTTAGTTTTCAGATACTGCTGCCCTTGGCCAATGGAATCGATATCCAGTGTCTCAAAGGCGCTGTGTAAATAATTTGCACGCGGCCCTCTGGCTAGTACCACCGTATGGTGATCAGCAGGTTCACTGTCGCGATCGAGACGGTTAAATGTCAGGAAAGGCCGCCCGGTGGCGGTACAGAGTACGTCGGTCGGTAGAATGCCCAGATGTTTTCGATACCAGTGCCAGGATGCCTCGAAATCTGACGCCATGATCACATAGTGACCGAACCGTTCCACCGCACTGGGTTCTAGGGCAGGGCGTTGTCCCCGGTTTATACGGGTTTTCTTGTCGGGGAGGTTGACGGGCAGCGGTTCTCTCCGCGTCGAAAGCGGCTCGACCTCTGCTCTTCCGTGGACCAGGTCGACAATGAATCCATCGGGATCCTTCAAGCGCACTCGCACACCACCCCCCGGTCCATCTACCGGTTCAATGTTGCGGGAGGTGGCTATTGCAACTTTTTGCAGAGCTTCCTCACTTGCCAACATGAATCCCGCTCCCAAAAAAGCAGCTTTATCTCCTTGGTAAGCGGAATAAATGTAGGGGTGATGACCATAGCCCCGCATATATATAGCCTTGTCATTTTGGCCTGCTTTAACCAAACCGAAATCCTGCAAGAATTGGCCTTGCAAGTTGAGATCAGGCAGTTGAAACATGATGTAGGCGGTGTCGATAGCTCGTACTAGCGGTGCCTCGCCCAAAGGCAATTCTGTCCTGCCTGGTGCGGCCAGTTCCTCAGGGGAATAGCAGTCAGAACCAGGGTAGGTGATAGCGCTCTTTTTAATATTCATCGTATCCAGTCCCTGGTTCTAGCTATCTACGCTTCATGAATGGCAGCATCCTGATAAGAACCTCATCCTTGTCGAAAAAGTGATGTTTAAAGGCAGCGGTGATATGAATCGCAAGCAGTGCCAAAATTAACCAGTAAACACTTTTGTGGATCAGTAAGAGAGGCTGGTACAGCTCCTTCGAAACCAAGTTGAAACTGCTGTAGTCGATGTTGTAACCCGTGGCTATGAAATCTTGTTCCGTGGTCGAAGCCAGGAGAATGCCAACGACTATTTGACAGCAAAGGCAAATATACAAAAAATAGTGCATTGCCTTGGCGGCTAGTTTTTGAATTTGAGACATAGAGGCAGGCAGAGCAGGGAACCCTTCATAAGCACGCCACAGAGTACGTATCACAAGACAGATGGCAATTGTAGTTACCGAAAGACCATGATCACCATACTCGGCAAGTTTGAGATCATTCGTAAGTTCAGATATGCCATAGGCGAAGTACAACGTGGCGCCGATATTTACTGCCATTAGCCAGTGAATAAATTTGTCGAACTTCCCGTAACTCATTCTTTTAGTCATTTGCTCTTCCGCTTGTCATCATTCACAGCACAAGATCTCATTAAAATGCTTGGATGACTTTCCAATTTAATGTAGCAAGTGCTTCCTGTTCTCTTCTGGTGTCCAGTGACAGGATCTAGTGAAATCATGACAAGATGGCGTGGATTGTCGGTTGCATGTGTGTTACATCGATCAGTCTTGATTTACCGGGTGACGTCACCTGCAAACTGATAAATTTCATAACATTATTAGAATTATGTTATGATTGAAGGGCATTTAACCAAAAGCATCTATGAAGAATTTTTCTGTGCTATTAATCAGGGGTCATTATGTCCAGAGCAGGTACCGGCATCACTAAACAGCAATGGCTGAAGGCGGGCATTGGGGTGTTGGCTAAACATAGTCTTAGAGGAATGAAGATCGGCGTAATCTGCAAAAATCTTAGGATTACGACAGGTAGCTTCTATCACCATTTCAAAAATCTCGAGGAATATCAAGACGCTTTACTCGCGTTTTACAGTGAAGAGTATCTAGAGGTATATACAAAGCAGGCTCGACTGGATGATCTCCAGGATCCCGTTGATAGACTGAAGGCATTAGGAAAACTGTCTTTGGAACAAGAGTTTAAAAATGTTAACTGTGCAATGCGCTCATGGGGCGCCGAAAGTCCCAAGGCGTGTGAAGCCAACAGAAAGCTCGATGCGCGAGCTTTTGAGTACGTCTGTTCGATGTTTAAAGAACTGGGGCAGTCCGAAAGCAAGGCTAAAATTAACACATATATATTCCTATCCGCAGCAGCCTCCAATATTGATAACACACTGGCCGGTATGAGTGAGTATTCAATTCTTTCATCTGTTGTAGATGAGCTAGTTTGATCAATTTATGAATTAGCATGGAAACTTGGGGGTTGACTTATAACATAACATAGATTATCTTATGTTATGTTGTTTCGAAAAATCCGGATTCTTTTCCTAAGGCAGTACGGAACAGAAACATATATAGAGTGAGGACATTGAGATGAGTGATACTGTACAGAGTAAAGAATCGAGCAGTTCTTTGTATGATGTGATCGTTGTGGGTTGCGGTCCTACAGGTGCTAATTTCGCTAACTACTTCAGGCGTTTTGGCCATAAGGTTGCTATTTTCGATCGTGATAAGGAGGTATTTCCAGCTCCCCGGGCCACGGGTCTGGACGACGAGTCCATGCGTGTTTACCAGACGCTTGGTCTGGATTCCCGCTTGAAGGAAGAAGGGCTTGTCTTTGATTGTGATGTTCAGTTTCAGGATTATTCCGGACGCGTGTTGATGAATTTTGACAGGCATAACCTTGGTGAAGATATGCTCAATGGCGAGCATGGTCACTACGGAATGATCTCCTTCCTGCAGCCTGCGCTTGAGGAGGTACTAAGGGATGATTTTAAAGAACCAGGTGGAGCCGCTGCTTTTCTTGGTTATGAGGTGCTTTCCGTCACTGACTGCGGAACCCACACCGAGCTGTTAGCGAAGAACCTTGATAATGATGAAGAAACCCTGTTCAGAGCCAAGTACATCATCGGCAGCGACGGCGGCCGTAGTATGGTACGTCGCAGCATGGGCTTTGAGCGCATAGATCTTGGCTACACCGAAGATTATTTGGTTTTGGATACCATCGTCGACGATGAGATTTATCTGAAAACCCGAATCCCCGATGGCGGTATCATCCAACTCGACCCCAAGCACTCTGGCGTTATCTTTAAGAGTCCGAAGGGTAATGTACGCTTTGATTTTCTACAGCACAAAGGCGTTGTCGGAGAAAAGCTGGAGACAGATGAGGAATTTCAGAATGCCGGCAAGAATCTGATTGAGGCTGCGGGGCTGGATCCGGATAAATTCAGGGTTATCCGCCATGCCCCGTACAGATTCTACGCAGGCATGTCTAGCCAGTGGCGTAAGGGCAGGCTGTTTGTTGCAGGCGATGCCGCTCACCTGACACCGCCTTGGTCAGGGCAGGGTTTGAATGCGGCGATGCGTGATTGCTCAAATCTATCGTTCAAGCTGCACCTAGTCCTTTCTGGTAAAGCCTCAGAGAAAATTCTTGACACCTACTTTGAAGAGCGCCGTCACCCCCAAATCCATGTCATAAAGGGTGCTGTAGATACTGGCAAGCTTATGCAGACAAGAAATCCGTTCAAGATTGCTCTGCGTGAACTGATGTTTTTGGCAAGTCGAAAAAGCCGCTTTGTGCGTAGGATGGCCTGGTCCCTTTGGCGGCGTAAGCCTCCTTATAAGCAAGGATTGGTCGGTAAGCGTCACAAATTGTCCGGTAATGTTTTTCCGCAGCCGAAAGTGTTCGACGCCAAGGGCAATCATCAAATGCTAGATGACTTGATAGGGCTGAATTTCGCTTTAATTTCGACCAATTTTGCCACCGGGCCGGCAGTCGAGAGAATGGTACGGGAAATCGGCGGTGTAGTATTGAAATTGGGAGTCGATTTTTCCAATCCAGGCGGTGAGGTGAGCGATTGGTTTAGAAAGAACAAAGCGACTACCGTCCTGGTGCGGCCCGACCGGTATATCTTTGATGCAGGAAATGATGGTAACACGCTATGTGAAGCGCTGCTGGGGGCTCTCGGATCTCAAAGTCAAGCTGTTGAAACGTCTATCTTGAAACATCAAGAGTCAACTGCATGAGTGACTTGATAGAAAAGACCAAAGCGTATGCGGAAGCGTGTAACAGACGTGATGTAGATGCTATCGAAGGACTTTTCGCTGAAGATATCGTTTTTAGTGATCCCACGGCAAGCAACGTTAAATCAAAAGCTGACGTTGTGAAGTTGTACCGTGCCCTGATGAAGGATAATGGAAAACACTTTGCTTATATCGCGCGCCATATTTATGGGGCTGAAAACAAAACCATTATGCAGTGCACTATAGAGACTGGTAAAAAAGCAATGAATTCAGTCGCTGTCTTTGATTGGGAAAATGGAAAGATTAAAAAATTAGAAGCCTATCTGGACATGCCGTTTGCAAAGGTAGTCGGATGGGCGGTTTTAACCACCAATCCCATCATGGTTATGCTGAAAAAAATAGGTTCAGTGTTTTCAAGGTAAGTCTCATCAACCTAGATTTATTCCATTGTGCTTATATGCCAATAGTTCAGTCAGGTCTGGCCACATCGCTTTTCACTCTATTGAGTGCAGAGCGATGTTGGCCTGATTTAATTAAACGGACACGTCTCCCGAATTATTTTGGGTACTGACTCTATCTCATTGTTTATTGTGTGAAATCATCTGGGTGAGGTTAGCCCGAACATTTCACCGTCTGAGTAATGATCCCCGTACGATCATCACGTTCCCGGATGAAAAATTCTAGCCAGTTGTCAACAAATAACAGCTCATTGTCTTGATTGGCAATGGGCAGAATGGTGGAAGTGTTTGAATATGATGGCCCTATAACTTGGTCCGGAATGGACCGGTGAAAACAAGAAGATAGAGGCTTAAAGTATGAAAATACTCGTCGCCGTTAAGCGCGTCATCGACTATGGGGTCAAGGTCCGCATCAAAGCCGATCAGTCTGATGTGGATTTGACCAATACCAAAATGGCTATCAACCCGTTTTGTGAAATCGCGGTTGAAGAGGCCATCCGTCTCAAGGAAAAGGGAACGGCGACTGAGGTCGTCGTCGTATCCATTGGCCCCAAGTCGGTGCAAGAGCAGATTCGTTCGTCTCTCGCTCTGGGAGCTGATCGTGGTATTTGGATCGAAACCGGCGATGAGCCTGTCAGTGCGCTGAGTGTTGCACGATTGCTGGCAAAAGTAGTGGAAGACGAACAGCCGGGTTTAGTGATGTTAGGCAAGCAATCCATCGATTCGGACAACAATCAAACCGGACAGATGCTCGCAGCCCTATTGGATTATCCCCAAGGTACGTTTGTCTCCAAACTCGTGGTGGAGGACGGAGAAGCCATCGTAACACGTGAAATCGACGGTGGTTTGGAAACACTGGCCTTAAGGCTTCCCGCAGTGGTTACCACCGATCTGCGACTGAACGAGCCGCGCTATACCAAACTACCAGACATTATGAAAGCCAAGCGCAAAACTCTGGTGGGTACCTCACCCACTGAGCTGGGAGTCGAGCTGAACAACAGCGTTGTACTTCTCAAGGTTGAGCAGCCCGTCGAGCGTAGTGCAGGCGTTATTGTCGACAGTGTGGATGCCCTGCTGGACAAGTTGAAAAATCAGACTGGTGTACTGTAAGGAGGGAGTGGAAGTGAGGATTCTTGTTATCGCGGAACACGAAAACAGCCAGCTGAAAAGCGCAACATTAAACACCCTGAGTGCCGCTCGGCATTTATCTGATGATATTCACGTCCTGGTTGCCGGCCACAATGCCGAAGCTGCTGCGACTCAAGCCGTTACTTGCAGCGGTGTTGTTAAAGTGTTGTTGATGGATGACGCCGTTTACCAACAGGTCATGGCGGAAAACCTGGCTAAACTCGTGCAAAAACTAGCGGGTTCCTACAGCCACATATTGGCCCCCGCAACTACCTTTGGTAAGGATCTGATGCCCCGTGTTGCCGCTCTGATTGGCGTGGAACAGATCAGTGACATCATCAGCGTGGAATCGCCGGATACCTTCAAAAGACCCATCTACGCAGGCAATGCTATCGCTACGGTTCAGAGTATGGACTCTATCAAGCTGTTAACCGTGCGTGGAACAGCTTTTGAAGCGGTGTTGTCGGAAGGAGGCGATGCTGATGTCGAAAACCTGGATGTCGTTTGCCATGCAGAGAAAACCCGTTTCGTTAGTGCAGAAGTCGTAAAGTCTGACCGACCTGAGCTGACTTCCGCTGATGTGGTGGTTTCCGGTGGTCGCGGAGTGGGATCAGAAGAAAACTTCCAGGTGATCTACGATTTGGCCGACAAGCTCGGCGCTGCCGTCGGCGCCTCACGCGCCGCTGTCGACGCCGGTTACGTGCCCAACGATATGCAGGTGGGACAAACCGGCAAAGTGGTGGCTCCGCAGCTTTATATCGCCGTGGGTATTTCCGGCGCGATCCAGCATCTGGCGGGCATGAAAGAGTCCAAAATTGTTGTCGCTATCAACAAAGACACCGAAGCGCCCATTTTCCAAGCAGCGGACTATGGACTGGTTGGGGATATGTTTGAAGTGGTACCCGAACTGATAAGCAAGCTTTGAAATATGAATGTGACTGCGAGAAAAATAGCGTCCGTCCAGGGCAACAATAAACAGACCTATCCACTACGATTCGTCACTGCCGCCAGCCTTTTTGACGGTCATGATGCCTCAATCAATATCATGCGCCGGATTCTTCAGAAGAGTGGAGCCGAAGTGATACATCTGGCCCACAATCGTTCTGTCTCTGAAGTCATCGATACCGCCATCCAGGAAGATGCCCAGGGGATAGCCATCAGTTCCTACCAGGGCGGTCATATCGAATATTTTAAGTACGCCATGGATCTGCTGCGCGAGGCGGATTCGGAACATATTCGACTCTTCGGCGGCGGTGGTGGCGTGATTGTGGCGGATGAGATAGAGGAGCTGCATGATTACGGCGTGTCACGGATCTATTCTCCCTACGATGGCCAGAAACTTGGGCTGCAGGGGATGATCGATGACATGATGGGGCGGTGTTCGTTGGGTAAATATGACAATGTGAGCCTGGAGCCTGAACAGTTGAAGGCAGGATACCGATATTTGGCCAGACTGATCACAGCCATCGAACGTGGTGTGCTTTCCGATCTACAGCTGGAAGATCTGCGTACGACTGCAAAGCAATCTCTTAGTGATAGGCCCGTACCGGTGCTCGGTATCACGGGTACCGGCGGAGCAGGGAAGTCTTCACTCACTGATGAACTCATTCGCCGCTTCCAGCTTGATAGTCATGACGCACTGAAAATTGCAATTCTGGCAATCGATCCCACAAGAAGAAAAACCAGTGGTGCCCTGCTGGGTGATCGTATCCGTATGAATGCCATCTATCACCCAAATATCTATCTGCGTTCTATTGGTACCCGTGATGCGCCGACAGAGCTTCCTGAGTACACCAGCGACATCATTGCCGCCATGCAGTTATCCGGATTTGATCTTGTGGTTGTAGAGACCCCTGGGATCGGCCAGGGTGATGCGGGCATCGTCCCCTATGTGGATCTGCCAATGTATGTCATGACCCCGGAATTTGGAGCTCAGAGCCAACTCGAAAAAATCGATATGTTCGATTATGCGGAGTTGGTGGCCATCAACAAGTTCGATCGCAAGGGATCCGATGACGCTTACCGGGATGTGTGTAAACAACTGCAGCGTGACAGGCAAGCCTTCAGTGTGGAAGCGGAATCTATGCCTGTCTATGGCACCATTGCCTCACGCTTCAATGATGACGGAGTAACGGCAGCTTATCAGGCGCTGTTGCAAAAGCTCCGGCAAAAAGGGTTGCGGGATTTCGACAGCCAACTTGCACCCCTAACGATCAAAAAGTCATCGGAAAAGAGCATCATCGTTCCAGCGGAACGTCAGCGTTATCTTGCAGAGATCGCAAAATGTGTTAGGGACTATCACGAGTTTGTCCATCAACAGGAAACGCTGGCCAGGGAGTGTCACCAACTGAGTGCAACCGCAGCCATGCTGGAGGCATCGGAAAGCGATGTGAATACCGCTGTAATCGATGCACTGATTTCACAACGAGAAGAGGTGATGGATCCAGCTGCCAGGAAGATCCTGGCAAAGTGGCCGGACATTGCCAGGCGCTATCAGGGAGATGAGCGTGTCGATAAGACATCGTCCGGCAAGAGCGTCTGCACACGATTGGTCTCGAAAAGCCTCTCCGGTAATAAGGTCCCGCGTGTCGCGCTGCCGAAGTATGTGGACCAGGGTGAGCTGCTTAAATTTTTAATGTTGGAGAACCTGCCAGGATTCTTCCCCTATACCGCCGGGGTTTTCCCCTTTAAGCGTGAAGGCGAGGCACCTGCCCGCATGTTTGCTGGTGAGGGCGATGCATTCCGTACCAACCGGCGGTTTAAAAAGCTATCCGAGCACAGTGAGGCCAAGCGCTTGTCTACGGCCTTTGATTCAGTCACTCTCTACGGCAAGGATCCTGATGAACGCCCGGATATCTACGGCAAGATTGGCAATTCAGGCGTATCCATTGCCACCCTGGAAGATATGAAGGCGCTGTATGATGGATTTGATCTTGTGAATCCGTCTACGTCCGTCTCCATGACTATCAACGGTCCGGCTCCCACGATTCTCGCAATGTACCTCAATGCCGCCATCGATCAACAGATGGAACGGTTCATCGCCGAGCAAAATCGACAGCCCAATGAAGAGGAAAGTGCATCGATCAAGGCCACTACCCTGAAACGGGTG
Organism: Candidatus Thiodiazotropha sp.; assembly: GCA_040507005.1. GTDB lineage: Bacteria > Pseudomonadota > Gammaproteobacteria > Chromatiales > Chromatiaceae > Thiodiazotropha. The sequence continues at coordinate 73,214 of JBEVVS010000005.1, forward strand.
CGCGGTACCGTACAGGCAGACATATTGAAAGAGGACCAGGGCCAGAATACCTGTATCTTCTCCACAGAATTCAGTTTGAAGATGATGGGGGATATCCAGCAGTACTTCATCGAAAACGAAGTGCGGAATTTTTATTCCGTATCCATCTCGGGTTATCACATCGCAGAGGCCGGTGCCAATCCCATCTCCCAGCTGGCCTTTACCCTGGCCAATGGGTTTACCTTTGTGGAGTCTTATCTGGCCAGGGGAATGGAGATTGATGACTTCGCTCCCAACTTGTCCTATTTTTTCTCCAATGGCATGGACCCCGAGTACACGGTAATGGGCAGGGTAGCTCGACGAGTCTGGGCGGTTGCCATGAAGAATCGCTATGGCGCCAACGAACGTTCACAACGCCTCAAGTACCATATTCAGACGTCGGGCCGTTCATTACATGCCCAGGAAATGTCGTTCAATGATATCCGCACCACGTTGCAGGCATTAATCGCCCTTTACGACAATTGTAACAGCCTGCACACCAATGCCTATGACGAAGCGATCACCACTCCCACGGAGGAATCTGTACGCCGTGCGTTGGCTATCCAGTTGATCATCAATCAAGAGTGGGGGCTGTCCAAGAATGAAAACCCCAATCAGGGAGCCTTCATCATCGAAGAACTGACGGACTTGGTGGAAGAGGCCGTGCTGAAGGAGTTTGAGCGAATTTCGGAACGTGGCGGCGTCCTGGGTGCCATGGAAACCGGCTATCAACGTAGCAAGATCCAGGAAGAATCCCTCTATTACGAGCACAAAAAACACGATGGCAGTCTGCCGATTATAGGGGTGAATACCTTTCTTCCACCGAAAGGGCAGGAGGAGTCAGTGGAGATTGAGCTGGCCCGCTCCACAGAGCAAGAGAAGCAGAGCCAGATCGAACGGGTTCGCACGTTTCAGGACAGGCACGCCGGTCAGAGTGAAGCGGCCCTTGAGCGACTCAAACAAGCTGTCACTACCAATGCCAATGGTTTTGCTGCACTGATGGATGCCGTTCGCTACTGTACCCTGGGTCAGATCACTGAGGCACTGTTCGAAGTGGGTGGACAGTACCGCCGCTCTATGTAATGCAAACACCTGTGCAAGGGCAAACAGATGACTGATTACCGTATACCCACAAAAGAAATGGAGTTCGTACTGAACGAGTTGGTGGAGATAGGTGGCCTTACCAGATTGGCCCGTTTTGAAGATGCCACAAAGGATGTGGTGGAGGCCATTATCGAGGAGGCTGGCAAATTGGCCAGCGAGGTTCTGGCTCCAATAAATCAATCGGGCGACCAGGTGGGGTCACAACTTGATGGCACTACTGTGGTGACTCCGCCAGGGTTTGCCGAGGCCTATGCCCAGTTCGTGGAAAGCGATTGGCTGAGTCTTGCACAAAATCCGCAATACGGCGGTCAAGGGCTGCCCTACACCCTGCACATGGCCGTCTCAGAGATGTGGAACAGTGCCAACCTCTCCTTTGCCTTAAATCCCATGTTGACCTCGGGTGTTATCGAAGCCATGGAGGCCCATGCCAGTGAAACGCTGAAACAACAATACCTGCCCAAGCTGATCAGCGGGGAATGGACCGGTACCATGAATCTGACCGAACCCCAGGCGGGGTCGGATCTCTCTGTACTGACGACAAAGGCCATTCCCGAGGGCGACCACTATCTGTTGACCGGACAGAAGATCTTCATTACCTGGGGTGACCATGAGATGACTGACAATGTCATTCAACTGGTTTTAGCTCGAACACCTGACGCACCGCCGGGGAACAAAGGAATTTCACTCTTCCTGGTACCAAAATATCTGCTGGATGATGATGGAAACCCCTCGCAGCGCAACGATGTGCATACCCTTTCCCTTGAACATAAACTGGGGATACATGCCAGTCCTACCTGTGTCATGAGTTATGGAGACAATGGCGGTGCCGTGGGTTATCTGGTGGGTGAACTGTATGACGGACTCTCCTGCATGTTCAAGGTCATGAACCATGCTCGTCTGGAAGTCGGTCTGGAAGGTGTCGGTATCTCTGAGCGGGCCTGTCAAAAGGCTGTTGCCTATGCCAAAGAGAGGATCCAGGGACGTGCCCCGGGTCACCAAGACCGTGTGGCCATCATTGAACACAGTGACGTGCGACGCATGCTGATGCTGATGCGTTGCCTGACTGAGGCGGCGCGTGCCTTAACCTATGTGGGTGCCATAAATTACGACTATGCAGCACATGGGGATGGTGAGTCAGATTGCAAAAAGGCCCGTGATCGACTGGAGATCTTTACACCAGTGATTAAGGGCTGGTGCACGGAAATCGCCCAGGAAGTGACCTCTCTGGGTATACAGGTTCATGGTGGCATGGGATACGTTGAAGAGACCGGAGCCGCGCAATACTACCGGGACGCTCGTATCACTCCTATCTACGAGGGTACCAACGGCATCCAAGCCCTGGACCTTATTGGCCGTAAATTAATCCGGGACGAAGGGCTGGCCATGGGGAGTATTTATGATGAGATCGAGGAAGCAGTCCGGCAGTTAAAATCAACGCAACTTCACGAACTTGCCAGGATGGGAGAAAAACTGTCCGATGCGCTGGTTATAAACCGGGAGGTAACCGATGCAGTGCTTAAAAATCGGCATGATCCGGTTCACTCGGGATTTGCCGCCTTTAACTATCTTATGTTGACGGGCACCCTGTTCGGCGCATGGCAGATGGCTCGGGCTGCTTTGATCGCATCGGACAAACTTGAGACAGACCCCGTCTTTTATGAGATGAAAACCCTATCCTCTCTTTTTTTCATGAACCATGTGTTACCACGAAGTAGGGTATATCAGGAGTCGATCCTTGCAGGATCAGCAGGGCTTATGGGGTTGTCAGCTGAACGTTTTTAATGGGGGGTAGAGGTTACCTGATGAGTAGTCAAAGTATTCCTCAGCGCAAAATGCCAGACAAGACAATAGTTGAATTGCTGGACGAACGTATATCAACACGCGCGTTTCTTGACAAGCCGGTGAGCAAGGAGGTCTTGGAGCAGATTCTACGGGAGTCTGCAAAAAGCCCCTCTGGCAGCAACATGCAGCCCTGGAAGGTCTATGTGCTGACTGGTGAGAAAAAGGCAGATCTGACAAACACAGTGAAAAACAAGATTGCTGCCGGCAAGACAGAAGATAGTCCTGAAATAGCTGTATACCCTGAGAAGCTCAAATCTCCCTACCGGGAACGACGTTATAAATGTGGTATGGCCTTATACGGCGCACTGGGGATAAGCAAAGAAGATACGGCCGAGCGCAAACAACGATGGATTGCCAACTTTGAGTTCTTCGACGCGCCGGTGGCTATGATCTTCACCCTGGATAAGCAGATGGGCTGTGCCCAGTATCTTGACCTGGGTATCTTTCTACAGAGCATCATGCTGCTGGCTCAGGATTTTGGCTTGAATACCTGTCCGCTTCTCAGTTGGTCGGCTTGGCCACAAACGATTCGCGAAGTGGTGGGTATTGAACAGGACGAGACAGCGATCTGTGCCATGGCACTTGGCTATGGTGACGTGGAGCATGCGGTCAATCAATATCGTACAGAGCGCTGTGAACTACATGAGTACACCGAGTTTTATGGTTTTGATTGAATTATAACCCGGGTACATCGTAACCAACTGAATGACAGAATAGAGTAACTATGTATACAGGAAATATGCTTAGCATCAGGTTACTGGATGATGGCCTGGTCGAACTGAATTTCGATGCCAAGGAAGGGGCAGTCAACGTTTTCAATATTGATACTATGGCTGAGTTGGGTGCGGCTTTGGACTTTGTTGAAGAGGCCGAAGGCATCAAAGGGATGTTGGTGACCAGCGGCAAGTCTGCATTTATCGTCGGCGCGGATATCAGTGAATTTCGAGAAGTATTCAGTTTGCCCAGTGAGCAGACGAAGGACTTTTTTGCTGTCAATAATGACAATAACCGTCGTATTGAGTCCCTGCCTTTTCCAGTTGTGGTGGCCATCAATGGTTTCGCGCTGGGTGGAGGCCTGGAATTCTGCCTGGCCTGCGATTTTAGAGTGATGTCGAGTACAGCCAGAGTGGGTTTACCCGAAACCGGCCTGGGACTCATCCCCGGCTGGGGCGGGACTGTACGTACCCCCCGATTGGTGGGCCTGGAAACCGCGCTAAAGTGGGTGGCCAGCGGAGTTCCTCAAGAGGCTTCAGTGGCACTGGGGACTGGGCTGGTATCTGAGGTTGTGGAAGCGGATCAGTTGCGCCAGGCGGCACTGAACGTTCTTAAAAACGCAATAGCCTACCCTGCAGATGTTCAGGCTAGTCGTATCGCTAAAAGCAGCGCTATATCCATCTCTCCGGAAGAGGCTCAACAGCTGGCTCAGGCTGTAAAGAACGAGGTTTGCCCTCGTTCTCCCCAGTTGCAGGCGCCAGCTGCCGTTATCGATTTGCTGGCCGAGACTTCTCGATTAAGTGGTGAAGAAGCCCTGGAGCGGGAGGCGAATCTGTTTGTGGCTTGTGGAAAAACCGCTCAGGCACGCGCCTTGATTGGCAATTTCATGAACGATCAGAGTATTAAAAAGATTGCCAAATCCTATGCCAAGGATGCGACTCTTACCCTCGACAAGGTCGCTGTGGTAGGCGCGGGCATAATGGGTGGTGGCATCGCCTATCAAAATGCCCTGAAGGGTATTTCGGTGGTGATGAAAGATATTGCCGAGCCCGCTTTGGAATTGGGCATGCATGAAGCCGACAAGCTGTTGTCCAAGCTGGTGAGTAAAGGGCGTATGGGTGAGGAGAAGAGGGAGGCTGTCTTGGACGCCATTATACCGACACTGGAAACCTCGGATATGGACGGCAGTAAAGTTATCGTTGAGGCAGTGGTTGAGAACCCGAAGGTCAAAGAGGTTGTATTGGCAGAGTTGGAGGGCAATCTGGCAAAGGGTGGTGTGCTGGTAAGCAATACCTCGACCATCTCCATTACTCGTCTGGCCAAGGGGTTAAAAAAACCTGAACAGTTTGCCGGCCTGCACTTCTTCAATCCGGTGCATGCCATGCCGCTAGTCGAAGTCATTCGAGGGGAGAAAACGTCGGATCAAACCATTTCCGACCTGGTGGCATATACCCTTGCACTGGGCAAGAGACCCATTGTGGTGAACGATTGCCCGGGGTTTCTGGTTAATCGAGTCCTCTTTACCTATTTTCGCGGATTCGAGCAGCTGATTAACGATGGTGTGGATTTTCAACGTATGGATGAGGTCCTGCAAACCTGGGGATGGCCAATGGGGCCAGCCTATTTATCGGATGTGATCGGAATCGATACGCTTTGTCACTGTTTCGAGGTATTGGCGGATGATTTCCCTGATCGCATGTCCCCACTGGAGAAGTCCATTCTTCGGGAATTGAATATCGCCGAACGCATTGGTCAGAAAAACGGCAAGGGATTCTACCAATACCAGGCGGATGCTAAAGGTCGCCCACAACGCAGCAACGACGATCTGGTTGTTGGGATGGTGGCTCAGTGTCATGAGCAGGTGATTGAAGTCACCGATGAAGAGATCGAGTTCCGCTGTATGTTGCCCATGGCTATTGAAATGGCTCGCTGCCTGGAAGAAGGTGTTGTGGCTTCACCGGCAGAGGCCGATATGGCTTTATTGATGGGCTTGGGCTTTCCGGCCTTTCGTGGCGGTATAGTGCGCTGGATGGATGAAGTGGGTATGCAGACGCTGTGTCAATGGGGTGAGCGTTTTGCGGATATCCTTGGTGAAGCTTATCGTCCAACTACGACTATGCGGTACATGGCACAAGAGGGTAAAACCTACTACTAACTCCTGTTCCTTACCCAATACTGACGATAATAGGGAGTCGTGCCAATGCAACGTGAATCCATGGAGTTCGATCTCCTCATTGTTGGCGGCGGCCCCGCTGGTCTAGCGGCGGCGATTCGGTTGAAACAAATGGCCGCCGAGAAGGGCGTGGACCTTGAGGTATGCCTACTGGAAAAGGGCTCGGAGATCGGCGCCCACATCCTTTCCGGCGCGGTGTTCGAGTCCCGTGCTCTGGATGAGCTGATACCGGACTGGCAACAACAGGGCGCACCCATCGATACGCCGGTGAGCGAAGACCGGGTCTATTTCTTTACCGGGCCGGAAAGCGCCATGCGAATACCCAACATCTTGCTACCGAAAACCATGCACAACCACGGTAACTATGTGGTCAGCCTGGGCAATCTCTGCCGTTGGTTGGGCGAGCAGGCCGAGGCCATGGCTGTCAACATCTTCCCGGGGTTTCCGGCGGCGGAACTGATCTACGGAGAAAATGGTGAAGTGGCTGGCGTAATCACTGGCGACATGGGACGCGGTAAGGACGGCGAGGTGAAGGAGAGCTTCGAACCCGGTATGGAACTGCGCGCCAGGTACACCCTTTTTGCCGAGGGTTGTCGTGGCCATCTGGGCAAACAACTGGTTGAGCGCTTCCAACTTGATGTTGACTGCGATCCACAGCACTATGGCCTGGGTATCAAGGAACTGTGGGAGATCGATTCGGCGAAACACCAGCCCGGCCTGGTGATCCATGGTAGCGGCTGGCCGCTCAGTGAGGGCGGTGCCAGTGGCGGCACTTTCCTTTACCACGCGGCCGATAACCAGGTGGCGGTGGGTTTGATCACTGATCTCAACTATGACAATCCACACCTGTCACCCTACGAGGAATTTCAACGTTTCAAACACCACCCGTATATCCGTGAGCATCTGGAGGGTGGCAAGCGTCTGAGTTATGGCGCACGTGCCATTGCCAAAGGCGGTTTAAATTCACTGCCGCGTCAGCATTTCCCCGGAGGCCTGCTGTTGGGCTGCGATGCCGGTACCCTGAATTTCGCCAAGATCAAGGGCAGCCACACTGCCATGAAGTCGGGTATGCTGGCTGCCGAGGTGGTGTTCGAGGCGCTCGTTTGCGGTGACGAAGGGGGTAAGGATCTGGCGACTTACGCCGAAGCTTTTCGCGGCTCCTGGCTCTACGATGAGCTGTTTCGGGCACGTAATTTCGGCCCCGCCCTGCACAAACTAGGTCCTTGGCTTGGCGGTTCGTTCAACTTCGTCGAGCAGAACCTGTTCGGTGGCCGGTTTCCGCTAACCCTGCACGACCGAGTTGCGGATCACTCGGGCATGAAACCTGCAGCCCGGCGCAGGCGAATCGATTATTCCAGGCCGGATGGCGAGATCAGCTTCGATCGACTATCCTCGGTGTTCCTGTCGAATACCAACCACGAAGAAGACCAGCCCTGCCACCTGACCCTGAAAGATGCGACGGTGCCGGTGAGGGTAAACTTGACACATTTCGATGCACCCGAACAGCGCTATTGTCCGGCGGGGGTCTACGAGATCATGGAGGATGAGGAGAGTGGCGAGCCCTATCTGCAGATCAATGCGCAGAACTGTCTGCACTGCAAGACCTGCGACATCAAGGACCCGGATCAGAACATCGTCTGGGTGACCCCGGAAGGTTCGGGTGGACCCAATTATCCAAATATGTAATCCATAACCATGGCTATTCTTTGTTAGCAGCAAGTGGATACCGTCCCTGATTTATGCAGAGACAATTAATTAGGTGGCATGGAGTTTAGCTAGCTATGAGTGGTTATTAAAGGACAAGCGGTTTGGTAATACCCACCCATCTCTTCAGCACTAGGCGGTAGTGAATTGCCATTCAAAAAAGAATCAGGTCAACTATTTTTCTGCTCAATGAGCGCGTCAATTCCCTTTCTAGCATCTATAGTCGGATCTAGGAGCATAGAAACTCTAAGTGCACTAACAAGAAGTTCGACACTGGCTTCGATAAGGATATCCATATGATAGGGACGGCCAGCTTTTAGCCACATATATATCAATTTATCAACAGCAAGGCTGATTACTTCCATCATTAATCTTGGCGTGTTTGACGTGTGTGGCAAGCCTGCAATTTCATAAATCCAGAAACTGATTTTTTCGTTGCGTCTTGACACAATTTCGAGTGCTTCTTGATCTTTGCCATAGCCAAAACCGCAATCAACATAATGAAAATACAAGTCCTGATTTTCGGACAGTTGCATACATAGATTTCGTATCAGCGAGCGAATCTGAAAATATGGGGATTCATGCTTATCAAAGGGCAATATATCAAAAAGTTTCTCTGCAATAGCATCTACGGCTGCGAGATAAAGGCTACGCTTGTTGTCGAAGTAGTGAAAAAGCAGACCATGAGCCACGCCAGCAAGCTCAGCGATGTCCTTGATTTGTGCCTCTTCATATGAGTGTGTCGAAAAGATTTGAACTGATGCATCGAGAATACGTGCTTGGGTTTGCTGTTTTTGTAACTCGCGCGTTTTCTTTTGTGGGTGTGATCCCACTTTATCAATTTCTGAATTAGAGAGAGCCAAAGATAGTCCTTTTTTAATCGCTAACGTGTAGATCGGGATAATATAAAAACTCTCACGACAAAACTTGATGGCTAGTCATGAGAAGTGGCATTGCTTCAATAGTCGACTAATTTTCGAATGTATAGTCGCTTACAGACCACTTTAACAATTCATTGACATTCAGTCAACAAAACTATGCACTTATAATTATTTCATATAAATCAAAGAAATAAACATTGTATTGCGCAGATTTTTTTTCGCCTCAGCAGGGTGCGCGCCTTAGGGTATAACAAGGCGATCGTCTCTCTAAACCTCTCCACTTAAAGATCTACATAACCCAAATAAAGGTAATGCTTCCCAGCACTTATGGTGCGACAGGCTCAAACAGTTCGACAACAAAAATATTTTATTGACACCGTGTCAATAATTTGGTTGAATTAAAGTCAACGAAAAAATGGACACGATAAGCTGTGTTTGTTTGCTGGTCCTAAAACAATCTTGTGGGCTTTCCAGATGCCCGCGTCGTGTTAGTGAGAATAACAATTGCTAGAAATAGGAGAGCACGACGATGCTGATTCCTGGCGGGACATCTCACATGCAGGAAAAAGGTTTTCCTAGGAGCGTAAAGGCCACAAGTGAACAGGATTTACTGAAGTTATATTCAAGTGATGAAAGTGACAAATCTGGTGTTTTGCCGCTAGGTGTTGCCGTTCCTGCATCTTGTGAGGAAGTTCAAGATGTGGTGCGTTGGGCGGTAAAGCATCGGGTGCCGTTGATTCCGATAAGTTCAAAAGGACCACGTCAATATGGTGACACACTAAGCGACACGCCCTCTGTTGTTTTGGACCTGACTGAGATGAAAGGTATCTTGAATATTGATGCCGCGGATGCTGTCGCAATCATCGAGCCAGGCGTTACATTTGAGCAATTGGATGTCTCGCTCGAACCTCATGGTCTAAGATCTTTCCGTCCTCTGTTTGTGCGAAATTCAAAGTCGGTGTTGGCGGCATTCTTGGACAGGTCGCCCATCACCGTACCTGGACGTCATTGGGATTGTTCCGACCCCATGGCAGCAATGGAAATTATATTCGGGAGCGGAGACCTTTTTCGTACCGGCACAGCAGCATTGCCAGGGTCACTGAAAAAGAAACTTGAACTTGGCAATAGCATGATGTACGGGATGGGTCCTGCCCACACCGATTTCGGGCGGGTAATGCAAGGTTCACAGGGTACGCTTGGTATTTTGACATGGGCATCTTTGCATTGTCAGCGAATACCTACTATCGAAACCCCTTATTTCATTTCATCCAACGATCTTGGCTCACTCACAAAATTTCTATATCGGCATCTTCGTCGCAGAACAGAAGGGCAGCTCTTCTTGATGAACGGATTGCAATTCAAGCTTTTGTTTGGCATTGAACTCGATTCGGCAACCGTTCCATCCTGGGTGGCTTATCTGGAGCTTTCATCCCATGATTATTTCGCTGATGAACATATGGCTTTTCGCAAAGCGGATTTAGAGCGTGACGTGAAAGAGCTTCAAGTAGAGATATCAGAAGAAATTGCTGGTATTGACGCAGCCGATTTACCTTCTATACAGAAACAGCACGCGTTCGCTACTCCTGTAGGTGTAAGTAACCAGAAATATCAGGACGTTTTCTGTTTGAGTCAGCTCAATCGTCTCCCACAACATATTGAAGCGCTTAGTAGGCGGCAACTTGATGATGCAGCGATCTACGTGCAACCTCTTGTTCATGGGGTGAACGCGCACCTCCAGTTCACTTATTTGAATAAGAATACAAATGGACGCTCGCTACAGAATGCATCGGTTGAAGCAGCACAATGCCTGGCAGATACCGGTGGTTTCTTCAGTCGCCCCTACTATCCCTGGGCGCATATACCATTTGAGCGTGATACCTCAATCTATTCAATGTTGAAAAAAACAAAGAACCTATTTGATCCTGCTGGTATCTTAAAACCTGGTTCACCTGCTCTTGGAGGTGACCTGTGAATAAAAAACTACTCAACCCTCTACCGACAGACACGTCACTATTGGCACCTTACACAGCGAACATCACTAATTGTTGGAGATGTTCGCATTGTAAATGGGTCCCATCGCCTATAAGCCACAAGTATTCTGTCGCATGTCCGAGCGTTGAATGGGGTGGATTTCACTCCTACAGCGGTGGAGGCAAGGTTATTACTGCTTATGCCCTGAAAGAAGGTGAGGCAGCATATTCAGAGAAAGCCATAGAGACCATATTTGCTTGCACAGCCTGCGGTGCATGTGACGTCTCATGTAAGACTAACAATGGCGATAATATTGACCCCCTGGACGTGATCTATGCATTACGTGCGACTGTGGCTGAAGAGGGTAAATCTCCTGATGCCCACAAACTGATGATCGAAAATCTGAATGTTCATGGCAGCGATGATGGTCTGCACCAAGCCGATCGGTTGCGCTGGACTGAGGGCCTTGGGATACAGAATGCCCTGGATAGACAGGTAGAAGTGCTATTGCATATCGGGTACGAAAACGTCGTCAACGAATCCAGCAGGGCTGAAATAAAAACGATCGTAAGACTGTTGAGTATGGCCGGCATCAACTTCGGTACTCTAATCGGTCAAGAAATATCAACAGGCGAGGTGGCTTACGATCTGGGTTATCCAGAAGACGCGCGAGCAGCAGCTCAGAGGATGTCACAGATCTTTAATGCAGCCAAGGCTAATTGCATTGTTACCTGTTCAGCGAGCAGCTATTCAGGTGTAAGAAATATATGGCCACGACTAGATGTTTCTGCCCCACAAAAAGATTTTCTACATATAACTGATTTTCTCTACAGTCTGGTTGAAGGTGGGCAATTATCACTTAGCCCTAATCTAAATGCCAAGGTGACTTACCACGATCCTTGTAAGCTTGGCCGATTAAGTGAAGTTTCTGCTGCATCGCCTCCATCAAAATGGGTCAAGGTGCGTAATACGATTGCGATTAGAGAAACGCCCAAAAAGACACTCTTTGGAACAGAAGGCTTGTATGAGTCCCCAAGACGTCTTTTACAAGCTGTTAAAGGCCTTGACCTCGTGGAAATGGAGCGCAATCGTTTGGCGTCATACTGTTGTGGTGCCGGTGGAGGCGCGAAGGAGGCCTATCCTGAATTTGCGCGCTTTGCTGGCAATAATCGCCTGAATGAGGCAGAAGCAACCGGGGCAAGCATTATCGTCACTAGTTGCGCAAAATGTCGTCAGCATTTGGCTGAAGTGGCTGGAGCCGAAGGGATAAAAGTGATGGGCTTGTTTGAACTGATTGGTACCGCCATAGACAAGGAGGGACCAGATGCCCGTTAACAGCATGTCACAGTATACAGCGGCGAAAGGAGAGTTAAGAGAGATCCTCGGCGATCGTTATGTTTCAGACGATCCCGCAATTATTGCCAGCTACTCTTGGGTAACGGCAAATGGAAATATCATGTCGACCAAACAACTGTACGACACTCGCCCTGTCGCGGTTACACTTCCATCGACAACGGAGGAAGTTCAGGCAATTGTCAAAGTGTGTCGCCGTCATGGCTTGATGTTTCAAGCGAGCAGCACTGGTCATTCGTCCTTTGCCACGGTCCATTACAACAACGTTATCGGCATAGACCTACGGCGCATGAACCACATGGAAATCGACGCCGATAACCAGATGGCCATCATTGAGCCTTATGTAACCTGCCAAACGCTACAGGCCGAAGCGATGAGGGTCGGGCTTACCACACATATTGTTGGGGCGGGTTGGACACATTCTCCTTTGGCGTCTGCAACCTCTGTCTGGGGGATCGGTATCAGTGGCAACCATACAGGGACAAATCAACGCAACCTGCTGGGTTGGGAATTAGTTACACCTGAAGGTGAAATTGTGCGTGTCGGATCTTGCGGATCTGGTGATGGCTGGTTTGCAGGCGAGGGACCAGGTCCTGGTCTACGCGGTATGCTGCGCGGATCAGCAGGTGCACTTTCCGGGCTAGGAGTGTTTACACGAATTGGTTACAAGCTTCATCCCTGGAACGGCCCCCCCGAGTTAGAACACAAAGGGCCTCATCCGCAGATAGGTGTTGGGTTGACAGATACCATGCGGTTCTATCATCCGGTTTGGAAAAACTGGGAAGGTGTAACCAAAGCTGCATATGATTTATTGAAATCCAGCGCTTCGACATTCATCGTACGTATGCCCCCCGACAGTATTGCCCTGACATTGACTAGAACCAATCAGGAATTCATTGAAATGGTTGAAGCAGACTTGCTTCCACCCATCGCTCGAGAGGAAAACAATCATTCTTGGACGCTTTTAACCGTGTCTGAAACCCCTGCAGAAGCGCAATGGCGTGAGCGAGTCATCCATAGCATTGTGGATTCAACAGGGGGGCGGATGCTGGATGTGGATTCAGAGCACGTCGAGGTAATGTCGCGTAACATCCTTACGTCCTGCTACATTCCCCGAGTTTATCGTTTAAGTCCGCGAACAACACTTTCATCCTATGGGGTCTACGAGTCGTTCAGCCATATTCCTGAAATAATTCCGAAAACGAAAAAGATGATGGCTCCCTATAAGGGGAAGTACAAAGCATTGGAAAAAGGCAGCGAGGAAGAGTTCTGGATATGGTCGAATGAAGGTCGGCAGGTTTGGGCTGAAAACATTATCGCCTGCGATTCGGATACCGGCAAATCTTTGGCTGACGGCTTAGCTTTTCTTCTTGAAACTATCGACGACAACCAAGAAAACCCGAGGGGCGTTGAAGCCTTTGCAGTCGGACCGTCAGTAGATTTATACCACAGGAATCATAATGCCGACCAGTGGATGTACAAGGTCAAGAAAACTTTCGATCCGGAAGATATGGCGGACGGATACTACCCGAACACAAAACGAACGCTTGTCGGGGCGATGTGGCCGCTATTTACCAAGATATTCAAGATTTTTCCTTTATTACGTCGGCTCATCCTCCGTATTGGATTCGTTAAGTGAGCTTACAGTAAACAAATAGAACATAAAGAGGATAAGGTCAGGTGATTAACAATATAAGTCAGGTGATCTCTAGTTCGGCACAACTATTTGGTGAAAAAACTGCGCTAGTATTCAATGGCGATCAGTTTTCATATCGTGAGCTTGACCAACTGTCAAACCAATTCGCTAGCGCGTTGAGTGATAGCTACATTCAACCAGGTGATACAGTAACGCTCTATGGCGAAAATGCTTGGGAGTGGATTGTAGCCTATTTCGGAATATTGAAAACCGGTGCCGTAGTTAATCCGGTAAATGTAATGCTCACGCCTGACGAAGTTGAATATGTGGTTCAGGATTGTTGCGCTCAAGTCATAGTGGCGTCCAAATCCAAAGGGAAAGCATTAATAGGTATTCAGCAGCGTACCGGTGTGAAGGGGTTGATACTTTATGGTGAAAATATACCTGGAGGCGCCGAATCGTTCAATCAAATATTAGGGCAGGGTAGCGACGAGTACATCTCACCTGAGATTGATAAAGATTCGCTCTCAACTGTCTGCTATACCTCCGGTACCACCGGCAATCCCAAGGGGGCAATGCTAGCTCATCGCTCTATTATCACCAATATTATCGCCACATCCTTGATGCACGGCCGTAGTGAATCGGATGTTGTAGTCTCAGCTTTGCCATGTCCTCATGTCTATGGAAACGTTGTATTTAATAGCACATTTTACAAGGGCGGCACACTGGTTTTGCTGGAACGTTTTGACGTTGATCAGGTCTTTGCGTCTATCAACAAATACCAGGCAACGATGTTTGAGGGTGTTCCCACCATGTATATGTACATGCTGGACCATCCAGACCTATCGGTCGTGAATTTCTCTTCCTTCCGCTTGTGCACAGTTGGCGGTCAAACCATGCCCATTAGCAAGATGGAGGCAGTCGAGGCTGCTACAGGATGTCCATTGATTGAGCTCTGGGGAATGACGGAAATTGGTGGGCTGGGCACTACCTTCGCCCACGACGGTGATTACAAGCACGGATCCATTGGTGTTTCATTGCCATACACGCGAGTAAAAGTTGTCGATGTTGAGGATTCAAGCAAGGAGCTAAATAGTGAAGAGATTGGCGAGTTAATGGTTTCAGGTCCGTTAGTAATGCAAGGCTATTATGGGAATGAAGAAGCGACCAGGGAAACAATAAACTCCGAGGGCTGGTTGCATACCGGTGATCTTGCAAAAATGGACAAAGACGGTTGCGTTTTTGTCGTTGATCGTAAAAAAGACATGATTATAACTGCGGGCTATAACATTTACCCGGCTGAGCTGGAGCGGGTAATTGCCGGTCATCCTGATGTGGCTCTGGTGGCCGTGGGCCCAATTATTGATGAGACAAAAGGAGAATTGGCCAAGGCCTACATCGTACCTAAACAGAGTGCTTCACTGGATAGTGAGGATATTTTGAGCTTTTGCCGAGAGCACCTCGCCGCTTACAAGATTCCTCGAGCAGTACAATTTGTCGAAGATTTACCCAAAACGTCAAGCGGCAAGATTATGCGCCGTAAACTTCATACACTTGATGAGAACCAATAAGCAAAATATGGGAGCACTGCCATGTTGGATTTAATTAAAACTGTCAATTTGGATGTACATAAAGATTATCGAATGACCATTAATGGTGAACTGATTTCATCTGAAGATACCTTGCCGGTATTTAATCCGGCCACAAAAGAAACGATAGCACTGGTCCCTAATTGTTCGAAAAAACTCTTGAATGCTGCAGTGGCTGGTGCAAAGAGTGCTTTCCAGGCTTGGTCGAAGACCTCATTCGAAAAACGAAAAGACGTCATGGTGAACTTGGCAGATGCTCTTGAGGAGAATGCTGAAGAGCTTATGGTTTTGCTCACCCGTGAGCAAGGTAAGCCTCGTGCTGGGTCTGAATGGGAAGTACTGGGTTCGGTAGCATGGCTCCGGGCAATCGCTAGTCAAAAAATTGATGACGAAGTGATTGAAGACAGTACAGAGCGTTCCGTGGTAACCCGTTATACACCCCTTGGTGTAGTAGGTGCAATTGTACCCTGGAACTTCCCACTACTGCTGGCAGTATGGAAAATAGCCCCCGCATTGATGGCGGGTTGTACCGTTGTTGTCAAACCATCACCTTACACGCCATTGTGTGATTTAAAATTCGTTGAAATGGCCAATGCCATTTTGCCACCTGGCGTATTGAATTGTCTTAGTGGGGGCAATGAACAAGGGCAGTGGCTGACAGAGCATGCAGATGTAGCCAAGATCGCGTTTACAGGTTCGACCGCGACTGGACAGAAAGTGATGAGTGCCTGTGCCACCACTATCAAGCGCGTAACCTTGGAATTGGGTGGTAATGATCCCGCCATTGTACTCCCTGATGTAGACCCAAAGACCATCGCCCCTAAACTTTTCTGGGCAGCCTTCCAGAATAACGCACAGTTCTGTAATGCAACTAAACGCCTGTATATCCACGACTCTATCTATGATGATGTTAGAGACGCTTTAGTTGACTACATAGAGAACGAAGTGATCGTTGGCGACGGGTCAAAGCCGGAGACTATGTTGGGCCCGATTCAGAACACAATGCAATATGAAAAGGTAAAGACGTACTTTAAAGACTGCAAGGAGAATGGTTTTAGCTTCGCTACTGGTGGAGAGATTGACGAGAACGCCGAGGGTTGGTTTGTTCCGGTCACCCTCGTAGATAACCCGCCTGAAAACTCTCGGATTGTAACAGAAGAGCCCTTTGGGCCAATTCTCCCTTTGTTACGGTGGACTGATGAACATGACGTTATAACCCGCGCGAACGATACAATTTATGGGCTCGGTGCAAGCATTTGGGGTAACGATTCAGCTGCGACACAACGCATTGCCGAGCAGATCGAGGCTGGTACAGTCTGGATAAACGAGGTGCACCAATACTCCCCAGAACAGGCCTTTGGCGGACATAAACAATCAGGATTGGGTTGTGAAAACTCGATTCACGGTCTGATGGAGTACACGAACTGGCAAACCATTACTCGCAACAAAGACATCTAAAAAACATGAAGTATTAAAAAATTATTGAGGAGATCTTCATGACTAATGAAAACTGTCGGGGCGTGTCACCTTGTTTTGCCAGAAAAGTGCTAAACCGGGGGATCAAAACCGTTGTTACAGGATCTTTGTTGACTGCTGCATCAGCCGGTTATGGCCTTGACTGGAAGCTGGAGAATGGTGTCACCGTAGACCTGGACACGAGTGTTACCTACGATGCCCAGTGGCGCCGAGAGGAAGCGGATGATGCGATCCTGGATTTTGGCGGGCAGGGGATCCTTGTTGATGATGGCAATCGCAATTTCGATGACGGCGATATGACCCAGAATCGGATTAGCTTCAGCACTGACTTGGACATCAATTACGGCGATGGCGGTCTGTTTGTACGCGCCCGTGGATGGTATGACGAAGTCTACAATGATGATGATCTCATTGAACAAAGTCATCCCCTGCTGGGAGCGGGAACGCCAAAATCCTTCCAGCAGGACGGCATCGATTGGCACAAGTCTGAAATCGAACTGCTGGACGCCTTTGTCTATCACACCTTCGACATGGGGGACCGCAGTGCCAGTGTGCGGCTTGGCCAGCAGGTCGTCAACTGGGGTGAAAGCCTGTTTGTCAACGGGGGTATTTCCTCAGCCCAGGCGCCGGTGGATGCGACCAAGGCCAATGCGCCGGGTGTTGAACTGAAAGATATTTTTCTACCCTTGGGACAACTCTATGTCGAGTTGGGCCTGAGCGAGAATATTTCAATGGGGGCCTACTATCAATATGACTGGGAGGAGACCCGCATTGATGCGCCCGGCACCTATTTTGGGGTTGATATTCTAGGTCAGGAGTCGGTGGGTGACACACTCGATGCTGTCGGTCTACCGGTCGCCGAACAGACGCCGGATGAGGGGCAATACGGTATTGCCCTGCGCTACCTGGCTGAACAACTCAATAACACCGAGTTTGCACTTTACTATCTGGAATACAATGATTTTCTGCCTGCCCTGCAGTTGTTGCCACCGATACTTGGGCCTCAGTTGAGCCATGAATATTTTGAGGATATCAAACTGATTGGCTTAAGCTTCGGTACCGTGTTTGGCGATTCCAATGTCAGCGGCGAGCTCAGCTACCGTGATGGCCAGCCTGTGCAATTAAATGTCCCAGGTGCTTTCTACTTCTCTGAAGCCGAGACGGTTCAGGCACAAGTGTCGGTTATTCACCTGTTTGGTGATACCCCGCTGGCCGACAACCTGTCACTGACGGCGGAGATCGGCTACAACCGTGTACTGGAGATTGAAGACGATGCCACTGCGGCCCTGCTGGGCATTGATGTGGATGATATCAACCGTGCCCTGGACGATGATCGCATTGGTGCCGGTGCGACGGTGAGTCTGGCGGCTGACTATTTTTCACTGGCCAATGCACTGGATTTAAAAGTCACAGCCACCTACCGCAATGACTTTAACGGTGTTTCTGCGGTGCCCTTTACCTTTACCGAAGGTCTTGAGCAGTTTTCGCTGAAGACGGACTTCACCTATCGCAATGATCACAGTTTCGGTATCAGTTACGTCTGGTTTCTGACCAATCCGGGTGATGTGATTGATGATAGGGGCAACTTGGAGTTCGGTCACCTGACGGCGGATAAGGATTATCTAGCTGCCTACTACAAATACCGCTTTTAGAAAAGAAGTACTGAGACAATAGCGAATCAGGTGTCTGCGTGACACCGGGAGAGCGAGGATATGAAAAAGACAATGATCATGTTGGTCATCACTGGTCTGGTACTTGGTGCCGGCAACGCAGTGGCCAAGGTCTCTAAAGAGGAGGCCGCGAAGTTGGGCAATGAATTGACGCCGGTTGGCGCGGAACGCGCCGGTAATGCGGATGGCAGCATCCCGGCGTGGACAGGTGGGATGACGAGCGCGCCCGTCGGATACCAGCCTGGCGGAACCCGTATCGACCCTTTCGCCGATGAACAGCCATTGTTCACCATCGATGCAGGAAACTATAAGCAATACGCCGACAAGCTGACAGAAGGGCAGAAGGCGTTGTTTGAGAAGTATCCTGAAACTTTCAAGATGCCGGTCTATCCCACGCACCGTACTGCGGCCGCGCCACAGTGGGTTTATGACAATACCAAACAGAATGCCATGAATGCGGAATTGACAGAGGATCGCAACGGCGTCATCAACGCCTTTGGCGGTTATCCTTTTCCGATTCCGCAGAACGGCAGTGAGGTGATCTGGAATCACAGTCTTCGCTGGATTGGACAAGGGAACTACAAGGATGTGAATCAGGTCACTGTCTATGCAAATGGTGACAAGCTAATTGGCGGCAGTACGGTATGGGAAACATTCCCTTATTTCGATCAGGCAAAATATAAAGGCAATATCCTGCATATCCTAATCGAATACGATAACCCAGTCCGTCGTAAAGGGGAGATGATCCTGGTTCGCGACTCGGTGAATGCCGCCGAGAATCCACGCCAGGCCTGGCAGTATATTCCTGGTCAGCGCCGGGTTCGCCGGGCGCCGACAATTGGCTTCGATACGCCAAACCCGGAGTTCTCTGGTTTAACCAACTACGATGATGCTTTCATGTTCAATGGCTCGCCTGAGCGATTCGACTGGAAGCTGGTGGGCAAAAAGGAAATGTACATTGCTTACAACAACAACGGATTAATGGCTGCAGTTGAGAAGGGACAATATGCTGCGATTGAAACTCCTAATCATCTGAATCCGGAGTTTACCCGTTGGGAGCTGCATCGTGTTTGGGTGGTCGAGTCTACCGTCAAGAAGGGTAAACGACATGTTTACGGTAAACGTACCTATTACTTGGATGAGGACACCTGGAATATCACTGCAACCGATATCTATGATGGGCGCGGTGAGCTCTGGCGTGTTGGCCTGGCTAATCAACTCAATGCTTATGATGTTCCATCAACTGTGATTCGAAGTTACTACCATATTGATCTTCACAGTGACATCTACGCACTTAACGAAGCGGATCTTGCACCGCTGAAGTTCTATGAAGGAGAGGACAACAACTTCTATACGCCCGCGCAGGTTCGGAAGATGAGTCGCCGATAATATTTGACTCATGAACTTGCATATATACGAATTTGGCGTATTTGGTGGTATCTCGCTGTTGAGGTACCACTATACTTAACCGGTCCTTAAGGTAGATATTTTCGAGTAGGTTTACTCTATAAACAGTAGAGAATACTACAGTAGAGTGCTGGTCGGTATAGATCCGTGTAACCTTTGGATTTTCTTGAAATGGTTACAACAAGTTAGACAGTCTGCGGTCTTATCCGGGCAAGATAGTACTTAGTACATGGCCGAAATATTTATAATTATTCCATCCACCGACATTAAGGCAATTGGAACAAGATTTCAGAGTACATACATATACTCCTATGCGAATCAGGGGACGAGTTCGGTAGACCACTTATATTATTCATTTATATAGAATGCTATTCATGACTAATTATGACAATTTACAGTTACTATGCCTTCGGCTGGCGCATAATTTTCTAGTGCTTCTGATTGGGGTGGTCATAAACAGTACCCCATCATTGGCCCAGGGAGATGCATTAGAAGAACCATCCGCACCCAGTAAGATGGCTTCTCACAGCTTGCTATTGGATATAGAACTGGTGAAATCTAAGCTTATTGCTGTTGGTGAACGGGGCCATATATTAATTTCGAATGATCAGGCCGGCAGTTGGGCTCAAGCTCAAGTGCCGGTTAGAAGCACGCTAACAGCTAGCTTTTTTTCAGATGAGAAAAATGGCTGGGTCGTGGGACATGATGGTGTGGTGCTACGCACCAATGATGGCGGGTTGAGTTGGGTTAAGCAATTGGATGGCAGACTGGTCAATCGGCTAATGTATGAACATGCCAAGATGCTTTTCGATGAAACAGAAGCAGTCATGATAACCGCTACAGATGATCAACTCAAAGCACTAGAGCTGCGTCTAGAGAATCTCACTACTACCATAGAGGATGCAGAGAGCTTTATCGACGAAGGTCCTAGTCGCCCCTTTCTTGATATCTGGTTCAAGAATTCTCTAGAAGGTTTTATTGTTGGTGCATTTGGCTTATTTCTGCACACCCAGGATGGGGGCGAGAGTTGGACCCCATGGTTCGACAAGCTTGATCTTACTGATGCCTTCCATCTCAATGTAATTAGCCGCATAGGCGAAAGTCTTTACATCGCTGGAGAGGCGGGGCTGCTATACCGTTCCGATGATTGGGGCCAGAGTTGGAATATGTTAGAAAGTCCGTACGAGGGTCCTTTTTTCGGTGCTGTCGAGGCGGGAGAACACAGGGTAATTGTCTATGGACTGCGGGGAAACGCCTTTACATCTTCAGATCAGGGTAACACTTGGAGGGCAATTGAAACAGGTACAGATGCTAGTTTGTTTGGAGGGCTGCGTCTCGATGATGGCTCAGTCGTCTTGGTTGGCGTAGGAGGTACTGTATTACGACTGAGTGATCAAGGCATTCTGAAAAAACGCACCCAAACAACTTATAAACTACCCCTTAGCGCAGTTGCTCAAATCGATACCAAATTAGTAGCGACGGGTTTTGGAGGGATCCAGCCACTAGTACCGGATCGCAAACAGCAAGGTGTACGTCCATGACCCAATTCAATCCTGATCTGGAAAAGGTGCTGTTAATACCCCCCACGGTGGGCGAGCCGATTATAGAACGGCTGTTTTTCAATCATCGACCTGTGCTGTTGTTTCTCATGCTTGTGATGACTCTCTTCTTAGGTTATCAAGCCAGTCAGGTGCGTCCAGATACCAGTTTCGAGAAGATGATTCCGACCTTTCATCCATATATATCCAACTATCTTGATCACAAAAAAGACCTCAAGGGCTTAGGTAATGCGATCCGTATATCCGTAGAAGCCACCGAGGGGAACATTTTTTCAGCTGAGTTCCAAGATATCCTAAGACAGGTCCACGATGAAGTATTTTATATTCCAGGAATTGATAGGGCAGCTCTAAAGTCAATCTGGTCTCCGGCCGTCCGATGGGTTGAAGTCACGGAAGAGGGATTCACGGGTGGGCCGGTTATTGCTGATACCTACGATGGTTCTGACACCGAACTACATAAACTCAAGATCAACATTCTTAAATCCGGCCAGGTTGGTATTCTGGTCGCCAATAACTTCCGATCTGCAGTTATCTACGCACCTCTACTGGATATAAACCCAGAGACTAACGAGTCAATTGACTACCAAATATTCTCCGCACGATTGGAGACTCTTGTTCGAGACAAATACGAAACTGCGACGGTAAAAATTCATATCACTGGTTTTGCCAAAGTGGTAGGTGACCTGATTGATGGGCTAGGTGAGGTGGTGGTTTTCTTCGCCATGGCGCTAGTCATTACTTTTATACTTCTCTACGTCTATTCGCGCTGTTTACGAAGTGCGTTGATTCCTCTGCTATGTTCGCTGATTGCAGTGGTGTGGCAGTTGGGGCTGCTCAATGCTTTGGGCTACGGTTTGGATCCATACTCAATGCTGGTGCCATTTTTAGTATTCGCCATCGGGGTGAGTCATGGGGTTCAAATTATTAATAGCATTGCCCACGAAAGTACTGGTGGTGAAGGCAAGGAACTGGCTGCACGTCGTGCATTCAGGGCCTTGCATATTCCAGGTATTGTCGCCCTGGTCTCTGACGGGGTAGGCTTTGCCACCTTAATGGTGATTAAGATTGAGGTTATCCAAGATTTGGCGATTGCGGCATCAATGGGTGTGGCCGTTCTGATTCTTACTAATTTGGTATTACTCCCAGTGCTCATGTCCTACGTAGGCGTCAAACAACGATCGGGGTATCAACAGCAGCATCGCTATGAGGGGGCTGATAAATACAAAATCTGGCGTTTGCTGTCGAACTTTACCCAGAAACCTCAAGCGCTGGTGCTGATAACACTTGCTATAGGGCTCGCAGCCTTGGGTCTGCAACAAAGTAAAAACCTGAAAATCGGCGACTTGGATGCAGGAGCTCCGGAACTACACCCCGACTCCAGATACAATAAAGATAATGCATTTATCACTGAAAATTATACTACTAGTACAGATATATTAGTGGTGATGGTCCAGACGGGAAAAGACCAGTGTTCAAACTACAAGGTGCTGGATGCAATTGACAAACTGCAATGGAAGTTACAACAACTTCCTGGTGTTCAGTCGGCTCAGTCGTTGGTTGATGAGACCAAACAAATCATTGCTGGCTATAACGAGGGTAACATTAAGTGGTATAGCCTAAATCGCAATCAAGCAGTTCTCAATCAGGTTTCGGTATACGCCACTCCAGGTAGTTTCAATGCCGACTGTAGTTTAACCCCGGTGTTAGTCTACCTCAATGACCATAAGGCTGAGACGCTACAATCTGTCGTAGTAGAAGTCGAGAACTTTATCGATGAATATAAAAACATGCAGGGAGTTACATTTAAATTAGCTGCGGGAAACGCAGGTATCGAAGCAGCTACTAATATTGTCATAGAGACTTCTCAGTACCAAATGCTAATCTGGGTTTACGGCGTAGTAAGTATATTATGCCTACTCACGTTTCGATCAATCCGTACAATGCTCTGCATCCTACTGCCATTGGCAGTGACTTCACTGTTGTGTCAAGCATTGATGGCCAAGCTTGGAATAGGGGTCAAGGTGGCAACTTTACCTGTGATTGCACTAGGAGTAGGTATTGGAGTTGATTATGGTATCTATATCTATTCCAAACTATTGACCTATCTCAATACCGGACAAAATCTAAGACAAGCCTACTTCAATACCCTCAAGACTACAGGAAAAGCAGTCGCCTTCACTGGACTAACCTTGGGAATAGGCGTCGGTACATGGGTGTTGTCTCCGATCAAGTTTCAAGCTGATATGGGCATCCTGCTCACCTTTATGTTCATCTGGAACATGTTGGGTGCATTAGTGCTATTACCGGCTTTGGCCAGCGTGCTTACCAAACGTGTAACACCAGGCAGGGCAGAGGGCAAGCATGATGTAAATCAAAACAATATGGCGGCAGCCGCAAATAAGACTGCTGATACACAAAAATTAGATCGAGTAGAGGCCCACCATAATGCCGTTTAACGACCATATATTGGTAGTAATCAATCCACAGAAAAATGAGCAGGTAGCACTAAACAAGGCAATCAGAATTAGCGAAAGCCTGGGCACTAGCATCACTGCTTTAGTTCGCAAAAAACATGCAATACCGAAGCTGCTCGCCACACTGGATCAGAAACTATGTGTCGCAGCGAAAAAGGGAATCACAGTTGCAGTAGATATTAGCAAAGAAACAGATTGGTTTCGTGCGCTAATGTGTAATCTAAAGGCGAATGCATACGGGCTAGTGATCAAGGAACCGCATACGCCGACGCTTACCGATCATGTTTATCTGCCTTCTGACTGGAAATTATTGCGCAACAGCAGTCAGCCTGTATTGCTAGTGCGCGCAGATAATAGTTGGGATAAGCAACCTGTATTGCTTTGTGTCAATGCCGACTCAGCCGATGCCGAACATCAAATGCTGAATGAACGGATCATGAAAGAGGGTAAATTTATCGCTGGGGCAGCAGATACACCTCTACATCTGATCAGCGCGTTCCCATCACAAATGCAGGATGGTGATAGAATTTTGCAGGTGCCAGCACTACTGGAAACCCAGTACCGATCTGGTTGTCACAGGCTTCTGGGAGAAATGGCACTACCGGACAGCCAGATCCATGTTGATCAGGGACCACCAGAACTCCTGATTCCAAAAGTAGCTGAAGAACTTGGTGCCAAATTGGTGGTAATGGGTACGGTGGCGCGATCGGGACTGCAGGGGATCTTGTTGGGCAATACCGCAGAGCAGGTCCTGAATCGGCTACGTACCGACGTTTTAGTACTACCACAAATTTAGTAGGGTAACCAGGTTTTCTAAATCTGAATTGGTTTACCAAAAATCGGCTGCAAGCAAGTTTCTCAGATCCATTTTTACTTCGATCCACGGTTGGGGAAGGACCTTAAAATAAGTTATTGTTGTTGAATAGGCGTGATAACTTAAAATATATACGACTATCACAGAGACTAAATAGAGTAGTGCAGTACCAATGCAAAATGTGTGGGTTGAATGAAGCGCCCCTAGGATGTTGATTGACTGTTTTAAGCGTCTTCCGGGGATTCCCTAAACTGGGTCGGCGTTTTCCCACTCCATACCTTGAAGGCCTTACTGAAGTTTGATGCGTCGCGGTAGCCTAGCTTGTCTGCAATCATTTCTATGGAAACTGAGCTATTATTCAATAGATCTCGGGCAACTGAGTACCGCACCTCAGCCACGATTTCAGAAAATGATGTGCCCAAATTCTTCAGGCGCCGGTTCAATGTTCTTGATGAGACATTGAAGCGGCGTGCAACCTTTTCGTTCGATATCTTCCCCCCCTCATTCTCTAGAATCATCTGCCGAATAGGTAGGGTGATAGCGTATTTATCATCATAAATTAGTTGAATCTGATTTTCCAATATTTGCTCAGCCTGCTTTACCGCATGAGGGTTAAATGTTGGCAGTGGCCGAAGAGCGAATTCCAAAGGTATGTAACAGCAGTTTGAGTCAGTTTCAAATTGGATTGTTGTGCAGGATAAATAAGCCCGATAGTAGGAAGATGCCGCCTGCGCGGGATGTCTGAATTTGAAAGCCATTTGCTGACGTATCATAGGGTCAAGCATATTGACAATACTGGCGATCACGGAAAAGGCAGTCTCCACCATAAACGGCTCTGTACTGCCCCAAGGGAGCCGCTCAACAATTTCTACGCGCAGTCTCTCATCCTGCTGCTCGATTACAAAGGAAACGCCCGGGTTAATCACTTCTGTGGTGCGTTCACAAAATAGCAGCGCATCATGAAAGTTACTCGCTGCCATCATCCCCATATTGATCACGCCGGAGCCTGAAAAGTTCAGGCGGTGCCCGAATTCTAATCCCAAAGCCGGGTTATCGGTAAGTGATAAGCCATTTTTAATCAGCTGTCGGTACTGACGATAGGTTATTTGATTATCTGCATTTTTTAGCAGCTCTGGATTGATTAAGGTCGAGGCCAGTACCTGGGATAGAGAGAAACCCTTTTCCGACAAAAGGTTTACAAATGCAATTGGGTGAATCGTGTAGAGTCGCTTCTGCAAAAAGCTCTCAGTATCCAAGGGTTAAGCCTCTTATGTTTTTTCTACAACCCGCTAGGTGCGGTCACACTTCCAATAATATGCTTGCCTGGCAATTGTCATCGTTCATGATCAGTATTATAGCCATTGATATATCAATAATGTGGGTCTTTTTGGTCCTGCGGATAAATATTAGATCTCAGCTGTTCCATGTAACCTGTTGAAATATATGGTGTCTAATGGTTTTTATTAAAGCATAGGAACAAGGAGATTGGAATCCAGATGATTATTCTGGACCCCAGGCTGTCACTGCAGCCAGGACTCACCCAGAATTGCTCTGGGTACAGTGATGGAAGAGTAGGGCAGAATAAATCAGCCGCCCAACTACAAATCATAGATCCAGCGCTTACTGAAAGTATGTACGTAATTTAGTGAGATGATTATTGGGCTGCACAGCCTGCTACAGAAAACACATGGATATAACATTCAACATCTGAGATTAGTTTTATCCCCGTAAGCTTTTCTTAGTTCACGCTTGAGGATCTTACCACTGGCGTTCTTCGGCAATGATTCTGCAAAGAATATATTCTGTGGGCGTTTATAACTAGCGAGATTCTCTCGACAGTAGCTATCGATCTCTTCCAAGTCTACGGTTTCTCCTTCACGAACCACAACAACCGCCGAGACCGCCTCAATCCATTTGTCATGAGGCAACCCAAACACAGCTACCTCTGCTACCTTTGGGTGTTTAAAAATTATTTCTTCAACTTCGCGACTGGCAACATTTTCACCACCAGATTTGATCATGTCTTTTTTGCGATCAACGATAAAAATGTAACCTTCATAATCCATATACGCGAGATCACCGCTATGGAACCAGCCATTGCGGAAGGATTCAGCAGTTTTTTCTTCGTTGTTAAGGTAGCCCAGTGTGGACTGAGGACTTTGATGGACAATTTCACCAACAGTACCGTGAGGGACTTCATTATCTTCGTCATCCACAATACGGGTGTTTACATTCAGTCCTGGTTTTCCTGCCGAGCCAAGTTTGGTTAACTGCTCTTCTGGCTGGAGTATAGTTGCTACTGGCGCCAGCTCTGTCTGGCCGTAAAAGTTCCAGAGTTTCATATTGGGCAGACGCTTTGACAGTTCTTCAATAATTGCAGTTGGCATAATTGATGCGCCGTAGTATCCCTTGTTCAACGAACTTAGATCGTGTTTGTCGAAATCCGGGTGTCGTAGTAGTGCGATCCATACCGTAGGAGGACAGAAAAGTTTGGTCACTTTTTCATTTTCTATCTGTTCAAGCATAGCGCCAAGATCAACACCAGGCATCAAAATGCTTTTTGCGCCGAGATATAGGTCGACAGTAAGGAAACAGTCTAGTTGAGCACAATGATAGAGCGGCAAACAGTGCAGCTCGATATCCGATTGTTCCATATTGCCATCAACAATACAGGTGACATACTGTGCGATCAATGCACGCGTAGACAACAGAGCACCTTTTGGACGTGATTCAGTACCGCTGGTATACATAATCTGAACCGGGTCGTCTTCGACACTATCACAAACGACAGGTGTGTCGTCAGGATAATTTATCCATTCATCCGAATTGATCCAGTCATCGTCTACTTCGCACCCAGAAGCTTCGATATAAGCCTTCACCTTTGGTGGTTTATCCATTAGAGTCAAAGCTTCACTTGCCACCGGGCAAAGGGTATCTTCGGCTATTATTACAGTAGCGCCGGAATCTTCCAGAATATATGCGACATCGCTTGCAATAAGCATAAAGTTTACCGGTGTAAATATTGCACCGGCTCGGATAGCAGCAAAACGAAAAATCACAAATGATCGGTGGTTATGTGAAAGGCAGGCGACCCGTTCGCCTGGTCTGACGCCAGCAGCCTTTAATGCATTTGCGGCGCGGTCGATACAATTATTTAACTGCTTATAATTATCTGAATTGTCATTGAAAACCAGTGCTGTTCTATTGGGGTGTTTGAGTGCTTGCAGCTTAACGAGATCGCTGATGGTCCGGTTTCTAGCTGATGCAATCAGAGATGTTGTTGAGGTTGTATACATATGCTCCTACCAAATATATTTTGCCGGATTAACATTAGTGGGTATGTTTGGGCGGCTCAGCTAATGATCATCATTCGCGAGACACGGCGCATATCTGAGCAACTTTTCAATAAAAGATAGGCCTCTCTAGCAGGCAAATGGAGTACGGATTCTATCGCCATAACACACTATGCTAGCAATAACAGAGTTTATTCTGTTATATATAGGAGATGATGGTGTCGAGGTGTTATCACGGTCGCTATCAGAACATAAACATAATTTAAAGGACAAGAGGCATCAATTATCTGAGAGCGCTTTTTCTATCTGGTCCTTTAGCGATCCCTTTTGTATCTTATCAGGATCAGTAGCTTCGGTAGGCGGTACATTGTCCTTAAGTATATCCACCAGAATATCATCCGGTGTCGTCATGAGCATCTCATAGGCTCCGGGCCAATGCATGCGGTATTCCTTGTTTCCCTCCTCAAGTGAAGGATTGGTTACGGGTTCAGAAGGCCGTGAAAACGGTTTGGGATTTTTTAATTCCTCCAATTCTTCCATACTGATACCTACATGTTCCACAGCTGTAGGATCTATCCACTTTCTTGGGTCTACGCCAGTCAAAAAGGCAACCTCAAGTGTCATGTTGTCAGGACCGGCAAAGTAAATAGATTGCATCATGCCATGGTCCATGGGGCCCATACAATGCAGCCCCTTAGAACGCACGCGATCCCGAATAGCCAGAAGATCATCCAGGTTGTTTACGTTAAATGCAACATGCTGCATGGTCCCTCCGGCACAAGTGTCGCCAGGGTTTCCGGAGTGAGTTATACCAAAAGTTACCTCTTTAGTAATTTTTGGATTACTAACGAAAGCCAACAGAGAATGCTCATTGAGGGAAATAAAACCATGAATCGTGTTTTCAACGCCATGCATCCAGTAGAGTGAAGCCAAAGGCATGCCTAACACCTGATTAAAGAACTGCAAAGTTTTCTTTATATCACTTGACGCCAGTGCGAGATGGTTTATGCCGTTAGGGCTCATAACAGGTGAATTTGACATGTCTCTACCTCAGCATTTATTTAAATGTGTAAATTCTGGTATAACTTCCGTATCAATTTAGACTAGCAGTATTCCCCCAATTACCAGCAGTGATGGAATACCTGATTCCAGTGAAAACTAGACAAGTGGCAGTCTAATCAGACATTGCTGCACAAAAAGTATTTTCTCAACCTGGCGTCTGTTACGGAGCAAGCGGCTTGGACCGGCCATTAAAACATCATGGATGAACACTTAAATCGTATACACATGTAAAAGTAATCACATGGCAACCAAGGAAACTGTCTTTATTTCACCCAAAAATGTCAGCAGGAAACAGCGGATCGACTAGTGATGGTGATAGACTTAATATGCATAATCGTAACGGTGAAAACAATTATCGAAGGTGCGTTGCATGTCAGAACTCATCAAGAAAACAAGAATATATACCGAGGCCGTCAACCATATGGATCTTGAGACCATCTCCAATCTCTTCGCGGATAAAATGATCTTTACTGATCCGTCTGTGACAAATTTGACACCTAAACCAGCAATTATGGATTTCTTTCGACTCACCTTTGAACAAACTCAGGGGTCGCTACAGTTCAAAATTATTGATATCTTCGAACAAACAAATATGACCATATTGGAATTTGAAATCAATATCGGTGAGAATACATATAATGGTGTTGATATATTTGAATGGGAAGACGGGTTGATCGTATCTCTTCGTGGCTATGTAAACGGATTAGGAAGTTCATAAACATGAGATTATGACGAAGTGAACAATTACAGCCCTTTTTCTTGGTCATCGTCAGCGCCAAACCTTCTATCATATCCTCCTGACCACCATCAGTACCCTGACGCCCCAACTCTACCAGTATATCCCAGGCCGAGACGCCGTATTTTTTCTCAGCGCTCTGCAAACTACAGAAAAGAAGAGTAGACACCAGCATAACCCTAGGTCAGGGCATTTCGGTCCACTCGGATAGATTGGTCGAGTATTGGGACAACCCGGTCTTCTGCAACATCCATGATTTTGTAGAGGTCGATGCCATGATTTCATCGGGCAACATATGTCCGGCCGAATCGGGACAATAGATGCAGTTAGCACCGTAGCCTTCCATTAGTTTTGCCTGTTCAAGTAGCATTTCCGGTCTAGCTATGTGCGCCATCAGCAAGAATCCTACACTGACAAACCCCATTTTAGTGGCCATGTCGATATGCTGTTCGCCCACATCGGCCTCGTAACAGTAGGTGGCTACGCGGATGGTGGAAACACCCAGATCAACACCCAAATGATTCACCAGCTTTAGTTTTCCCGCTGCTGTGATTTCAGCAAACAACGACAACTCAGTATAAGTCCGGTCCGCGGTTTACAAGATTGCCACTGGAATTGTTACAGACACCACCCACTATAGTGGCGCCGGTAAAGGCAATAACTTACTCCTTACCAACTAACAGAATCAACTTATCGAGAAAGAGTGTACGGATGATTACTACACCCCGGTCGTAATCGTCACCATCGGGTGTAGAACCGCCGGTAAGACCCGTGTTAGCAACCTGAACAAGGATGATCTTATTGTGAATGACACAAACATTCAGCACTTGCCAAGACTCATATAGCGTATTGGGCACTGCAACGGTGCAAGCCACACCACCACCGACTCGAATTCCAAAACAGTGACGTCGTGTAGAACGTTCAGCTGTTAGTAGACGATCGGTAGCCATCGCATTGCGCAGGTCACTAAGAAAATGTTTGTCCTCAGTATGATTCATATAGGAATAAAAAAAGCCACCGTAATAACAGAGGATGGAGGTATATTTACGGTGGCCCTGAAATCAACATTGCCAATTGACCATGAATTCGAGTAGCTCAGCATTCACCAAGTCAGGGCGCTCCTCTTGACACAGGTGACCACACTCCGGTAAAGGCACAGCTTTCACATCCGTTGCCATAGTATTCCACACAGCTTCCACATCAAACCATTGCCCCACAAGATCAAAGTTCGCACCCCACATGGTCAGGATAGGGCAAACGATCTTTACATCTGAATCTTCCAAATCTTAAGCGGAATCGATAGGAGCTGCATGATAATCGTTAAACGAACCACGCAATCCACCGGGACGGGAGTATGCCTTAATGTATTCAACCACTTCCTCGTCTGAGAACAACTCGCGGTTATATGACTAACTTGACAACCAGTGACGCATCCAGATCTCTTCACGGCCTGTAATCAATTCCTCAGGTAAATCCAACAATTGATTAAAGTTAAAGAACCAATAGCCTTTGGCCATGTTACGTTTATCGTAACCTTCGCTTGGCATATCGGTTTCTACATAACCATGCAGGTCTGGCACGATCAGGCGGTACTGCTCAGACAGTACCAGAATCTGTTTACGCCAAGCGTACCAGGTCTCCGGCCAGCCATGTAGAAGCACTATCGGTGGGGTATCCACGGGTCCTGCCAACACAAAACACATATGGATACCGTTAATGTGGCTGCGATGATGATCAACTTCTATTTTGGTCATCTTCCATCCTGATCTGACTCCTCTCTGTTCTCGACTCTAGCATCGGGTCCGCGAAAGATGGTCGTTTCTCCCAGACAGGTGCCGGTGAATTATAGACAATCTCAGTTCATATACTGATACTGATTTTGATGTGGAGGTGAACTTAATTTACTGCACTATGCATAAATTTTACTAACCATGCTATGTACGGAACACATATCTGAAAGTAAGCAACAAAATATAAAATGAAACTCGAGAATCGGTTTCAAAAGCAATACTGTTGAGTGTGTATAGAATTGGAATGAGATTAGTATTTAAAGTGATTCTAATCTGCCAAAAAGAATGAACAATAACAATGCAAGATCTGCTGTTGGTCGCATGCTTTTCCGCTGTCTTGGTGTGACCTTGCCATAGTGTCTATAAATCACAGAATTATGGCGTAATTACTCTCTCGAACAACCATGAAGCTATTCTAGAATATTTTTAGTAGTTTGTAGCCCATCAGTGGGTGATTGCAAAATTAGTAGACGTTCCGAAAGGTCAATTAATGTTACGTGAACAACACATACTAAAGGAAATCCACTGTTATCGATATCGCGGGAAAGACCCACAATATGCACTTATTGTTTCGCACGGTATCGCTTCGCACGGTGGCATCTACGATAGATTTTGCGGTTATCATGCGGAGCGTGGTGTCGATATCTGGTCCTACGATGCGCCGGGACACGGACAATCCACCACTAACCGTGCCCGTGGACAATTTACACTTGAAGAGTGGGTGGATGCGGGTTTGACTGTAGTAGAACATGTGAAAGAACATACCGGCCTTCCTGTATTTACCCTGGGCTCCAGTCTTGGGGTAGCGGCGGCCTTTTGTGCACTCCATTCAGAAGCAGTAGACGGCGCAATTCTAATGGGAGCGCCAGTGGTGCCCGGCACACCGCCCATGCTCAAGCTTGGAGAGCACTGGCAGTCCGAGGATGTCAGAAATATGGCTGCCCAGCTGGGACGCGCTGCCCGATTGGATATTGGTATATTCTTCAATTTTGACGAAGATTATGGCTATGATGGAGCTTATGCACAGAAACAGCTAGATCCCTGGAACACATGGTCCTATGACCTCGGTTCATGGGGCTCCATGTTTCTCTATAAGCCTGTTATACCAGCTGACCAGAATCAGAAACCCGTACTGGTAGCCTCTGGCGAAGCAGACCCCACATTTCCACCCGCTGTAATGAAAAGCGTTGCTGACCATATTGCCGGGCCAGTGGAACTCTATTGTCTAAAGGATGGTAGTCACCAACTGATGCTTTTTCATACCGAATTGTTTTCCGACAAGGTACAGGAGTGGGTCGGCAAACACATGCAAAGTAAATAGTGCGCTATTCGGGCTGTTGGAGGAGGGACATACGAAGCGGAAAACGAATGCCTAATAAAAATAATTATTAAAACCATTAAGTATTATAAAAATTATTGAGGAGATCTTCATGACTAATGAAAACTGTCGGGGCGTGTCACCTTGTTTTGCCAGAAAAGTGCTAAACCGGGGGATCAAA
>JBEVVS010000005.1:106078-122788 GCA_040507005.1 Candidatus Thiodiazotropha sp.
TGGTTCGCGACTCGGTGAATGCCGCCGAGAATCCACGCCAGGCCTGGCAGTATATTCCTGGTCAGCGCCGGGTTCGCCGGGCGCCGACAATCGCGTTCGATACACCAAACGCAGAGTTTGCCGGGATAAGCACGTATGACGATGCTTTGATGTTCAATGGCTCGCCTGAGCGATTCGACTGGAAGCTGGTGGGCAAAAAGGAAGTGTATATTTCCTACAATAACAATGGATTGGTCACTAAATTGGAGGAGGGAGGAGTCGATGAGATTGCAATCCCCAACCATTTGAATCCAGAGTACACCCGCTGGGAACTGCACCGGACCTGGGTGGTCGATGCTACCCTTAAGGATGGTAAACGCCATATCTACGGTAAACGCACCTACTACTTGGATGAGGATACCTGGAATATCGCTGCAACCGATATCTATGATGGGCGCGGTGAGCTCTGGCGTGTTGCTCTGGCCAATCAGCTCAATGCCTACGATATACCATCGACTGTTATACGTGGTTACTGCCACTTGGACCTTCAGAGTGGTAACTATGGCTTTAACGAGGTGGATCGTTCGACGATGAAATTCTACGAAGGTGAAGATGACAGTTTCTTTACCCCGTCTCAGGTGCGCAAGATGAGCCGTCGTTAAAGGTCCTCAAGTACATAGTGATGAGGCAGCTCTTTCCAGGTGCACTCTTCCATTTTACTGTGGGTAGCATTATCAATTCCAGCCTATTCATGAAAGACAAATCGGAAAATATAGTTATGAAGAATGTAGATGAAGTAACTAACACCAAAAAGGCAGAAATATCACACCTCAACAAGGCGATGGAGTCATACGATGTAATCATAGTAGGTTGTGGTCCCGTCGGCGCTACTTTAGCAAACTATCTGAAACTATATGGCCATAACGTGGCAATCTTTGATCGGGATAAAGAACCCTTTCCTGTGCCACGGGCGACGTTATTTGATGATGAAACAGTGCGGACTTACCAGGAAATTGGAATTCTAAATCGTATACACGAAGAAGATCACATATATGAAGGTGATATCTCCATTAGCGATTCCAAAAACCGTATTTTAATGTCTTACGACCGTTATAATACGGGTGAGGACTTGATTTCCGGTCGTTGCGGTCACTACCAGATGACGATGATCGATCAACCCGGGGTAGAAAGAGTTCTTCGTGATAGTTTTAACAATGGTTCCGACAAAGTGGATGCCTACTATGGTTACGAGGTTCTTTCGGTGACCAACGGAGATCAGAAAGCTAGGATAGTGACGAAGAATCTTGATACGGAGGAAGAGCAGGAATTCGAGGCTGAGTATATTATAGGGTGTGATGGTGGTCAGAGCCTCGTGCGTCGCACATTGGGTGTTGATAGGGTTGACATAGGTTACACTGAAGACTATCTCGTTGTAGATGCCTATGTCGATGATGATGATTATTACCGAACACGTATTCCAGACGGCGCAATCATCTACTTGGACCCTAAGAAATGTGGTGTTATTTGTAAAGGCCTGCACAATCATGTGAGATTTGACTTTCTTCGCCATCCCGCTGTTATGAAGGATGCTGCTAGTAAGGATGAAAATGATTTTGCTGAAGCTGCTCGCGATCTCATAATCTCAAGAGGGCACGATCCAAACAAATTCCGCATTGTCAGGCACGCACCTTACTCATTTTATGCCGGAATGCCGTCTAAATGGCGTGTGGGAAGGTTACTTGTTGCTGGTGATGCAGCTCATCAAACCCCTCCATGGTCTGGCCAGGGTGTAAATATGGGAACCAGGGATACGGCGAATCTGTCTTTCAAATTACATCTGGTTTTGTCAGGAAAAGCCTCGGACAAACTATTGGACACTTACGATGAAGAGCGTCGACCTGCGAGTATGAAAACAATTCAGGGTGCAGTCGATATGGGCAAATTGATGCAAACCGCAAATCCGATCAAGACAACCATCAGGAACTTTGTTTTTTCAATGGGTGGTAGGTCACGTTTAGTTAACCGTAAACTATTTAAAAACTGGCAACGTAAACCAACATTTACTGACGGCTTTCTTGGTAAGACAAGCCATTTGGCTGGCTCACCAATGATACAACCTATAGTAGATGACATTAATGGCAAATCACATTTACTTGATGATCTGGTCGGTCTGAATTTTGCGCTTATAACCACAAATAGCCCGATGGGAAAGTCCGTCTATCGTTTTAGAAAAGAGCTTAATGGTACAGTATTGAAGCTTGGAATGGATTTTGAAGATCCGGACGAGACACTCCTACAATGGTTCAGAAAAAACAAGGTGAATGCAGTGCTGGTGCGCCCCGACCGGTATATATTTGATGCTGGTGTAGATTGTGACTCATTGTGTGAGACTCTCTTTCGTAAACTGAAATAACTGCCAAAATATGGTAGGAAAGAGGTAAATAATCTGCTGATTATCGCCTGTAGTTAAAGTGATAATCAATTTCAAATAAAAACTTAAGCAAGCTAATCATTGAAACACTAGATAATTTTGGTAGTACAGAATCAATATACGATCAAAGTTGACGTTTACGTAAACGTCAACGTAAACTATGAATTACACATCTATCGAAACCCTTATCCTATGGGCAAATTTAGATGTTTACTCCGATTACAACAACAGACCGATGAGATTGATGGTGTAACGAGCATGGCAGAAAAGAAAACCTACTCAATCCGAAATCTAGCTAGTGAGTTTGACATAACGATCCGTAGCATTCGTTTTTATGAGGATCAAGGTCTCCTGTCTCCCATAAGACGGGGGCAGACGCGGATCTATAACAGCAATGATCGTGTGCGACTGATACTGATACTGCGCGGGAAGCGTCTCGGTTTTTCACTGGCTGAGATCGATGAATTGCTCTCATTATGGGACAGAACTCCTAGCGGTAGCGAGAAACAACTCAAGCTGCTACTTGAGAAAATCACTCTCAGAAAAGCTGAACTTGAACAGCAAATGGAGGATATCGTCGCGTTGCAGATTGAACTGAGTCAGGCTGAACGTAGCAGCCGGAAAGCGCTCAGGAAGCTCAAAGCTAAACGCAACAACTGATTAGCTTTTCCAGAACTGGAGATCCCTTACATGCTGATTTGAAGCGAGCCGAATCAGAACAACTAGTAGAATCGATCGCCCACTTGGCGGTCGAATCACAAAACCAAGCTTGAGGAATTTGGTATGGCCGTACTACAGAGCAAGGTCAACATGTCGTTGAAAGAATATCGGAGTAATTTCGATGCCATGGCCGCGTTGGTTGCAGACCTGCGCGGGAAAGTCAGTGTCATTGAGCAGGGGGGTGGGGAGAAGTACCAACAGCGCCACCTGTCGCGCGGCAAGTTATTGCCGCGTGAGCGTATCAATCTCCTGCTCGATAAGGGGTCTGCGTTTCTTGAGATTGCTCAGATGGCGGCCTACGGGGTCTACGTACAGGATGTTCCGGCAGGTGGTGTAATCGCAGGTATTGGCCGGGTCAGTGGTCAGGAATGCATGATCGTTGCCAATGACGCAACGGTGAAGGGCGGAACATACTTTCCGTTAACCGTCAAAAAGCACCTGCGTGCCCAGGAAATCGCCGAGCAGAATCATCTGCCCTGTATTTACCTGGTTGATTCCGGCGGGGCTAACCTGCCGCAACAGGACGAAGTGTTTCCGGACAGAGATCATTTTGGCCGCATCTTCTACAACCAGGCGCGAATGTCATCCATGGGGATACCACAGATCGCTGTAGTCATGGGGCTATGTACCGCTGGCGGTGCCTATGTACCGGCGATGGCGGATGAAGCCATTATGGTGCGCAACAAAGGGACGATCTTTCTGGCGGGCCCCCCTCTGGTCAAGGCGGCGACTGGGGAGGTGGTGTCTGCAGAGGAACTGGGCGGTGCGGACGTGCACTGCAAGATCTCCGGCGTGGCTGACCACTACGCCGAAAATGACGCACATGCATTGCAGATCGCCCGTTCCTGTGTGAGCAACCTGAACCGCAGGAAAATACCCACCCTGGAGACACGAAAACCGAGACCGCCCCTGTATGCCGCCAATGAGCTCTACGGTATCGTCGGAACTGATTTGAAAAAGCCCTTTGATGTGCGAGAGGTCATTGCACGCATTGTCGACGGATCAGAATTTGACGAGTTTAAGATGCTGTACGGTTCAACGTTGGTGACCGGGTTTGCCCATATCCACGGCTATCCCGTGGGGATCATCGGTAACAACGGTATTCTGTTCAGTGATTCCGCGCAAAAAGGTGCGCACTTTATCGAATTGTGTTGCAAACGCAAGATACCGCTGCTGTTCCTGCAGAACATTACCGGTTTCATGGTGGGGCAGAAAGTGGAATCCGAGGGCATTGCCAAGCATGGAGCGAAAATGGTCACTGCAGTCGCCTGCGCGAATGTGCCTAAATTAACGGTGTTGATCGGCGGTTCCTTCGGGGCCGGCAACTACGGTATGTGTGGTCGCGCCTATGCGCCTAATTTTCTGTGGATGTGGCCGAACGCAAGGATATCGGTGATGGGGGGCGAGCAGGCGGCCGGGGTGTTGGCAACCGTTAGGCGAGAAAATCTGGAAAGTACCGGACAGACCTGGAGCGAGGAGGAGGAGGAAGAGTACAAGCAGCCCATCATTGAAACTTACGAACAACAAGGTCATCCCTACTATGCGAGCGCACGCATCTGGGACGATGGTGTAATCGATCCGGCACAGACCCGGGACGTAGTGGGTATGAGCCTTTCCGCTGCACTCAACAAGCCGATAGGTGATACTAATTTTGGCGTATTTCGTATGTGAGGATTTTTATGTCGGACATCTCTGTAGTTCTGAATATTACCGGGGACGGTATCGCACAACTGACAATCAATCGCCCCGAAGTTCACAACGCCTTCGATGACGACGTCATCGAGCAGTTAATCAGCGGGATCAAATCTTGTGAGACCATCCCCAGCGTTCGCGCACTCGTACTGCGATCTAACGGGCGAAACTTTTCCGCTGGCGCGGACCTTGGCTGGATGCGGCGCATGGCAGGTAACAGTCACGATGAAAACCTGGAGGACGCGCGTCGCCTGGCGTATCTGATGAAGGTATTGAACAGCTTTTCCAAGCCTACGGTTGCCCTGGTGCAGGGGTCTGCCTTCGGAGGCGCGGTTGGTCTGGTGGCCTGCTGCGATATCGTCATTGCCGAGTTCGCCAGCCGTTTCTGTTTGAGCGAGGTCAAGATCGGATTGATACCTGCAGTAATCAGTCCATATGTGGTTCGCGCTATCGGCGAACGTCAGGCACGCCGCTATTTTCTCACCGCTGAGCCCTTCTGTGCGCGTCAGGCGCAAATTTTTGGCCTGGTGCATGAAATAGTCGATGAAGCGGATGCACTCGATGAGGCATGCGAACGCATTATCGCGAAACTGCACGCTAACAGCCCACAAGCCATGCGGGCCGCTAAGGAGTTGATTTTTAGCGTCAGTCAGCGGGCGCTAGATGAAGATGTTATCGACGATACTGCGCAGCGGATTGCCGACATACGCGCCAGCGAAGAGGGTCAGGAAGGGCTTGGCGCCTTCCTGGAAAAACGCACACCAACCTGGATCGGGGAGTAGACGCGGTGTTCAGCAAAATCCTCATTGCAAACCGTGGTGAAATTGCATGCCGCATCATTCAGAGCGCCCATAGACTCGGCGTCAAATGCGTCGCCGTCTATTCTGAAGCGGATCTCAATGCCAGGCACGTCGCGATGGCAGACGAAGCGTTTCTGCTTGGACCGGCACCAAGTTCGGAGAGTTACCTGCGCAGTGATCGGATCATCGAGATATGCCACCTGTCCGGAACAGAGGCGGTACATCCCGGCTATGGCTTCCTCTCCGAGAACGAGGAGTTTGCCAGGGCACTCGAGGCTGAAAAAATCGTCTTCATCGGACCGCCGGCGTCCGCGATTGCAGCAATGGGCTCGAAATCGGCCGCCAAGAACATCATGTCGGAGGCTGGCGTTCCACTGGTGCCCGGTTACCATGGAGCCGGTCAATCAACCGCCGCGTTGATGGAAGAGGCGAAGTTGTGTGGTTTTCCGCTGCTGCTCAAGGCCGTGGCCGGTGGCGGCGGCAAGGGAATGCGCGTGGTCGCCTCCCCGGATGAATTCGAACAGGCACTGGAATCCGCTCGCCGCGAGGCGGAGAAGGCGTTTGGCAATCCCGATATGTTGCTCGAGCGTTATTTGACGCAACCGCGGCATGTAGAGATCCAAGTGTTCTGTGATCAGCATGGAAACGGGATTTATCTTGCTGAGCGTGACTGTTCGGTACAGAGACGTCACCAGAAAGTGATCGAAGAGGCACCGGCTCCCGGATTGGACAAGGCTACGCGACAAGCGATGGGAGAAGCTGCGGTTCGTGCAGCACAAGCTATCGATTACGTGGGTGCTGGGACGGTGGAGTTTCTCTACGATATCGACGGATCTTTTTACTTCATGGAGATGAATACACGCCTTCAGGTTGAGCATCCGGTTACGGAAATGATCACCGGCCAGGACCTGGTCGTGTGGCAGCTGCAGGTGGCGGCGGGCGCTGAACTACCCCTTAAACAGGAAATGGTCGAAGTACGCGGTCATGCCCTGGAAGCGCGGATCTATGCCGAGGATCCAGCTAACGACTTTCTGCCGGCCACCGGAAGACTGGAGTATCTCCGTACGCCGGCGCAGAGCATGCATGTCCGTGTCGATACCGGTGTGATTGAGGGTGATGCGGTCACAGTCTATTACGATCCCATGATCGCCAAACTGATCGTCTGGGACGATACACGAGAGGCGGCGATCAACCGCATGGTACAGGCCCTGGATGACTATCGTATCGCCGGCCTGAAAACTAACACCTGGTTATTACGCAGAGTGGTGGATTCGTCTTCGTTCCGCAATCAGGAACTGGACACGGGTTTTATCGAAAAGCATCATGACCTGCTGTTTTCAATCCAAAACCTGGATGTTCAATTTTATCTGGTTTTATCCGCAGTCTGTTTTCTTGTCAATGAAAAAGCGGACGCCACAGTTCCCGACGATTGCTATTCCCCGTTTTCTGCGCAGAGCAGCTGGCGCCTGAACTCCGAATATGCGCGACCCATGAAGCTGTTGACAGATGGGGAGCTTCATGAGTTGCATATTCTGGAGAGACTGGGTGAGTACGAGATCATCCTGGATGATGCCACTTACCGAGTTTCTGCAGAGCTCCATCTGGATGCTCTGCATATTGTCATTAACGGACATCGCCTGACCATTCACTACTACCAGAAAGACGACGAACTCGTACTCTTTTACGAGGGAGAGCAATTCAACTGCAGTCTGCACCGGGATAGTTTCGGAGAAACGGATCATGACGGTGGGGCATCACTAACGGCTCCAATGAACGGAACCATCGTCGCTGTTCTGGTGAAAAAGGGAAACCGAGTATTGACGGGCGAACCACTGGTAATCATGGAAGCGATGAAGATGGAACACAGTATTTGTGCGCCATATGACGGAACAGTCGCAGATATCCACTTCCAGGAGGGTGATATGGTCAGTGAGGGTGCCGAGCTGATCGCCATCGAGGTAAAAGACGGAGTAGCCGCCTGATGAACATGCCCCGTAAAGTGCGCATCGTCGAAGTAGGTCCCCGCGACGGGCTGCAGAACGAGCCGGGGCCAATAATTCCCACTGCCGTGAAGATTGCATTCATCGAGCGACTCGCCAATTGTGGGCTTCGTCATATCGAGGCGGCCAGCTTTGTTTCAGCGAAATGGGTGCCGCAGATGGGTGATGCGGATCAGGTAATGGCGGGGATCGCGCGCCAACCTGGAATCACCTATGCCGCGCTGACGCCTAATATGAAGGGCCTGGAAAACGCAATACGTGCCAAGGTGGACGAGGTGGCTGTATTCGGCGCGGCCTCGGAAACATTCAGCCAGAAGAATATCAACTGTTCCATCTCGGAAAGCCTGAACAGGTATGCTCCGGTTGTCGAAGCAGCCCTAGAAAACGGTATGCGTGTGCGTGCCTATGTCTCCACTGTGCTCGGATGTCCCTACGAGGGCGAGGTAAACTCGACACATGTAGCCGCTATCAGCCGCACCCTGTTCCAGATGGGGTGCTACGAAGTATCGCTGGGCGATACCATCGGCGTAGGTACGCCTCTGAAGGCAAAGCGGATGCTGGAAACCGTAGTCCGAGATGTTCCTCTGGAAAAGCTTGCCGCCCATTTTCACGATACGTACGGTCAGGCACTGGTCAATCTATATGCGGTTATGGAGGAAGGAATATCCGTGATTGACGCATCGGTAGCGGGTCTTGGTGGTTGCCCATATGCCAGAGGGGCAGCGGGCAATGTCGCAACAGAAGACGTTGTGTATATGCTGGATGGTCTGCAGATTGATAGTGGTATTGATCTAGACAAGCTGGTGCTGGCCGGACAATGGATTACCGAAAAACTTGGCCGGGGTAACGGATCAAAGGTCGCTTTGGCTCAGTTAGATAATGGCTGATGTTATAACTGTAACTCAGCTGTAAAAGTGTGAAATCCGTTGAGGAGTGAATCGATCATGGCGAATCCACTATGGATCCCAAGCGCTAGACAGTGTGAAAACTCTCTGATGCAGCGCTTTCAGCAGGCAATGGCAAGCAAGTATGATTTCACCGTGGATAGCTATCCTAACTTGCATCGCTGGTCCATCGCACACCCGGATCTGTTTTGGTGTGAAGTATGGCAGTTTGCTGACCTGATCGGTGAAGGGTCTTTAGGACCAGTGCTGCTGGATGCCGAGAAAATGCCTGGTGCCCACTGGTTTCCAGGATTGAAGCTGAATTTTGCCGAGAACCTACTGCAGTGTCGCAACGATGAGGATGCCATCGTGTTCATGGGCGAAAACGGGTTAAAGCGGCGACTTAGCCACGTCGGGTTATACGCGCAAGTCTCACGACTGCAACAGGCCCTGCAAGCACTAGGCGTTAAAAGCTGGGACAGGGTTGCGGGATACCTGCCGAACATACCCGAAGCAGTAACGGCAATGCTGGCGACCACCAGCATCGGTGCAATATGGACCTCCTGTTCACCCGATTTCGGTGTCGAAGGCGTGGTGGACCGTTTCGGACAGGTGGAACCCCGCGTGCTTTTCATTGCCGATCACTACTGGTACAACGGCAAGCGTCACAACTATATTGACAAGGTTCGAGAAATCCTCCGACAGCTGCCGAGCGTAGAGCAGGTTGTGGTCCTTCCCTACGGGGATGAATCCGATTGGCAGAGCCGGGAGGAGGGCATCGCAAGCCTGGAGGAGGTGCTGTCCCCCTATACGGCGGATGATATCGATTTTCCCCGGTTTGATTTTGATCACCCACTTTACATCATGTTTTCTTCCGGAACCACGGGCAAGCCCAAGTGCATCCTGCACGGTGCAGGCGGCACACTGCTCCAACATGTAAAGGAGCACCGTTTGCATGC
This sequence comes from Candidatus Thiodiazotropha sp., assembly GCA_040507005.1. Lineage (GTDB taxonomy): Bacteria > Pseudomonadota > Gammaproteobacteria > Chromatiales > Chromatiaceae > Thiodiazotropha. The sequence continues at coordinate 115,544 of JBEVVS010000005.1, forward strand.
GGACGTGAAACCAGGAGACAGAGTATTCTACTTTACGACCCTGGGCTGGATGATGTGGAACTGGTTGGTCAGTGCACTTGGGAGCGGGGCGACATTATTGTTGTATGACGGATCGCCCTTCCATCCGGGACCGGAAGTCCTGTTTGACTATGCAGAGTCCGAGAGGATGTCACTGTTCGGAACCTCGGCCAAGTATATTGATGCCCTGGCCAATACCGGTTTCGATACCGGTGAGACATATCAATTACCCTATCTGCGGACCCTTTGCTCAACCGGCTCACCCCTTGCGCCTGAATCCTTCGAGTATGTTTACAGGCATATCAAGCAGGATCTTTGTCTGTCATCGATCTCGGGAGGCACGGACATCCTCTCCTGTTTTGCCCTGGGTAATCCCTGCCTGCCGGTGTATGCAGGGGAGCTCCAGTGTCTAGGGCTTGGGATGGCCGTTGAGGTATGGGACGAAGCAGGTAATTCGCTTACTGAGGAAAAAGGTGACCTGGTATGTACTCGCCCTTTCCCTTCCATGCCTATCGGATTCTGGAATGACCCGGACGGCCAGCGTTATCACAATGCCTATTTTAGCCACTATGCCAATACCTGGCATCACGGTGACTACGTCAGCACGACGTCACGAGGTGGCATGGTATTTTTCGGTCGTTCAGATTCAGTACTCAATCCGGGTGGCGTGAGGATAGGCACCGCAGAAATCTATCGCCAGGTCGAACAGTTAGAGGAAGTCGAGGAGTCCCTTGTGATCGGCCAGGAGTGGCAAAATGATGTCCGGGTGGTTCTGTTTGTGAAACTACGTAACGGTCTCGAGCTTGATGATGGGCTCGTCGATACCATCCGTAAGATGATACGCAGCAAAACCACACCTCGACATGTACCGGCCAAGGTTTTGCAGGTCGATGATATACCGCGCACCAAGAGCGGCAAGATCGTGGAGTTGGCGGTTCGGGATGTGGTACACGGAAGGCCGGTTAAAAACGTACAGTCGCTTGCAAACCCCGAAGCGCTGAATGCATTTAAAAACCGAGCGGAATTGGAGCCTTAATTACTGCTACAGATCAAGTTTAGAGGTTGAGTGTCTAAGCAAGACCTAGTGATCTGGCGGGCAATTCATCGTTGCAGTCTAGCGAATCAAAACAGGTGGCTTAAGGATCTCCGAATTCACGATATCGAGGTACGTATGGTACACAGACCGTTTGACAGTTGTAGTGGGGATTAACTTAAAATATTCCTTTGCATCTGGTTGACCCCTCAAGGTACGGACGGGCCCAATTACCCGAACATGTAACCCATAAATGTTGCTATTCTCTGTCTGCATTAAGTGGGTAATTCAGAGACTGTTGTTTTAGCTCGTCGTTTACCATTAGAGAAAACAGGGTGAATAAGAAAAGCAGCTGAGTGGAATCACGCCCCATCATGAGCAGTTCCTACAGACTTGATACAGAAAAATAAATGGGTCATCTTTCATGAACTATGAAGACTGGTTTGAAAAACATGGAGAAAAACATCGAAGGATTGTAGATAAATTAAAAAGTAATAAGCTATCGAGAATCGAAATAGTGAAGTACTTTGATTATGAAAATATGGTCGTTCATGAACCAGAATTTTGCTTTTTGTATACAGACAATAAAAAATGTCATGAGGTAGAAAAATTAAACTGTTATCTTTGCGCTTGTCCATTGTTTCGATTCAATGATAATGGCTTTTACAAAATCAACAATAAAACTGTTTTTAGTCAATGTGAAGTCAATTCAAAGCATGGCGTGCAAGGAGAGTTTGGAGAGGCTATTCATTTAGATTGTTCTAGGTGCACAGTGCCTCATGCTGAGAAGTATGTCTTAAAAAACTATGATGATAACTGGTTTGCAATAATGGAAGATTGCAATCAGGGTGATTAAAAGTGCTAATTACACTAGGTTATGTACAGGCTAAAGACTAGGCGCGAATGTCTTCAGATTTGAATATTAGGGCCTCGAAGTCGTTGACCTCCAACGGCCGACTGAAGAGATAGCCTTGATAGCCATCGCACTGACGCGCCCTGAGGAAACTCAACTGTTCTTCTGTCTCAACACCTTCGGCGATGGCACTGAAACCGAGACGCCATGACATGGCGAGAATGGTTTCGACAATGGCATCGTCATTAGGATCGATGCCGATATCGCGGATGAAGGAGCGGTCTATTTTCACTACATCCACCGGTAGCATTTTCAAGTAGGCAAGCGAGGAGTAGCCGGTACCGAAATCGTCGATGGAGATTTGGATGCCAAGTCTTTTCAGTTCCTCCATTTTATGGCGTACATCGTGCACATCCTCAACCAATGAGCTTTCCGTCAGTTCGAGTTCCAGCCGGCTGGGATCTGCCTGAGTCTTTGCCAGTGTGGACATGACCTGTTGTATGAAATCCTTTTGTTGAAATTGCTTGGGACTGATATTGACTGAGATTCTGCCGAAGGGCTTGCCGTTGAAGCGTTGCTCCCATACCTTGATCTGGGAACAGGCCTCATGCAGCACCCATTCACCCAATTGCAATATCAGACCGCTCTCTTCTGCTATAGCGATGAACTCACCGGGTAACAGCAGTCCCCGGCTCGGGTGTTGCCAACGAAGCAGGGCCTCTGCTCCCAATATCTCCTGTTTCTTAGAGATTGTAATCTTAGGTTGATAGTGCAACACCATTTGATCCTGGTTAATGGCGCTATGCAGGGCATTTTCCAGCTCTAACCTTTCAGCGGCCAGCATCTGCATGCTGGGCAGAAAGAAACGGAAATTGTTGCGACCATGTTCCTTGGCCTGGTACATGGCGGCATCGGCTTGTTTTAGGATCTCGCTGGCATCTTGTGAGTCGGGGGTTATCAGGGCAATGCCGATACTGGGAGTGGAGTGCAAGGTATGGGTGCCGACCTTGTAGGGCTGGGAGAGGGCGTCCAGGACCTTTTCCGCCACATTCTGTGCCTCGATTGCGATTACCTCCGGGTCGGCATGCAGCTCCGCCAACAGGATCACGAACTCGTCACCGCCAAGTCTGGCAACGGTATCTTCAGCCCGTAGCAGGAAGCGCTGTCGTTCTGCTACCCGTTTCAGCAACTCATCGCCGATACTATGGCCCAGTGAGTCGTTGATGTTTTTAAAACGGTCCAGATCGAGAAAGAGAATCGCCCCGGTGTGCTTACGCCGCTTGGCGCTCTCCAGTCGTTGCTCCAGACGATCCATAAAAAGGGCCCGGTTCGGCAGGTCCGTGAGGATGTCGTGGAGCGCCGAATAGTGCATCTTATCCGATTGGATACGCAGCAGACGGTTGCCGAGAAACAGGCCAATCATGCCAAGTATCCATAAACCGCCATGCCAGCTTACAATATTCATTACTCGTGCATCCGCACTGGCTTGCAGACTATCCAGGGGAATACGCACACTGATACCACCCATAATCTCACCCGGTAGAGCACTCTCCTCTGGATGACAGGCCATGCAGGATGCCTTAGCCAGTCGCGGTTTGATCATGCGTAGATAGGGCTTGCCGTCGATCAGCGACTCTTCGCTCCATTCAGGCAGGCCGCTGCGTAGTTTTTGCAGGCCTCTCAATTCCCAGCTGTCAGGGGCATTCAGCGGTCTGAGGGGGTTCTCTTTAGTCGCATGTCCACGTATCCCGTCCGGTGTCAGTATCGCCTCCTGGTCGTGCACCAGGCGGGTGAAATAGGAGGAGTTAACCAGTGTCAGTACCCGCCCGTCGTTGGTGGTCACGTCCCGATTGGGAAGATGGGCAAGGTATGGGTTCGGAATGATCCCCTGGTCCACGGGCATATAGACACCGCCCACCCGGGAGACCACATTGCGATAGATCAGGTCTTTTTCGATGGCTGCGCGTGCCTGGGCATTGGCCCGCTCAGGCACCATGCGTTGATTCTGCTTTAAATTCCATTCAAGCGAGAAGACGAAAACAGCGCTCCACAGCAGGGCTGCGAGATATGTCCATAGACTTAAGTTCTTGTTGTTAAACTTAAATCCCTGCTTCATATGGCGCCTGTCATTGCCTTGGTCCGTCCCTAGGGGATTCCCGTCATCGATTTTTTAGGGTAACGGCAATCACCCACGACACTTAAGGGAATGTTGTTCAAATAAACCGCTACCCATGTGGCAGGTGTTTTATCTGAGGGGTTGTTGCTTGATCCCGATTGGGGATTGTTAGTTATTGATTTTAGTTAAAATTATAAGCTGAGTTGGGGCTTGGGAGGTGACCGCCCGGATTGTTATGAAAATGATAATCAGTTGTACTGGTAACTATGCGCCAGCCGAATCAATCATATTTGATGTACTTGAAGCGGGGATCATCCGGGGTGCCTTCCAGGGCGCCCGCATCGAGACCGGGTTGCCACATGATGACCTCTTCGATCTTGCGTGCCAGTTCGAAATCCTTGTTGGTGATACCTTTGGCTGAGTGGGTGACCAGTTTGACGATGACGAAGGCGTAGGAGACCGCCAAGTCAGGGTGGTGGAAAGCAGCCTCCGCCAGGTGGCCCACGGTATTCACCACCATCATGGAGCCTTTCCAGCCACTGGTCTTGTATTTTCGTCTGATCCAACCCTTCTCCAGATACCAATGGGGTAACTCCGCTTTCAGTCGCGTCTCGACTTCTTCCTCGCTGTAGGTCTCATCGTGTTTGTGTTCCCGCAATTCCACGCACTACCTCCCGACATGACTGTCCTGATCCTGGTTGTTAATGAGACTGTAGATCAAGATGGATTAGCTTCAACACTGAGGTTTTGCGGGTTGTTCATGGAATAAAAAAAGCCAACCACATTGCTGTGGTTGGCTCTATCTTTGCCGCTGTTCCTATGCAGTGCTGTTTGCAAGGAACAATAAGGCTTACATCATACCCTTCTCTTTCCAGAATTTGATGGCACCGGGATGCCAGGGAGTGACCACACCCTGCGTGCCGGTGTCGAGACTCATGTGCTTGAAGGTCTTTTTCTGTGCCTTCATATGAGCCAGACCCTCATCGGTATACATGATTGAAAGCATGTTGTAGACCGTGTCATCTGAGACCTTGGAGTTGGCTACCCAAAGGGCTGAGTCCTGGAATGAGGGGGAATCAGCATCAACACCGCGATAGGTGCCGGCGGGTACGGACAACTGGGAGAAGTAGGGGTATTTATCAAAGAAACCGCTATCCTTAGCATCCTGACCCACATTAACCAATTCAATGTCATTGGTTTGGGCCGCCATGATTACAGCGCCGCTTGGAAATGCCGTGAACAGCCAGAAGGCATCAAGCTGATTATTGCCAAATGCTTGTGCTGCGTCGTTATATCCCATGGCGTTACGTTCGATCTTGTCCCAGACGCCCATGTGGGTGAAGAAGAGTTCGCAGTTGGCGAAAGCGCCTGAACCGGCATTGCCTACACCGACCTTCTTACCCACAAGATCCTTGGTGCTTTTGATTCCCGAGCCCTTGCGTGTCACCAGTTGTGCGGGGGCGCCATAGAGCCAGGCGACCGCCATGACATCCTCATACTTGTTGGTGTCGTTTTTCATCTGGCCATTGCGACCGAGGTAGACATGGCCGGAATAGACCACCCCCATCTGCGCTTTGCCCGAGTTCACCTTGCGCAGGTTCTCCACCGATCCGGCCGATGATTGTGCCTTGACGCGAAAATCCTTGGAACTCTTGATGGGCTTGTAGACTTGAACCGCGTTGGCGACGACCTGGAAGGTGCCGCCAGCGGGTCCGCCGCTGAAGACGACCCGCTCTTTGGCCGATGCGGTGACAGGTATCATCATGCTGGCTGTCAGCAGTGCCGTTGCGGCGGCAAGTACAGATCTGCGTGTGATGTTCATTCAGTATCCTCCGTTATTATGGGTTGTGAAAAATTATATGTTTCTAAATAGACTCTGTTATCAGCAAGTCTTGGGCCAGACTGGGAACAGTCGAGCTTTCTCACGGTAACGCGATGATTGGTTGAGGAAAAATGATAAAAAGTGTGGATAGGGCACGTCTTCCATATGGGTGGATACCCACCCATCCAGCTTGGGACCGGGTGTGGCATCCTGCCAAGATTCAAAAAAGTATAATCTATTTGTAGAGGCGCTTGTCCAGTCCATATTTCTGCATCTTGTCATAGAGGGTCTTTCTCGGCAGGCCAAGCAGCTCCATGGTCTGCTTAATCACCCCGCCGGATTCAGAAAGGGCCTGTTCGATCATCGCCCGCTCAAAGGCTTCCACATGCTCAGGCAGGGTCATTGGAATGCAGGGTGAGATTGAGGTGTCTTCATCCAGTTGCAGGCCGCACCCGTCGCCGAGCAGGACGAAGCGCTCTGCAACATTGCGCAGCTCCCTTACATTACCCGGCCAGTTGAAGGCCATCAGTTTCTGATTGATATTGTCCGGCATCGCCGGTGCAACCTTGCCGTAGCGAGCTGCTGCCACCAGCAGAAAGTGTTGGAACAACAAGGGAATGTCTTCCCGTCGTTCCCGCAGGGGCGGAAGCTCCAGGGTGACCACATTCAATCGGTAGTAGAGGTCCTCCCTGAATTCACCCCGTTCTGCAGCTGTCTTTAGATCGACCTTGGAGGCGGCGATGATACGGATATCCAATTCGATGCTCTCGTTGGAGCCGATACGTTCAAGGGTGCGCTCCTGCAGTACCCGTAACAGCCTGACCTGGGCGGGTAGGGGCATGGATTCGATCTCATCGAGAAACACGGTGCCCTGATTGGCATACTCGAACTTGCCGACACGCATTGTCTCGGCACCGGTAAAGGCGCCCTTCTCATGGCCGAAGAGTTCACTTTCAATCAGGTTCTCCGGGATGGCACCGCAGTTTACCGCGACAAAATTCTTATCCCGTCTTTGACTCTGTTCATGGAGCGAGCGCGCCATCAGTTCTTTCCCGGTGCCGGTCTCACCCATCAGCAAAATGTCGGCAGCGGTATCCGCAAGTTGATTGATGGTCTTTTTTAGCGCTTTGATAGCCGGTGTCTTCCCAATGATTCTCGGGCCAAGGGTGTTTTCCGCGTCGAGTTCGCTTTTCAGTGTCCGGTTCTCAAGCACCAGCCTGCGTTTTTCCAGAGCCCTGCGCACCGTGTCCACCAGGCGCTCGGCGGAGAAAGGTTTTTCGATAAAGTCATAGGCGCCTTTCTGCATGGCATCCACAGCCATGGAGATATCCCCATGCCCGGTGATCAGGATAATCGGCAGAGTGGGGTCCATATGTTGTAATTGTTGTAAAAGCGCGAGTCCG
>JBEVVS010000049.1:0-97702 GCA_040507005.1 Candidatus Thiodiazotropha sp.
CCAGTTCGGTGAAGTAGTGAAAAGGTCCAAGTGGTATCGGGCTGTAGGACGATAAAATCTTATCCAGGAGTATGCGAAACTCTTCGTCCCGTGAATCCTTGATCAGGGAGAACCATTCGTTGTTGCTCGTATCATCGTCATCGGTTTCCATATCACTCAACAGTTCGTCTCGCAAATGGTGAATGATTGAAGAGTAGATGGCGTGTTTCCAGACAGTGGCCCATGCAAGGCCGGCTTCACTGGGATCCGATATTTGATAATTGAATTTCTTACCTACGTGTTCTGCCGCATCAAGTCGATCAACGGGCGTAGCGGAGTGTGAAGGTATGCACAGTCCATTTCCGGATTCACGCCGGTCGATCGCCTTGCGCAGCAGGAGCAGGGTTTTGCCACTTCCCTTGGGTCCGACTAGATAGCGTTTATCCAAGGTATCCAAAAAGAGACGAATATCATTATTTTTGATAATTGTGTCGAGTGATTCCCTGGTGGCTGCGCTAGCGTCTTCATGTCCGAATGTCCGTTTCATTGCTTATTAACTCCCGATCCCGAATAGTAAGGATTGATACTACTCACTAGGTAAGGACGTCATCTTTGTGGATGGTTGGGATGATCCACTGAGTGCAAATCTGCTGATTTGCAGTTAATAAATATCGAAAATCATTTTGTTGTGTTTGAGGGGTACTCTACTTCATTTACTACTGCGAGGAGTATGAAATAATACCGGGCGGAATGAGAACGATTTTTGCAGATCAAAATGTCCGGGACTGATGTCGTAATGGGCGGTCAGGCTTTATTCGACTTGTCTTGCTTCATGACCTGCTCCCAAAAGCGAGCCCAGAAACCCCGTTGATCCTCTATCCGATCCAAGCGTTGCTCAATGGCATATAAGGCCGCTACGATCTCGTCTTGCTGTTGTGGGATATCGGTTTCGACAGGTTCGTTCTGTTGGTCGTATTCAGACTCCTGGTAGTCAAGAATCAACTGCTCAATCCACTCCCCAATGGTGACGCCCTGATGGTTGGCCTCATCAAGTGCGTACTGCTTTGTCTCTTCGGATACGCCTTTCAGCAACCACTGATTGAGAGACTGTTTTTTTACCCGTGGAATGGTCTTCTTCGCCGTGACCTTTTTCTTGGGTGCTGGTGCATGTCTTGCTTTGATTTCGGGCTGCTTTTTTTTCTTCACCGAGGTTTTCTTTCGAGCCTTCTTCAGGGTGATTGGCCGTTGCGGTAGATTTGCATAGTCCCGCGATGGCCGCTTAGGCGGTTTCTTTGGGATGCTCTGGGATTTATCGCTACTTCTTTTATCTGCCATGTGACTGGTTGGGTGCTGCTATTATCGTCCTTTGGAAACGCCAACTGATGACATCTCATCCACGGTCTCTCGCTTGCTGTCCCGATTCCGTCACCGGATGGGAGCCTAATCGGCGGAAGACGCTTTTTCACAGCCTAGTGTAGCGGAAAATTTTCCCCGGAGCGGAGAAAAGTTATCCCTAGTGCTGTTGAACTCTCATCATTGCGGGATTGACGCTGTCCGGTCGGGCGGGTGCGACGGTCAAGTATCAGGAAACGCGAGGCGGGGGGATCGGCGGTGAAAAAGCCATCTATCGATAAGTCAGGTCTTATCGATCGTGGTTGTGAGGGCGGTGTGGCTGAGTGTTAAATCAGGCTATCAGACTGATCAGCACGGTGACCGCCCAAATGCTTGCCGCAGCCAGCACAAGTGTATCGATGGATAGCAGGGGATTGTTTGGCGTTTTCATGGTTTTACCTCTTAACTACTCCGGGTAGACCGTTACAACATCAAGCCAATGTCATTGTACCTTTACGAACTAAGTCTTCGCCTAAGATGTCGGCAGATTAATTAATAAATTTAATCTCTGCATTGCGTATTCTCAATTCGAACGAAGCTGTACATTTAGTTCTGCTAAGGCTGATTTTAGCACTCATCTCTTGTCAGGGGGTCATATTGTCCCTAAAGTGGGCACCAGGGAGTCGGCCAGACAGTCGCTGTATCCAGCACGATACAGAGGAAAGTCCGGGCTCCGACGGGCAGGGTGCCAGGTAACGCCTGGGGGGCGCAAGCCTACGGAAAGTGCCACAGAAAAGATACCGCCAGCGGCCAAGGCCGCCGGTAAGGGTGAAATGGTGCGGTAAGAGCGCACCGCACCGCTGGCAACAGCGGCGGCAGGGTAAACCCCACCCGGAGCAAGACCAAATAGAGGGACTGACAGGCCCCAGGGCCTGTCGAGTGCGGCCCGCACTGTCCCTGGGTAGGTTGCTTGAGGTGTGTGGCGACACACATCCCAGATGAATGGCTGTCCACGACAGAACCCGGCTTACCGGCTGACTCCCCCTTCCAGTTCCACTTTCCTCCACGTTTTGGGGAATCTCCCCATATCTCTTCATAAACCACTTTAGGTTTGATGGTCATATTGCTGTATTTACAGTGGTTAAAGTCACCTTGAGGGCACTTTGATTTGCTTCTCTAAGCCACTGAGCAGCAAAGAGTTTTCACGTTCTTTACCTTGACAAGTTGGGGTATGCGGTCCTAATATGGGTTGAAGTGGAAGATTGTGGAAAATTAGGGAAATTCGATCCATCATAGGGGCGCTGACTTGTTTCGCGGAATTTCATCACTCAACCTGGATGCCAAGGGGCGGCTTGCGATGCCGACAAAGTATCGCGAGCAGCTTGTTGCCGCCTGCAATTCCGAGTTGGTGATCACCGTCGACAAGGACCACTGCCTGCTGATCTATCCCAAACCTGTATGGATCGAGATTGAAGAGACCTTGCGGTCGTTGCCCTCGTTCAATGAGACAACCCGTTTCCTGCAGCGTCTCTATATCGGCAATGCTCATGAAATCGATATGGACAGCCAGGGCAGGATCCGTCTTCCACAGGAGTTGCGACGCTTTGCCGACCTGAATAAGAAGGTCGCACTGGTAGGGCAGATAAACAAGTTTGAGTTGTGGGATGAGGCGACTTGGAACAGCCGGCAGGAGGCCCAGTTGGCGCAGGTGGATATCAACAAACTCGATCTGCCGGAAGAGTTCAAGTCACTCTCGATCTAATGAAGCAGGCCCACGATTCAGTGCTGCTTCAGCCCTCTATCGAGGCGCTGAAGATCGACCCGGCGGGTATCTATATCGATGCTACCTTCGGTCGTGGTGGGCACAGTCGGGAGATTTTGCGTGCGTTGGGTGGGCAGGGACAACTGTTAGCTATCGACAGGGACCCGGATGCAGTGGCTTATGCCAAGGAGATATTTGGTCAGGATGCTCGCTTTCGAATCGTACAGGAGAGCTTCGCCATGTTAGCCGAAGTGTCTGAACAGGCCGGGCTGATGGGACGGGTCAACGGCATATTGCTGGACCTGGGGGTCTCCTCACCCCAGTTGGATCAGGCTGGGCGCGGTTTCAGTTTCACCAAGGACGGACCTTTGGATATGCGTATGGATCCTGGCAGCGGTATCTCCGCGGCAGAGTGGCTGGCCCAGGCCGAGACTAGAGAGATAGCTGATGTATTGAAGACCTATGGCGAAGAGCGGCATGCGAAGCGTATCGCCCGTGCCATCGTGGAGGCGAGAGTGCAGACCCCTATCACGACGACCTTGCAATTGGCGCATATCGTGAGTGAGGCCAATCCCGCATGGGAAAAGAGCAAGCATCCGGCGACGCGCAGCTTTCAGGGGATACGTATCTATATCAATAGTGAATTGGATGCGCTGCAGAGCGCGCTGCGGTCGGTTCTCGATGTGATGGCAATCGGCGGTCGCATGGCGGTGATCAGTTTTCACTCCTTGGAGGATCGGATCGTAAAGCGCTTTATGCGCGAACAGGCAAAGGGTGATCGATTTCCGCCAGGTGTACCTGTGACCCAGGATAGCTTGCAGCCACGCCTGCGCCTTGTAGGTAAGGCAGTGCGACCGAGTGATGATGAGACCGCCGCCAATCCGCGGGCGCGCAGTGCGGTCTTACGTGTTGCGGAGCGACTCTCTTGAGCCGTACCGGTCAGATGTTGTTTGTGCTGCTGATGGCAGCGGTGCTGACAACCGCGATTGCGGTTGTGTATAGCAAATATCTCAGCCGCAAGCACTTTGTGGTTTTACAGGAACTCCAGGCGGAGAAGGAGCGTATCGGTATCGAATGGGGGCGTCTTCAGTTGGAGGAGAGCACCTTGGCTACCCATTCTGAAGTGGAAAAAAGGGCACGGGACAGGCTGAAAATGCATCTGCCCCAGTTTGATGAAGTGGTAGTGATCAGGCGCTAATCATGGCGGGTGGAAAGAAAAGAAAGAACCAGCAAGCTGAAGTCGTGAGGCTACCCAGCTACCGCGCGCGGCGCATCGCAGTGCTGGTGGCGATTGGGCTGGCCTTCTCTTCCCTGATCTGGCAATCCATCGATCGCCAGGTGTTTGAAACCGCCTTTCTGCAGGAGCAGGGTGAACAGCGCTACTTGCGCACCATGCGGGTCAGTGCCAGTCGGGGCATGGTTACTGATCGCAATGGTGAACCCCTGGCGATCAGCACACCGGTGAAAAGCGTAGCCGCCAATCCAAAGGTGATAAAAGGCGATAACGAAACCATCGGCGCCATTGCTTCGACCTTGGGTCTCAATCCCGATCGACTGCGAAGGCTGCTTTCCAGTGAGCGGGGTTTTGTCTATCTCAAGCGGCGTATCAATCCTGAGCTGGCGCAGCGGGTGGATGACCTTGAGCTGGAGGGTATCGACCTGCTCTCCGAGTATCGCCGTTTCTATCCTAGCGGCGAGGTGATGTCTCATATCGTCGGCTTCACCAACATTGATGATCAGGGACAGGAAGGAATAGAGCTGGCATACGATGAGTGGCTCAGCGGCACCCCCGGTGCGAAACGTGTTATCAAGGATGGCAAGGGGCGTGTGGTGAAGCAGGTGGAGAACATCCAAAGCCCCTCCCCAGGCAAAGATCTGGTATTGAGTATCGATCGCCGCCTGCAGTTTCTTGCCTATCGTGAGCTCAAGGCGGCGGTGAGCAAGCATAGGGCCAGATCTGGATCGGCGGTAATCCTGGATAGCCGCAGTGGCGAAATTCTGGCAATGGTCAACAGTCCGTCCTATAACCCGAATGCCCTGCGTGGCCGTCGCTCAAGCAGTCTGCGCAACCGTGCGGTGACCGATGTCTTCGAACCCGGATCAACGATCAAGCCGTTCACCGTGGCGGCGGCTGTGGAGCAGGGGCGCTTCAATCCCAAAACGCCTATCGATGTCTCTCCCGGCCAGATGAAGGTGGGGCGCTATCTGGTCAGGGATAATCGCAACTACGGCATGATCGATGTGGCCACCGTGTTGCGTAAATCGAGCAATGTGGGGGCCAGCAAGATCGCCCTGTCGATGCAATCGGAGACACTATGGAAACTCTATTCGAAGCTTGGGTTCGGTGAGAGCCCGTATAGTCAGTTTCCCGGTGAATCCAGTGGGCGGCTGCCCCACTTTTCAGATTGGTCCAGTTTTGAACAGGCCACCCTCTCGTTCGGTTACGGTCTCTCAGTGACACCACTGCAGCTCGCCAGGGCGTATGCGGTACTGGCCAATGATGGTATACGCATGCCGGTCTCGCTGCTGAAGCAGGAGCAAGCACAAGCGGGTGAGCGGGTGATGCGCAAGAGTACCGCCAAGACGGTCGTTAAGATGCTCGAGGCCGTGGTGTCAAAAGAGGGTACGGCGCCCCTTGCCGCGGTCCCGGGTTATCGTGTGGCGGGCAAGACAGGGACCGCAAAAAAATCGGTGGCCGGGGGATATGCGGAGGATAAATATCTCGCTCTGTTTGTCGGCATCGCGCCGGTAACTGATCCCCGCCTGGTGATGGCGGTGTTCATCGATGAGCCACAGGGTAAGGAGTATTACGGTGGACTGGTGGCCGGTCCCGTCTTCTCCAAGGTGATGAGCGGTGCCCTGCGTCTATTGAATATTCCACCCGATAAGCAGTGGCACGAGAATACCCTGATGGCTCGATTGGGGGAGCGGCAATGATGGCCGCGGAGCGACTCACCCCCGGGGCGACATTGACATCCCTGTTGCATGGACTGGTTACAGTGCCGGTGCAGGATGATCGTGAAGTGACCGGGATCACTTTGGATAGTCGTGATGTGACACCGGGTTCGCTCTTCATCGCTTGTGCCGGTGAGCATCATCATGGGTTGGCTTTTGCCGAGCAAGCGGTTTCAAAGGGGGCGGTCGCCATTCTATGGGAGACGGATAGCACAAAGGGCGACCAGCTGGCGGCGGTCTTGAAGCTGCCCGTTCCCCTGTTGGCGCTTGCCCAATTGACCCGGCATGTAAGCCGGATCGCCGGTCGATTCTACCAGCATCCCAGTCGCCTGATGTCGGTCTATGGGATCACCGGCACCAACGGCAAGACCAGCATCAGCCAGTTGCTGGCCCATGCGCTGATGGGCGAAATACCCTGCGGCATCATGGGAACCCTGGGTGTTGGGCTTCCCGGTCAATTGACACCCACCGGTTATACCACCCCCGATGCGGTTACCCTGCAGAAGCATTTGCATGCTCTGCTTGAGCAGGGTGCGGCCGCGGTGAGCATGGAGGTGTCATCCCACGCCCTGGATCAAGGTCGGGCAGGGGCGGTGGCCTTCGATTGCGCCATCTTCACCAATCTCAGCCGTGATCATTTCGATTATCACGGGAGCTTGGAAAACTATGCCGCGGCCAAGCAACGACTGTTTCATATGCCGGGCCTCGGCAGTGCGGTGGTGAACCTTGACGATGTCTTTGGCAGAACCCTGCTCGAATCAGTGGCGGATGGCGTGGCACTGCTGGGTTACACGCTTGAGCCGGCGGCAGAGCTGCCTGCCGGTCTCGATGGCTGGGCGCGGGCCCTGGATATTGTACCCACCGCCCAGGGAATGCGGATCAATGTCTCGACCCACCTTGGTGAAGCCGATCTGGAGACCAGACTGCTGGGTCGCTTCAATGCAGCCAATCTGCTGGCGGTGCTGCTGGTGCTGTTGCAGCGGGGCTGGTCTCTGTCCCGTAGCGCGGAGGTGCTCTCCTCGCTGTCTACTGTACCTGGTCGAATGGAATTGCTGGGTGGCAAAGAGAAGCCCAGTGTGGTGGTGGATTACGCCCATACCCCGGATGCCCTGGAGAAGGCTTTACAAGCGCTGCGCATGCACTGTTCCGGATCGATGAGTGTTGTATTCGGTTGCGGCGGCGATCGGGATCGCGGCAAACGTCCGTTGATGGGGGCGCTGGCTGAACGGCTTGCGGATCGTGTGATCATCACAGATGACAATCCGCGCAGTGAGTCGAACATGGAAATCATTCAGGAGATCCTGGCAGGCATGAAGATGCCGGATCAGGCACGACTTGAACCGGACCGGGGTCAAGCCATCAAGATTGCGATTGCGGATGCGGCGCCTGGCGACCTGGTATTGGTGGCGGGTAAGGGTCATGAGGACTACCAGCTCGTGGGAGAGGAGGTTCTCCATTTCGACGACCGCGAACAGGTGACAGCCGCCCTCAACGAGTGGCCGGGGGTGGCGCGATGAACAGCCTGTGCCTGTCGCAAGTGGCGCGCAGCCTGAACAGCAAATGGGTTGGTGAAGATGTCAGTTTCAGTGCTGTCAGTACCGACAGCCGCACACTGCAGGCGAGAGATCTGTATGTCGCTTTGAAGGGCCCCCATTTCGATGGTCATAACTTCATCGGGCAGGCCCTTGACAAGGGTGCGGTGGCGGTAATGGTCAGTGAGCCCCAGAAACCGGAGATCCCACAGCTCCAGGTAACGGATACCCGGATCGGACTGGGTCGTCTGGCCGGGGTATGGCGTGACAGTTTCTCAATGCCGCTGATTGCAATCACCGGCAGTAATGGCAAGACAACAGTCAAGGAGCTACTTGCTTCCATTCTGCAACAGAAGGGGAGAGTGCTTGCCACCCAGGGTAACTTGAACAATGAGATAGGCCTGCCTCTGACGCTCCTGCGGATGCAGGATGAAGCCTTTGCGGTGGTGGAGATGGGGGCCAATCATCCCGGTGAGATCGGCTACCTGAGCCATATCGCCCACCCGGATGTGGTGCTGATAACCAATGCGGGCGCTGCCCACCTGGAGGGATTCGGTGACCTGCAGGGGGTGGCCAAGGCAAAAGGCGAGATCCTGAGCGGACTCAAACCTGGTGGCATCGCGATCTTGAATGCAGACGACGACTACTTTCCATTGTGGCGTGATCTGCTGGGGGAGCGGAAACTGATCAGTTTTGGCAGCTCGAGACAGGCGACCGTGCACTGCGATCTCGCTCGGGCAGAGATGCGCTGGACGGATAACGGTTTCTATAACCATATGCAGGTCAGCTACCGGGAGGATTGTTTCGACGTGAAGCTGGCGCTTGCCGGTCGGCACAATCTGATGAACGCCCTGGCCGCGATTGCGGGTGCTTTGGCGATGGGTGCTTCGGTGAGTGAGATAGAACAGGGTCTTGCTGCTGTGAAACCGGTGGCGGGTCGTCTGCGGATGCACTTGACTCCCGCGGGATATCGTCTCATCGATGACACCTATAACGCCAACCCCGACTCGGTGGTAGCGGCGGTGGATGTATTACGCAGTGCGCCCGGAGAACAGATCCTGGTGTTGGGAGATCTGGCTGAACTGGGTGATCAAGCCATTGCCCTGCACAACCAACTCGGTGCAAAAGCGAAACAGGCGGGCCTCTCCCATCTCTATACCCTGGGAGAGCTGAGCCGTTATGCAGCTGAAGGCTTCGGTGACGGAGCCTTGGCATTTTCTGATTTGGATCAACTCATCGGGACCCTTGCCAGCTCCCTTCGCCGAGGCGACACATTACTGGTAAAGGGCTCTCGAACTGCAGCCATGGAACGGGTGGTTGATCGCCTGATGAATGAGGGGAGAGGCTGACAGTGTTGCTCTATCTTACCGATTGGCTTACCCAGTTCGACAATGGTTTCAGAGTATTCCAATACCTGACCTTGCGTACCATCCTTGGGGTCTTGACCGCGCTTTTGATCTCCCTGACCCTCGGTCCGGTAATGATACGCCGGTTGAGTTTTCATCAAATCGGACAGACGGTGCGTGATGATGGTCCGGAGACGCACTTTTCCAAAGCCGGAACCCCCACCATGGGTGGGGCGTTGATTCTGGTGGCGATTGCCATTGCCACTCTGTTATGGGCGGATCTGGAAAACCGCTATGTGTGGATCGTTTTGATTGTCACCATGACCTTTGGTCTCATCGGATTGGTCGATGATTATAAGAAACTGGTCCTGAACGATCCCAAGGGCCTCTCCGCGCGCTGGAAATATTTCTGGCAATCAGTGGCGGGTTTGGGTGCCTCGTTGGTTTTTTACTACACCGCCAGTTCAACCATGGAGACCGCACTCCTGATCCCCTATCTGAAGGATGTCTCTTTGGATTGGGGACCGGTATTCATTCTCTTCAGTTACCTGGTCATCGTCGGCTCATCAAATGCGGTCAACCTGACCGATGGACTCGACGGTCTGGCGATTCTCCCGACCGTGATGGTGGGTGGCGCATTGGGGGTTATAGCCTATGTCACCGGCCACTCCGATTTTGCTGCCTACTTGAAGATTCCCTATCTGCCAGGGGTAGGCGAGTTGATCGTCTTCTGTGCCTCATTGGTTGGCGCTGGACTGGGATTTCTATGGTTCAACACCTATCCGGCACAGGTCTTCATGGGGGATGTGGGTGCCTTGGCATTGGGTGCGGCACTGGGCGTCGTCTCGGTGGCCGTAAGACAGGAGATTGTGTTGTTTATCATGGGTGGGGTTTTCGTTGTGGAGACGGTTTCGGTGGTGTTGCAGGTCTTGTCCTACAAGCTGACCGGCAAACGCATATTTCGTATGGCGCCACTGCATCACCACTTTGAACTCAAGGGTTGGCCTGAGCCCAGGGTAATCGTGCGATTTTGGATCATCACCGTGATTCTGGTGTTGGTGGGTCTGGCGAGTCTGAAGATACGTTGATGGCGAAACAAGGGACAAATTCAGCTAAAACACTGATCGTCGGATTGGGGGCGACCGGGCTCTCTTGCGCTCGCTACCTGGCGGCTCAGGGGGAATCCCTGGCAGTCACCGATAGTCGCGAGAATCCGCCGGGATTGGAGGCGTTGCGCAAGGAATATCCCGACATGGCGATGTTTCTTGGCGGCTTTCAAGCGGAGGTGTTCCATGCCGCCAGTCGACTGGTGGTAAGTCCGGGCGTGTCACTAGACGAGCCACTGATCCGTGCAGCCAAAGAGCGGCAAATAGAGATAGTCGGTGATGTGGAGTTGTTTGCCAGAGTTGTCAAGGCGCCGGTAGTCGCCATTACAGGTTCGAATGGCAAGAGCACTGTAACGACCCTGTTGGGAGATATGGCACGCATGGCAGGTGTCAGGGTTGCGGTGGGCGGCAATCTCGGGTTGCCCGCACTTGACCTGTTGGCTGATGACGTAGAGTTGTACGTGCTTGAACTCTCCAGTTTTCAGCTGGAGAGCACCCATTCACTCAAATCCCAAGCTGCGGTTGTGTTGAATGTCTGCGCCGACCATATGGATCGTTACCGGAATCTGCAAGAGTATGCCGCCACCAAGGCGTCAATTTATAGCAATTGCGAGATCATGGTGATCAACCGTGATGATGCACGCGTTGCCGCTATGGCGGTGCCCCAGACAACCACCATCGGCTTTACTCTTGGCGCGCCGCAAGGAGATGATTTCGGGCTGCATGAACTGGATGGAATCAAATGGCTGAGTGAGGGGCATACCCCTCTGATGCCGGTTACCGAGCTGCGCATACCCGGCCGTCACAATATGGCTAATGCCCTCGCGGCTTTGGCATTGGGCAGTGCCGTGGGCCTGCCGCAAAACGATATGTTGGCGGCCCTGAGAAGTTATACAGGCCTGCCGCATCGCACCCAATGGATCAGCGATAAAGCAGGTGTGCGCTGGTATAACGACTCCAAGGGCACCAACGTGGGGGCCACCATTGCTGCCTTGCAGGGACTGCATCCTGATGAGGGCAGCAGCAGGAGTGTGTTGATTGCCGGTGGCGATTGCAAAGATGCGGATTTCTCACCCTTGGCACCGGTTGTTGAAAAAACAGCTCGGGCAGTCATCCTGATTGGCAAGGATGCATCTGAATTGGCAGCGGTACTCGCCGGTCGAGTGCGAATAGTGCATGCGGCAACACTTGAAGAGGCTGTGAATCTGGCGACGGAGTTGGTTGAGCCAGGGGATCGGGTGTTGCTCTCTCCCGCTTGCGCCAGCTTCGATATGTTTCAGAATTTTGCAGCCCGTGGTGAGGCCTTCATCCAAGCGGTGGAGGCGCTCCCGGCATGAGCACACTCGTCACTAGACAGGCACAGGATGCGCGTGCAGGCAAACCGGCCCCTCAGCCCCTTCTGGACTGGTGGTTGTTGGGTGCGGCATTGGTACTCCTCTGTTTCGGTTTGGTGATGGTCTCATCTGCATCGATGACGGTAGGAGAACGACTTGGGGGTTCACCCTTCTTCTATGTCTATCGCCATCTATTCGCCATTATGCTTGGCTTGCTTGCTGCCTATCTTGTTTATCAAATACCGATGCAGCAGTGGCAGAAGGCTGGACCGTTATTGGTCTTTCTGGGGCTGTTGCTGTTACTGATGCTGTTGATTCCCGGAGTTGGCAAAAGTGTCAATGGCGCTACCCGCTGGATACCCCTGGGGGGTTTCAATCTACAGAGTTCCGAATTTATGAAACTCTTCATGGTGCTCTACATCGCCGGTTACCTGGTGCGTCGTCAAGATGAGGTCGCGCGCTCATTCTGGGGATTCGCAAAACCGATGCTGTTGTTGATCATCACGAGTTCACTGATACTGCTGCAACCCGATTTCGGTACCACGGTAGTCCTGTTCGCAACCGCCACCGGTATGCTGTTTCTCGGTGGGGTGGTGCTGTATCAGTTCTCCATGCTGATTGTTGTTGCCGGTGTGGCAGGTTGGGCGCTGATCTACTTCTCACCCTATCGGTGGCAACGCATGACCACCTTTTTGAATCCATGGGACGATCCCTTCAATACCGATTTTCAGCTCTCCCAGGCACTGATCGCCTTTGGCCGGGGTGAAGTCAGCGGAGTGGGATTGGGCAATGGAATCCAGAAACAGTTCTACCTGCCGGAGGCGCATACGGATTTCATCATGGCCGTCGTGGGTGAGGAGTTCGGTCTGCTGGGAACGCTGGGTGTGATTCTGCTATTTGCCTTCATTACCTGGCGGGCATTTCAGATAGGTGTAAAAGCGGAACGGACAGGTCAGCGCTTTTCCAGCTTTACCGCCTATGGCTTGGGTCTCTGGATTGGTATGCAAGCCTTCATCAATATCGGCGTGAATGTGGGTATGCTGCCGACCAAGGGTCTGACACTGCCGTTCATGAGTTATGGCGGCAACAGCATCATCGTCGTCTGCATGATGATTGCGTTGTTGTTGCGAATCGATTCCGAATCACGGCAGAAGAGAGTCAAGAGCAAGCACGGGAGGCGATCATGGAGCCTCATGTGATGGTTATGGCAGGCGGTACAGGTGGGCATCTCTTCCCCGCCCTGGCGGTGGCCGATTGGATGAAGCAAAAAGGTTGTCGCATTACCTGGCTGGGCAGTCGTTCCGGCATGGAGAACAGACTGATACCCGATTATGGCTATCCACTGGAGACGCTACAGGTGAAAGGTGTGCGCGGGAGCGGCTTGAAGCGGCGCCTGGCTGCCCCCTTTACCATCAGCAAAGCGCTCTGGCAGGCCCACCGTGTGCTGCGTCGCACCCGACCGCAGCTGGTGTTGGGTATGGGGGGGTTCGCTACCGGCCCTGGCGGTTTGGCCGCCAGAATGATGCGCATACCTTTGGTAATACAAGAGCAGAATGCGATACCGGGATTGACCAATCGTATCTTGGCCGGTTTTGCAACCAAGGTTTTCGAGGCCTTTCCCGGAAGCTTCGGTGCGGAGGCCCAGGCGGAGACGATAGGCAATCCGGTACGCCAGGATATCCTCTCCCTGCCTCTGCCGGAGGCACGTTTTGCCGAGCGAGAAGAGGCAATCAGGTTGTTGGTGCTCGGCGGTTCCCTGGGTGCCCGGGCACTCAATCAATGTGTACCGGAGGCACTCTCCATGATGCCTGAGGCAGTGCGGCCTCAGGTACGTCATCAAGCAGGTGAAAAGCTGCTCGATGAAACCCTGGACAGATATCGGGAACTGGCGGTGGAGGCGGAGGTGATCGCCTTTGAAACCGATATGGCCGAGGCCTACGCCTGGGCCGATCTGGTTATCTGTCGTGCCGGCGCATTGACGGTTTCCGAGCTGGCTGCGGCAGGTTTGGGGGCGATACTCGTACCCTATCCATTTGCCGTGGATGATCATCAAACACGCAATGCGGAATTTCTCGTGAAAGCGGATGCCGCGCACCTGATTCCGCAACCCAGCCTGGACGGACGAAACCTGGCACGGCTGTTGGGCAGTCTCTGCACAGACAGAAACAAACTCCTGCAGATGGCCACCGCGGCACGCGGTCTGGCAAAGCCGGATGCTGCCGCTAGAGTCGGGGACTATTGCCTGGAGGTCATTCACCCATGAGTGAGCAACTGCGCAATCGCTATGCCCCGAACAGCATGGGTCGCATGCGCCGGATCCATTTTGTCGGTATCGGTGGTGCTGGCATGAGTGGCATCGCCGAGGTGATGATCAACCTGGGTTACCAGGTAACCGGATCGGATCAACGGGAGAGCGCGGTGACATCGCGGCTCACCAGGCTGGGGGCCGAGGTCAAGTTCGGCCACAAGCGTGAGCATGTGGAGGCGGTGGACGCGGTGGTGATCTCCAGCGCCATCAAAGAGGATAACCCCGAAGTCAGCGCCGCTCGAGATGCCAGGATACCGGTGGTGCCTAGAGCGGAGATGCTGGCGGAGATCATGCGTTTCCACTATGGCATCGCCGTGGCGGGTACCCATGGCAAGACCACCACCACCAGTCTGGTTACCAGCATATTGGCGGAGGCCGGTCTGGATCCGACCTTTGTGATCGGGGGCAGACTCAACAGCGCCGGCGCCAATGCACGCCTGGGTGATGGGGAGTACTTGGTCGCAGAGGCGGATGAAAGCGATGCATCGTTTCTCTATCTACAGCCGATGTTGGCGGTGGTGACCAATATCGATGCGGACCATATGACCACCTACGGTGGTGATTTCAACCGCTTGCGCGGTACCTTTCTGGAGTTTCTGCACCATCTGCCATTTTACGGTCGGGCTGTGATGTGTATCGATGACGATGAGATCCGCAATCTGTTAGGGGAGATCTCACGCCCGATTACCACCTATGGTTTCAGTGATGATGCTGATGTGCGGGCGGTTGATGTGGTCAGGGATGGTCTTAAGACCCATTTTACCCTGCAAACGAAAGCCTTGGCGGAACCACTGCAGATCACCCTCAATCTACCGGGCAGACACAATGTGTTGAATGCCCTGGCGGCTATCTGCGTCGCCCTTGAACTCAATATCGAGAGTCACAGCATCAATACCGCATTGCAAAACTTTGCCGGTATCGGTCGGCGTTTTCAGACCAAGGGCGATTGTTACGTAGATGGTAAACAGGTGATGTTTATTGATGATTATGCCCACCATCCGCGGGAGATCGACGCCACCTTGACGGCAGTCCGAGACGGCTGGCCGGAACGGCGTCTGGTGATGGTGTTTCAACCCCACCGATATTCACGAACGCAAGAGCAGTTCGAGGACTTTGTACAGGTTCTCTCGAAAGCGGATCTATTGATCGTGAGTGAGGTCTATGCCGCTGGAGAAGAACCGATTCAGGGTGCCAGTGGACGCGATCTGAATCGCGCCATACGTATCCGGGGCCAGGTTGATCCTGTGTTTGTGGAGCCATTGCAGGAGCTGCCGCAACTTTTGCAGGGTCTGCTTCTGGATGGGGATATTGTTCTGACCGTGGGTGCTGGCAGTATCGGTTCCGTCGCGGCAGAACTGCCTCGACGACTCTGTCAGGAGGTGGAGTCATGAGTTACGGAATCGACATGAAACGGCTGCATCAGGGATGCGGTGAATCCCTGCAAGCCAATCTTCCGGGGTTTCCGTTTGTCCGGCGCACGCTGTTAGCCGATCTATCCGAGGGACAGCGGGATCTGTCACACAGGGTCAGGTTGAAAAGCGACAATCCCCGTGCTGAGAGTGAATACAGATGATGCCTGCGTTTAATCAACAATCCCTGCGCGGTGAGATGCGCTTCGATGAGCCGCTCTCCCGCCATACAACCTGGCGGGTTGGTGGGCCTGCAAGCTGTTTTTATCGTCCAGCGGACCGTGATGATCTGGTGCAATTCCTCAGTCAATTGAGCCCTGATGAGCCCCTGTTCTGGCTTGGCTTGGGCAGTAACCTGTTGGTTAGGGACGGGGGATTCAAAGGCACTGTAATTGCAACCAAGGGCTGCCTGGTTGCCAGTGAATGGCGAAGCGATGGCTTGCTCTATGCCGAAGCGGGTATCGCCTGTGCCAAGGTGGCACGTTTGGCGGCCAGGGCGGGTCAGTGCGGATTGGAGTTTCTGGCAGGCATACCTGGCACCCTGGGTGGTGCGTTGGCGATGAATGCGGGGGCCTTTGGCGGCGAGACCTGGGAACAGGTGGTCAGGGTGGAAACCATTGATCGGTTCGGTGAAGTACGCAACCGCCCAACGAAGGATTTTGAGATCGGCTATCGCCGGGTTGAAGGCCCCGCCGGTGAGTGGTTTCTCGCGGCTGAACTGAAGTTGGAAGCGGGTGATGTCGAGGCCGCTCAACAACGAATCAGGCAGTTGTTGGAGCGTCGTGCTGCTACCCAGCCAACCAGTCAACCCAGCTGTGGTTCGGTGTTTCGCAATCCTCCAGGGGATTTCGCTGCACGCCTGATTGAGTCAGCTGGATTGAAAGGCATGCGCATGGGGGGTGCCCAGGTATCGGAGAAACATGCGAACTTCATTATCAATACCGGCCATGCGACGGCGCGGGATATCGAGATGCTGATTGCCGAAGTAGAACGGGAAGTGGCAGCGCAGAGTGGAGTCGAGCTCAAGACCGAAGTCCACCGTATTGGAGAGCCGAGTTGAACGCAAGCGTATCACCACAGGCATTTGGCAAGGTTGCCGTATTGATGGGCGGTCAATCTGCCGAACGTGAAGTCTCGTTGAAGAGCGGGAACGCGGTGTTGGCGGCGTTGCTGAACAAGGGTGTTCAGGCCGAAGCGGTTGATGTGGGTGATGATGTGCTGAGCCAGCTCGCCGAAGGTGATTATGCACGGGCGTTTATCATCCTGCACGGTCGCGGTGGCGAGGATGGGGTCATCCAGGGTGCGCTGGAGCGAATGGGTCTGCCCTATACCGGCAGTGGCGTGCTTGGTTCGGCCCTTGCCATGGATAAATACCGTACCAAAGCGGTATGGCGGGGAGTCGGTATCCCGACTCCCGAATCGGCGCTGATCGTCAACGAGAGCGACTTGGGCAAGGCCGCATCAGTGGGTTATCCGCTGATGATAAAACCGATCTGCGAGGGTTCCAGTATCGGTATGAGCAAGGTGGAGAACGATGATCAATTGCGTACCGCCTGGGAAGTGGCCCGGCAGTACGATGCGCAGGTCCTGGCCGAGCGCTGGATTGTCGGGGAGGAGTACACCACCACCATCCTGCAGGGTAAGGCGATGCCGATGATCCGTCTGGAGACGCCCCATCTCTTTTATGATTACCAGGCAAAATATTCAGCAAACAGTACGCGCTATCACTGTCCCTGCGGTCTTCCGCAGGCTGAAGAGGAGAAATTACAGGCACTCTGCGTGAAGGCATTCGAAGCTGTTGGCGCGAGTGGCTGGGGTCGCATCGATCTGATGCTGGACGAGCAGCGCCAACCCTGGCTGATCGAGGCCAATACCGTTCCCGGTATGACCGATCACAGCCTGGTGCCAATGTCTGCCAAGGTGGCGGGGATCGATTTCGAAGCGTTGGTGTTACGCATACTCTCAACCAGTCTAGGGAGGGATGGTCATGAGTAGGAAACGCAATCACCCATCTACACAAACCCCGAAGGTGGTTCGGCTTTTAGACAGGGCCAGGCTTATGTCGCTGCTGGTCATATTTTTGATTGCCGGGTTGGGCGGTTGGGGCGTCACCCGACTACTGGACCCCCTGAGCATGCCGGTACGGGTTGTGAGTGTGGATGGTGAGATCAAGCACCTCAACAGGCAAGGCTTGGAGCAGACCGTCGCGCGAGCGGTAAGCGGAAATTTCTTCACAGTCGATCTGCTGCAGATACGCAACCAGATCGAGCAACTGGCCTGGGTAAAGAGTGCCAGCGTGCGTCGAGTATGGCCAGACAAATTGGCCCTCAGGGTGGTTGAACAGGTACCGCTGGCATATTGGGGCGAAACTGCCATGGTGAACCGGCATGGTGAAGTCTTCAGACCCAAAAAGTTGTCCCGGATACCGGGCCTGATAACCCTGATTGGTGAAGATGAAAATGCACAGAGGGTAACCCAGGGTTATCTCAAAATGCGTACCCTGCTGCAGACAGCGGGACTGGAGCTGAAACAGCTTCGGGTCGATGCGCGTCAGTCATGGCAAATCGAGACCAGTGGCGGTTTGCAACTTGATCTTGGAAGAAGGGATGTGATGCCAAGATTGAGCCGTTTCGTCCAGCTCTATCCCTTCCTTAAAGGGCAGGCCGAGTCGCAGTTGCAACGGGTGGATCTTCGATATACCAATGGTTTTTCGGTCTACTGGCGAGATATGAATTCCGAACAGCAAGCACAAACGGATAGCCCGTCCAGAGGGGCTAGGATAGTGGGAAAGTGAATGACTAAACGAAGTGAGAAAAATCTCATCATCGGTCTCGATATCGGCACTTCCAAGGTAGTGGCGATCGTCGGTGAGATCAAAGCGGATAGCGGTATCGAGATCATAGGCATCGGTTCTCATCCATCCCGCGGCTTGAAAAAGGGCGTGGTGGTGAATATCGAGTCCACGGTGCAGTCGATTCAACGGGCTGTTGAAGAGGCGGAGTTGATGGCTGGGTGTGAGATTCACTCGGTCTATGCAGGCATCGCCGGCAGCCATATCCGCAGCCTCAATTCCCATGGCATCGTGGCCATCAGGGATAAGGAGGTGACCCAGGGTGATGTGGAGCGTGTGATCGATGCAGCCCGTGCCGTAGCGATCCCGGCCGACCAGAAGATTCTGCATATTCTGCCCCAGGAGTTCATCATCGATGAGCAGGAGGGTATTCGCGATCCCATCGGGATGTCGGGGGTACGCCTGGAAGCCAGGGTGCACATGGTTACCGGCGCGGTGAGTGCAGCACAGAATATCGTCAAGTGTATCCGTCGTTGCGGTCTTGAAGCGGATGACCTGATTCTGGAACAGCTCGCCTCCAGTCATTCAGTGCTGAGTGAGGATGAGAAGGAGCTTGGGGTCTGTCTGGTGGATATCGGCGGTGGCACCACCGATATCGCCGTCTTTACCGGCGGTGCGATCCGGCATACGGCGGTGATCCCCATCGCAGGGGACCAGGTGACCAATGATATTGCGGTTGCGATGCGTACCCCGACCCAATACGCCGAAGAGATCAAGATGAAGTATGCCTGTGCCCTCACTCAGCTGGCCACCAGCGACGAGACCATCGAGGTGCCCAGTATCGGAGAACGGCCGCCCCGCAGGCTCTCCCGGCAGACCCTGGCTGAAGTGGTCGAGCCCCGCTATGAAGAGTTGATGACCCTGATTCAGGCGGAATTGCGACGTAGCGGATTCGAGGATGTCATTGCCGGCGGCGTGGTGCTGACCGGTGGCAGTTCAAAGATGGAAGGTGTCATCGAGCTGGCGGAAGAGGTGTTTCATATGCCGGTAAGGCTGGGGGTGCCGCAATATGTCAGCGGACTCTCTGATGTGGTGCGCAATCCCATCTACTCCACAGGTGTAGGTCTATTGCTTTTTGGACAGCGAAACCGTTCCCAGGGTGGCCATGAGTTGGCCAACGAGGGTGGCTTGAAAGCGATTTGGGACCGCATGAAGCATTGGTTCCAAGGTAATTTTTAGTGGTATCGAAACGGTGCCTGAGCAGGGTGCCGTTGGTGATGAGTTAGCTTTTATTTTTTTATCCTGTCGGGCGCGACAGTCGAGGAGGTAGACAATGTTTGAATTGATGGATACCCACAGCCAGAGTGCTGTGATCAAGGTAATCGGTGTAGGCGGTGGGGGCGGCAATGCCGTTAACCACATGTTATCGGGTGAGATAGAGGGCGTCGATTTTATCTGTGCCAACACCGACGCGCAGGCACTGCGCAACAGTGAAGTACGTACTCAGCTGCAGCTCGGTACTGATATCACCAAGGGTTTGGGCGCGGGGGCGAACCCGGATATCGGCAGGCAGGCGGCGATGGATGATCGTGACCGAATCGAAGAGGTATTGACCGGTGCGGACATGGTCTTTATCACCGCCGGCATGGGGGGAGGCACAGGAACCGGCGCCGCACCGGTGGTCGCCCAGGTGGCCAAGGAGCTGGGTATTCTGACTGTCGCAGTGGTCACCAAGCCGTTCGGTTTTGAGGGTGGCAAGCGGATGAAAATTGCGGAAAAGGGCATGGAGGAGTTGGGTGTCCATACCGATTCCCTGATTACCATTCCCAATGAGAAACTGCTGGCCGTGTTGGGTAAGGAGATGAGTCTGCTGAATGCATTCAAGGCGGCAAACGATGTGCTGCTGCATGCCGTACAGGGTATTGCTGAACTGATTACCCGGCCCGGGCTGATCAACGTTGATTTTGCCGATGTGCGCACCGTGATGTCGGAAATGGGTGCGGCCATGATGGGATCGGGAGAGGCGTCGGGTGATAACCGGGCCCGGGAGGCGGCAGAGCGGGCAATCCGCAGTCCGCTACTGGAAGATGTCAATCTGGCCGGGGCCAAGGGTATCCTGGTGAATATCACAGCAGGCCTGAATCTGGCGATCGGTGAATTTGATGAGGTGGGTAACACGGTGCGTGAGTTCGCCGATGATGACGCCACCGTGGTGGTGGGGACGGTCATCGACGGGGATATGGCGAATGATATGCGGGTGACCGTGGTGGCCACCGGCCTTGGAGAGCGGTTGAAGGCAGAACTGCCTACACCTACCCAGGTGGAGGAGATTGCCCACGTCAAGCTGGTGGATGCGGATGATCCCCAGGCCGCACCGGATGATTATCGGGAACTGGATCGGCCCACTGTGTTGCGAAATGGACAGACAAATCGCCCGTCCGCCGCTGCCACGGCCGATGGGAACCTCGATTATCTGGATATCCCGGCTTTCCTGCGTCGCCAAGCCGATTAAGGCCTTCACAAAATGCCATCTTAGGCCTAGGATTAAAGAGGGATCGTTGCAGAAAGGCAACATGTTGTATTTTTTGTTTCCAGAGACGTTGAGTTGGTGTAGAATCGAGCGTCTGTTCTGATGGTTGATTGAAGGTGGCTGATAGAGGTTGAGAGCCGGCTGCTGTTTCTACAACCAGACGCTTGTGCTAGCATGCGCGGTTTTTGGGCCTTCAAGTAAGGCATTTCACAGCTTTGGGAGCTGAAAGTCGATGATTTGGCAACGTACGTTGAAGAACGTGATACGCGCCACGGGAGTGGGGCTGCATACAGGGGAGAAAGTCTACCTCACTCTGCGTCCGGCCGCTCCTGATACAGGGATCGTTTTCAGACGTGTCGATCTTGAACCGCCGGTTGAAATACGCGCCTGTGCGGAAAATGTGGGTGATACCAGGCTCTCCAGCACGCTGGTGCAGGATGGTGTTCGGGTCTCAACCGTGGAGCACCTGCTCTCCGCTTTCGCCGGATTAGGGATCGACAATGCCTATGTCGATGTCAGCGCCGCTGAGGTGCCGATCATGGACGGCAGCGCGGGACCTTTCGTGTTTCTGCTCCAATCCGCAGGTGTGGAAGAGCAGAACAAGGCAAAGCGTTTCATTCGCATCAAACGCAAGGTTGAAGTTGAAGAGGGGGACAAACGCGCCAGTTTCGAGCCCTTCGATGGATTCAAGGTCTCCTTCACCATCGATTTCGATCACCCCGCCTTCAAAGAGCACTCCCAGTTCGCCACCGTCGACTTCTCCTCAACCTCCTTTGTACGTGAAGTCAGTCGCGCCCGCACCTTCGGATTTCTGCGCGATATCGAGATGTTGCGCCAGAAAGAGTTGGCCCTGGGCGGGAGCCTCGACAATGCCGTGGTGGTGGATGATTACCGGGTTATGAATGATGATGGATTGCGTTATGAAGACGAGTTCGTCAAACATAAGATCCTGGATGCCATTGGTGATCTCTATCTGCTTGGCCATAGCCTGATCGGCACCTTCAATGGGCATAAATCGGGTCATGCCTTGAATAATCGCCTGCTGCGGGAACTGATCAGTCAAAAGGACGCCTGGGAGGAGATTACCTTCGATGAGCCCGAAGACGCCCCGATCTCTTACATGCAACCGGCACACCTCACTATCTCCTGATAACCGAAGCTAACGATCCGGTTGTTTAAAGGGCTGTTTATACAGCCCTTTTTTTATTTCGTTAGCACAATTTCGCGGCATGAAACCAGCAACTGCATCTATTCAAGGGGATGCTCGCGGCACACCCATGCCTGCGAACTGTCAAGGGTCAGGTCGTTTATGTCTACTCATCCCCATGGTGGCTGATCCTGAGAATCGCATCCCGGAGGGATGGGTCGTCGATGGCTTCAGCGGTTTGTCTTAATTGTTTCCTAACCTCGGGGCTGAGGGTGATTGGATGCCTGTTTCGTTCAATTTTGGGCTTGGCTGAATCGCTTGGCAGGATTCGGGTACGAACCTGATCCACGTGAATGCCATGGCTCTGCAACTTTTTGTGCAGCTGTGGCAATAGATAGCGGAAGCGGCTCGCCCATACCGGTGACGGGACGAACAGACTCAGGGTGCCGTTTTGCAATACGGCTGCCTTGAGCTGTGTATCAAGGGGTGTTGGCAGCAGCTTTATGAGTTGCTGATAAAGGGCCTTTTGGGTCGACAATTGGGCACCCAATCTGCTTATGGCTGTGCCCGATGCGACGATTTTTGAGACTGGCTGCATGGTGGGAGCTTAGAGAAAATATTGATAAAAAACATCACATTTTGTAGAGAAAGTGATAAAGTTCGTTACCTTGTGACCGACATTAGTTATACATAGACTGTAAAATTAGCTATTTTTAGCAATGGATATCATATACTTACGCGGAATTGGACAGACCTGTAGCACTGCCATGAGATGCCTGCGCGTCTCCCTTTTGGTGGGTCTCGTCACACTTTTCGGTGCCGGCATGCTCTGGTTTGGCTACCAGATGGGTGTCAACGATACGGAGTTTCCCGAGCACCAGCTGGTGTCGAGTCTGAAGCAGACATTCGCCAGGGAGCGTCGTGCTCTGGAGGACGCCAAATCCGATACTCAGGGCGGAATCGATGCCCTGGCAATCCGCATTGGCCAGCTGCAATCGCAACTATTGCGCCTGGATGCACTGGGTGAACGCCTGGTCAATATCGGTGGGCTGGATAAGGGTGAATTCAGTTTCGAAGCGCCGCCCGCCTTGGGTGGGCCGGAAGTTAAGCTCTCCCGCAATGAACAGTCGGCATTGCCGGATCTGCTGGTACAGATGGAGCAGTTGGAGCAGGTGATCGATCATCGCCATCAGCAACTCACCCTGGTTGAGGATCTGATCATGAACTCCAACTTGGAAGAGTCTGTCCACCCCACTGGACGACCGGTCAACAAGGGCTGGATCTCTTCTTACTATGGCATGCGCAACGATCCCTTCTCCGGCAAACGGAGTATGCACAAAGGGATGGATTTCGCGGGCAAGGATGGCTCAGAAGTGGTTGCGGTGGCCGCCGGGGTTGTGACCTGGTCCGGGGAGCGCTACGGCTATGGTAAATTAGTCGAGATCAATCACGGTAAGGGGTATATCACCCGTTACGGCCACAATAAAGGGATCGTCGTCGAGGTTGGTGATCGCATCAAACAGGGCCAGGTTATCGCTACAATGGGCTCCACGGGAAGGTCAACCGGTCCCCATGTCCATTTCGAGGTGGTACGCAACGGCAAGACCATCGATCCGACCCGTTTCATCCTGAACAAGCGCAAGTCGGGATAAATCCCTGGCGACGGGAGTTTTACCGGGGATTGTCCAACATTTGAGCGAATCGATTGCCTGGTTCGCCGCCAATTAGCCAAAACGTTCGCAATCCAGCTAACCTCGACCTTCAGCAATTTCACTGCTTGCTGTATCATCCACAAATTTCCTATCTGTGACGGAAACCCCGATTAATGGTAAGTAACATCTTCAAGAAGATCTTCGGTAGCCGAAATGAGCGCCTGGTCAAACGCATGTCAAAGACGGTCTCCCAGATTAGTGCCCTGGAGGCCGATATTGAGAAGCTCTCTGATGAAGCTTTAAAGGGAAAGACCAGCGAATTTCGTGCCCGCCTGGAAGCGGGCGAAACCCTCGACAACCTCATGAACGAGGCCTTTGCCGTGGTGCGGGAGGCGGGTCGCCGTGTGATGCAGATGCGTCATTTTGACGTTCAGCTGATCGGCGGCATGGTACTGCATCAGGGCAAGATCTCAGAGATGAGGACCGGTGAGGGTAAAACCCTCGTGGCCACACTGGCCGCCTATCTCAATGCCCTGCCAGGCAAGGGCGTGCACGTGGTGACGGTGAATGATTATCTGGCCCGGCGTGATGCCGCCTGGATGGGACGTATCTACGATTTTCTCGGGCTCAGTGTCGGCGTGATCAACTCCTCAGGCAACATGGGGCCCGATAGCAGCTCCTTTCTCTATGATCCTGAACACGACGGTAAGCAGGATGGATATCTCCATCTGAAACCTGTCACCCGGCAACAGGCCTATGCCGCGGATATCACCTATGGCACCAATAATGAGTACGGCTTCGACTACCTGCGCGACAATATGGCCTTCAGTGCGGATCAACGGGTGCAGCGTCCGCCCAACTTCGCCATCGTTGACGAAGTGGACTCCATTCTTATCGACGAGGCGCGAACACCGCTGATCATCTCGGGACCGACGGAAGACTCCTCGGAGTTATATAAGGCGGTCAACAAGATCATACCCAATCTGACCAGACAGGACCCGATCACCAATGAAGAGGGAAAACCCGATTTCGGCCCGGGTGATTTTTCTGTGGACGAGAAGGCGCGTCAGGTCTTCTTCAGTGAGGAGGGGCATCAGCATCTCGAGGAGATGTTGACCGAAGCCGGGCTGTTGGAGGAGGGCGCCAGTCTTTATGACTCCGGCAACATCATTTTGATGCACCATGCCAATGCCGCTTTGCGCGCCCATGCCCTGTTTCAACGTAATGTGGACTATATCGTCAAGGATGGCCAGGTGGTCATCGTCGACGAGTTTACCGGCCGCACCATGCCGGGCCGGCGCTGGTCCGACGGCCAGCATCAGGCGGTTGAAGCGAAAGAGGGGGTGGAGATTCAGAATGAGAATCAGACCCTTGCCTCGATCACCTTTCAAAACTATTTCCGTCTCTACAACAAGCTGTCGGGCATGACCGGTACCGCGGATACGGAGGCCTTTGAATTTCAGCAGATATACGGCCTGGAAGTGGTCGTCATCCCGACCAACATGCCGATGGTACGGGACGATATGGGGGACCTGGTCTATCTGACTCCGGATGAGAAATACGGTGCGATACTGGAGGATGTGCAGGATTGCGTAAAACGGGGCCAACCGGTCCTGGTGGGTACGGCATCCATTGAGTCCTCAGAGCTGGTATCGGAACTGTTGGGTAAGGCGGACGTGGATCACAGGGTGCTGAATGCCAAGCACCATGAGCAGGAGGCTGGAATCGTAGCCCAGGCCGGCCGCCCCGGATCTGTCACCATCGCAACCAATATGGCGGGTCGAGGCACTGATATTGTGCTTGGCGGCAATCTCGAATCGGAGTTGGAGGAGCTCGGGGAGAATCCCGATCCGGCAACTGTCGATGAACACAAAGCCGCCTGGAAGAAACGTCACCAGCATGTGCTGGATGCCGGTGGTTTGCATGTCATCGGTACCGAACGTCATGAATCCCGACGCATTGACAATCAGCTGCGCGGCCGCTCCGGTCGCCAGGGTGATCCCGGATCGAGCCGTTTCTACTTGTCCCTGCAAGACAATCTAATGCGCATATTCGCCTCCGACAAGGTAGGCGGATTGATGCAGAAACTTGGTATGGAGAAAGGCGAGGCGATTGAGCATCCCTGGGTTTCGCGGGCCATTGAGAATGCCCAACGCAAGGTGGAGGGGCGTAACTTCGATATCCGTAAACAGCTGCTGGAATATGATGATGTGGCGAATGATCAGCGGCGTGTGGTGTACGAGCAACGCAATGATTTGATGGATACTACGGATATCTCCGAATCCATCACCGCCTTGCGGGATGATGTACTGGATGGGGTTTTTCACAATTACATACCCCGGGATAGTATCGAAGAGCAGTGGAATGTGTCTGGTTTGAGCGAGGCCCTGGTCGAGCTGTTCGGTGGTGAATGGCCTATCCAGCAGTGGCTGGAACAGGATCAGGATCTGCATGAGGAGACATTGAAACAGAAGATAGCCCAGGCCCTGCAAGAGATCTACACGGACAAAGAGTCGCTGGTGGGCACAGAGAATATGCGTCAGTTCGAAAAGGCGATCATGCTGCAGACCCTCGACGGCCACTGGAAAGAGCATCTTGCGGCGATGGACTATCTGCGCCAGGGTATCCACCTGCGTGGATATGCGCAAAAGAACCCGAAACAGGAGTACAAACGCGAGGCCTTCGCGATGTTTTCCAGTATGCTGGATAGTATCAAGGAGGAGGTGACAGGGTTGCTATCCAAGGTCCAGGTTCAGATGCCTGAAGAGATGGCTATCCAGGAACAGCAGCCAAGGGTCGATGAATTCGAGTTCAAACACGAGGCCTTCGAAGGACTGCCGGAAGAGACGGCTGCACCCGCGGAGATGGCAGAGCAGCAGGAGCCCCAGCAACCCTTTGTTCGCGAAGGTCGCAAGATCGGCAGAAACGAACCATGCCCCTGTGGATCGGGTAAGAAATACAAACAGTGCCATGGCCGTTTAAGTTGATATGAGTTCCCCTCATTTCGCCATCCCCGGGATACGCCTCGGTACCGCGGCAGCAGGTATCAAAACTCCCGGCAGGGAGGATATGGTGATTGTCGAAATGACCCAGGGGTCAACCTGCGCTGCGGTTTTCACCCGCAATGCCTTTTGTGCCGCGCCTGTCCAGCTCGCCAAGCGGCATCTGGCCCTGGGCACCCCAAGCTACCTGTTGATCAATTCGGGAAACGCCAACGCGGGTACTGGAGAGCAGGGCTTGCGGGATGCGCAAGCCTGCTGCCAGGGAGTGGCGGATGCGGCAGACTGTGCGGCGGAGCAGGTGCTGCCTTTTTCCACCGGTGTGATCGGTGAGAATCTGCCTGTGGAGCGCATGCTCAATGCCCTGCCAGCAGCCATGAATAGCTTGAGTGTTGATGGTTGGGAAGCGGCCTCCCGGGCAATCATGACCACCGATACCCGGCCGAAACTGCGCTCCCGTGATTTCGAATTTGCAGGTGTGAAGGTCGCTCTCAGCGGAATCGCCAAGGGTGCGGGCATGATCCGACCCGACATGGCGACCATGCTTGCATACCTGGCAACAGACCTTGATCTGTCCCAGGATCTGCTGCAGCGCTGTCTGGATGATGCGGTAAAACCATCGTTCAACAGCATTAGCGTGGATGGTGATACATCCACCAATGATGCCTGTGTGTTGATGGCTAGCGGGGTGTCCCCTCTCGAACCGGTCACAGATCCCGATTCCGAGCTCTATCAGTTGTTTGCCCAGGCGGTGAAAGAGCTCTGTATGGAGTTGGCCAGAGAGATTGTACGTGACGGCGAGGGAGCGACCAAATTGGTGGAGATTCTGGTGCAGGATGCGGCAGATGAAGCGGAGGCGAGGGAGGTTGCCTATACGATTGCCCACTCCCCTTTGGTTAAAACCGCACTCTTCGCCTCCGATCCCAACTGGGGCAGGATCCTTGCTGCGGTGGGTCGCGCGGGTGTTACCGATCTGGATATCGATACAGTTGAAATCTGGC
Organism: Candidatus Thiodiazotropha sp.; assembly: GCA_040507005.1. Lineage (GTDB taxonomy): Bacteria > Pseudomonadota > Gammaproteobacteria > Chromatiales > Chromatiaceae > Thiodiazotropha. The sequence continues at coordinate 27,184 of JBEVVS010000049.1, forward strand.
TTGACGATACCTGTATCGTGCGCAATGGTGGCCGGGCGCAGGACTATACAGAGCAAGCGGGTGCCGCGGTAATGGCCCAGGCGACGTTCACCATTCGTGTGAGTCTTGGGCGTGGTGAGGCGCAAGCACAGGTACTCACCTGTGACCTCTCCTATGACTATGTCAAGATCAATGCAGAGTACCGTACCTAGGGCCTGTTAAGCGACAATGATTCATGTAGCCGCTGCAGCCATCCTCGACAGGGAAGCTCGCGTGCTCGTTACCAAACGTGCCGACCATATGCATCAGGGAGGGCTGTGGGAGTTTCCAGGAGGTAAATGTGAAGCGGGAGAGTCCATACAGCAGGCGTTACTAAGGGAGCTCAAAGAGGAACTCGGCATTCTGCCGTTGGACTACCAACCGCTGATACGGGTCAGGCACGACTACGGTGATCGTGAACTGCTATTGGAGTTTTTTCGCGTCACCCGTTTTCAGGGCGTGCCCAGGGGTCTCGAGGGGCAACCCATGAGATGGTTGTTGCCGAGGGAAATGGAGCCCCATCGATTTCCTGCCGCCGATCGACCGGTGATAACCGCACTCCAGTTACCGAGCCGTTATCTGATCACTGGCGAGGATGCCAAGCAGGTGGATGATTTTCTGTGCAGATTGGAGCATGCCTTGGACGGGGGTGTGGGAGTTGTTCAGTTACGGGCCCATGATCTGTCCGATATCCTCTATCGCGAGTTGTTGTCCGCCTGTCTGACGCGCTGTCATGCGCGGGGGGTCAAACTGGTCATCAACCGTCCCGATCGAGTAGAGGATTGGTGGCAACAGGCCGATGGTATCCATTTTACGGCGCGACAGCTGATGCTGCTCGATCAGCGTCCTGCAGGCGCGGGGCTAGTGGGCGCCTCATGCCACAACCAAGACGAGTTAACGCGGGCGGCCGGGTTAGAAATGGATTATGCACTGCTCTCACCCGTCGCACAGACAGCCTCTCATCCGCAAACCCCTGCCTTGGGTTGGACCCGTTTTACAGCCTGGGTGGATCAGGTCAATATCCCCGTCTATGCCCTAGGAGGCATGCACGCTGCATCACTTAAACAGGCGTGGCATGCGGGTGCTCAGGGGATCGCGGGCATATCAACCTTTTGGCGGCTCAATCCGTAAACCCGTACTCTTCAATCATTGTCTGCAACATTTCCACCGCCTCTGGCGACTTATCCATAAACTCAAAACCTGAGTCGTAAAAGGCGGAGTTGATATCCTTGTCACTCCACCGACATATCGCTTTGAAACTCATGGCTTTAAGCTCACCCTCACTATCCGGCAGGCGTAGTTCCAGGTGCATCTCCTCTCCGGTCTTCACCGGTTTTTCACTGATCAGCATCATGCCTTCGGTATTGATGTCCACCACATGCCCCAGGGGCGTGTTCCCATCCAGCAGCCACACCCGCAGATAGTAGATCAGATGGCGTCTTTTGATGGTGCGTCGATCTGATGGATGTGGGGCGTTTTCCTGATTGTGTTGACCTGGTCTCTTCATATACATCGCGTTAACCTTTAAAAAATATAGCTGCCGATTTTACTGATATAGCAAAGGATACAGATTCTACGTCGTTAGCCTACACATCGGCTGATAGGGTGAAGAACTTAGGATGGGATCGCTCGAGTAGATAAATGTTGTCCGGCGTGACCCGGGATGCAATCGATGGGGATTATTTTAATTCATAAATATCAGTAGCTTGCCGGATATGAAATTGATACTTAATTCTTGCTATTATGTTACCTCAATATTAAACACCTGAGGTTTGCGGGTGTGGTTATTAGCATGGAGTTGCTAGCGCATTGAAAGGGATGACAAACATATTCTTACAACCGTTCAATAGTAGGCTGCTTTCGAACTCAGAGTACCAACAAGCACTGGTGAGATTGGCTATCTGGCTATTCAGTATGGTGTTTATGTGGCTGGGTACGAGCAGTGCTTACTATGCCGTCAACACAACCCTCTATTTGACCCTATACGGATGGTATTTGGTCATTTTTCTGGGTGTTCTGATCAGCATCGTTTACAAACCGGAGATGCGCTACAGAAAGGAGTCAGTGCTGGTTGTGGATGTCAGTGCCACCAGCTTGGCAATCCTTCTTACGGCGGATGCAATCAGCCCTTTCTATCTGATCTACCTATGGATCTACCTCTCTTATGGGACCAGGTACGGTAAGAAACTTTTAATCATGGCTGCGGTGCTGAATTTCAGCGCTTACAATCTAATCTTGATCAATCTGCAATCCTGGCAGAGTCGTGGTTTCGATGCCTTCTTTTTTCTATTTCTGCTGCTGATCATACCGCTCTACCAATATTACTTGATGCGGCAACTCTACGAGGCCAAACAGGAGGCAGAGTTGGCAAAAAAGGCCCGTGGCGAATTCCTGGCAACAATGACCCACGAATTGCGTACACCTCTGATTGGTGTTCTTGGAATGACGCGCTTAATGCAGGGAACGCCCCTGGATAATGAACAGAAAGAGTATCTTCACTCAATTCAATCTTCGACTCAGTTGTTAAAGTCATTGATCAGTGATGTGCTCGATCTTTCCAAGATAGATGCCAATAAGCTGGAATTGATACCCGAGTGGTTGGATATTCGGAGTCTGGTCAATAGTGTCTCGTCGAGTCTGGCTGGAGCGGCCCATGAGAAGCAACTTGAGATGTTGTGCTGGGTTGATCCAAATGTGCGCCAGGAGCTTTATGGTGACAAGCTGCGTATTTCACAAATACTGTTTAACCTGTTAGGGAATGCGATTAAGTTTACCGATAAGGGTTATATCCATGTAGAGCTGGTTTATGTGGGGGAGCACAGGCAATTAACTCAACCCCATATTCTGATCAGGGTTGAAGATACAGGTATCGGCATTGCGCAAGCGCGACAGGAATTTGTTTTTGATAGTTTCTGGCAAGCGGATATCGGCAGTGCCCGTCGTTTTGAAGGGGCGGGTCTTGGTACAACGGTGGTACGTGACTTGACTCGGCTTATGGGCGGCACGGTTGAAGTGGTCAGCCGACTGGGAGAGGGGTCCACCTTCAGTGTCAGACTGCCGTTACAGATGCGTGATGGAGAAGCAGAAGCGGGCGAACTTCTACGCCTGAAGCAACGCTCTATTCTTGTCTATGAGCAGGACCCAGTAGCGATGAAGCTGCATTGTAAAGTCGCTCGCGAGTTTGGTATGAATGTGATAAAGGCGAACTTTCCCGGTGAGTTTCTCGCCAGCTTGGATAGCTCTGTAGAGTTATTGATGATTTGCGATTCTCTACAAGACGCATCCACACAGGAGATTCTTTACAAAGTACACGCCGTGGTGCCCACATTGCCTGTTATCCTGGTGGGCTATCGCGGCCGAATGCACGATGTCGGTATCAGTAAAGATCCCGAATATACCCTTTTCAAGCCCTTCCTCGCCAGGGAGTTTGCCTATCTGGTAATACGTGCCTTGGGGATTCAGTCGAATCCCGAACTGACCAGTTTCCAGACTGATGGTGATGAGTTGCAACAACAAGGGATTAATATTCTGCTTGCCGAGGATAATCCGGTAGCTGCAAAAGTGATCGCGACCCTTTTAATTCAGCGTGGACATAGAGTAAGAGTCACCAAAGATGGCAGTGAGGCCCTGCAAGCGGTCTCTGATGACGAATATCAGTTGGCCTTCATCGATTTGCGCATGCCCAACGTGGATGGCCTCGAGTTTACCCGGCGTTATCGAAGTCTTGAACCAAAGCATCGCTATATGCCGATCTATGCCTTGACGGCAAATACGGTACAGGAGATGTTTGATCACTGTTTGGCAGCGGGCATGGATGGTTTTCTGACCAAACCAGTTGAACCTGAGATGTTGGATGCAGTCATTGAACAGTGCAAATCAAACTTTAACAACAACTATCTTGGGGGACCGCTTTTCGTCCCAACCTAGAGCCTATTTCAATGACAAGGCCTGCCAGATATCCAGGGTGGGCTTTGACTGGTTCATGGTATAGAAGTGCAGACCAGGCGCGCCCCCCTCCAATAGGCGTTCACAGAGCCGGATCACAACCTCTTTGCCATAGCTGCGAATTGCATCCAGGTCATCACCGAAACCTTCTAGTCGTTTCCTCAGCCAGCGGGGTATCTCTGTGCCGCAGGCATCCGAAAAACGAGCCAGTTGAGTGAAGTTGTTGATTGGCATTATTCCCGGCACGATGGGGATATCGATCTGCAGTTTTTGACAGCTCTCAAGGAAACGAAAATAGGCGTCGGCATTGTAGAAAAACTGAGTGATTGCACTATCGGCTCCCGCTTCCACCTTGAGCTTGAAATTGCTCAGGTCTTGCTGCGGGCTGCTTGCTTGCGGGTGAAACTCGGGATAGGCCGCAACCTCGATATGAAACTGTTGTGGGTAGGTCTCCTGAATCAGCGCTACCAATTGATTCGCATGACTCAGGTCGCCGAGGTCCCCCAGTCCAGTACCAGAGGGCAGATCGCCACGCAGCGCAACCAGGCGGCGAATGCCAATCGATTTGTAGTGTTCCAGAATCTCCAGGATCTCTTCCTTGCTGGCACCGATGCAGGAGAGGTGTGGGGCGGTGGTGATCTGTTCATCCATCAGCCACTTTACCGTATCGAAAGTCCCCTTCTGAGTGGATCCCCCCGCTCCGTAGGTGACTGAAAAGTAAGCCGGTTGTTTGGCATTCAACTCTGCCACACTCTGTTTTAGATTTTCCAAACCCTTCTCTGTCTTAGGAGGGAAGAGTTCGAAACTGATATTCCGTCGTTGCTGATCTGTATACATGGTAAGTTATTTTTGACGTTATGTTTCCGCTCTCTAGCACATAGAAAAGCGCTTGTTAGGCCGTATCTCAACTGCACATGAGCGAACTACAGACATCAAGTAGCACAAGGCCTGACTCCTAAAGATTGACAGAAACCGGAAGCGTTAGCTTCCGGTTCATTTCCAGCAATCAGTAACGATAGTGGTCGGGTTTGTATGGCCCTTCAACCGGCACGCCGATGTAGTCAGCCTGTTCCTGGCTGAGGGTTGTCAAATGGGCGCCAATTTTGTCCAGATGGAGCCTGGCTACCTCTTCATCGAGTTTCTTGGGCAGTACGTAGACCTCGTTCTGATACTCTTGTGAACGGGTAAAAAACTCGATCTGGGCCAAAACCTGGTTGGAGAAGGAGTTGGACATGACGAAACTGGGGTGTCCCGTGGCACAACCCAGATTAACCAGCCTGCCCTCTGCCAGCAGGATAATCCGTTTGCCATCCGGAAAGATGACATGGTGTACCTGAGGCTTGATCTCTTCCCAGGTGTAGTGGCGTATTCCCGCAATGTCGATCTCGTTGTCGAAATGACCTATGTTGCAGACGATGGATTGGTCTTTCATGGCGGCCATATGATCGTGGGTGATGATCTTGAAGTTGCCGGTGGTGGTGACAAAGATATCGCCTAGTGGTGCCGCCTCTTCCATGGTGACAACACGATAGCCCTCCATCGCGGCCTGCAGTGCGCAGATTGGGTCGATCTCGGTTACCCACACAGTGGCGCCAAGTCCTCGTAGCGACTGTGCACAGCCCTTGCCAACGTCACCGTATCCGGCAATCACGGCGATCTTTCCCGCAATCATGACATCGGTGGCGCGTTTGATGCCGTCGACCAGGGATTCCCGACAGCCGTAGAGATTATCGAATTTCGATTTCGTGACCGAATCGTTGACGTTCATGGCAGGAAACAGCAGAGTGCCCTGTTCCATCATCTGATAGAGGCGGTGGACACCGGTCGTGGTCTCCTCGGTGACGCCCTTAATCGATTCCGCCATACGGTGATAACGCTTGGGATCCTCTTCCAGGCTGCGTTTCAGCACACCCAGGATGACGCGCCACTCTTCGGGGTCATCCGCCTGAGGCCCCGGTACCGCACCCGCATCGGCAAATTCGACCCCTTTGTGGACCAGTAAGGTGGCATCGCCACCGTCGTCAAGGATCATGTTGGGGCTGCCCCCATCCGGCCAGTTGAGGACCTGCTCGGTACACCACCAATACTCTTCCAGCGTCTCTCCCTTCCAGGCATACACAGGTATCCCCTCGGCAGCAATCGCCGCTGCGGCGTGGTCCTGGGTGGAAAAGATATTACAGGAGCACCAGCGTACCTGGGCGCCAAGGGCCACCAGTGTCTCGATAAGCACCGCGGTCTGGATGGTCATATGCAGGGAACCGGTGATGCGGGCGCCCTTAAGGGGCTGTTGGGGGGCGTACTTTTCCCTGATCGCCATCAAGCCGGGCATTTCGGTTTCAGCAATGGCGATCTCACGGCGACCATACTCGGCCAGGGATATGTCGGCGATCTTATAGTCGGTAAACCGGCTGCTAGCGTCGCTCACTTTGTTGGTCAACTCACTCATGGTAGTCATCTCCTGATTATCGTGAGTGAGCGCGGTTGCATTGTCTGATCCCCCCTTCCGAGCCTGGCGGATATTAAATCCGTTGCAGCGCTCCTCGGTGGGGGGGTGTTAATTATGAATTATGAATTTTGAATTTTGAATTGTCGAGAGTGCAGCGAGCACTTTTAATTCAAAATTAAGCATTCAAAATTCAAAATTTTTTTATAGTCCGGCGGCGTCTTTCAGCTGCTCCGCCTTGTCTGTCATCTCCCAGGTAAATCCCTCGTCTTCACGGCCAAAATGACCATAGGCTGCAGTCTTTTGATACTGGATGCGATCCTTGTTCAGCAGATCGAGCATTTTCAGGATCCCGTAGGGACGCAGGTCGAAGTGATTGCGTACCAGCTCTGCAATCTTCTCATCTGCTATTTTGCCGGTGCCGAAGGTCTCGATCATGATAGATGTGGGTTCAGCCACACCGATGGCATAGGAGACCTGGATTTCACAACGCTCCGCGAGTCCGGCGGCAACCACGTTTTTCGCCACATAACGGCCGGCGTAAGCGGCGGATCGATCAACCTTGGATGGATCCTTACCGGAAAAAGCCCCGCCGCCATGACGTGCTGAGCCACCATAGGTGTCGACGATGATCTTGCGTCCGGTGAGGCCGCAATCCCCTACGGGGCCGCCGATGACAAAGCTGCCGGTCGGGTTGATATGGATTTTCTCCTGGGGACATTTATCCAGCCACTCCTTTGGCAGCACTGGTTGAATGATATTCTCCATCACCGCTTCACGCAGATGATCGTTATCGATATCGGGATCATGTTGGGTCGACAGCACCACGGCGCCGATGCCGCTGACCTTGCCATCTTCATAGCGCAGTGTAACCTGGCTCTTGGCATCAGGACGCAGCCAGGGCAGGATGCCGGCCTTGCGAATCTCCGATTGACGCTGTACCAACCGGTGGGCGTAGGTGATCGGTGCCGGCATCAGGACGTCTGTTTCATTGGTGGCATAGCCGAACATCATTCCCTGATCCCCCGCACCCTGTTCTTCGGGGCTGGTTCGATCAACGCCCTGGGCAATATCGCCGGATTGTTTGCCGATCAGCGACATGACTGCGCAGGTGGAGCCGTCAAAGCCCACATCCGAGCTGGTGTAGCCGATATCGCATACGACCTTTCTCACCAGTTCGTCGAGATCGATCCAGGCTTCGGTGGTAATCTCACCGGCGACGATGACGGCACCGGTCTTGATCAAGGTTTCGCAAGCCACCCGTGCCCGCTCCGGGTTGGGGTCGGTTTGCAATATTGCATCCAGCATGGCATCCGAGATTTGGTCGGCAACTTTGTCTGGGTGACCCTCAGAGACAGATTCGGATGTAAAAATAAAATCTCTAGCCATTAATTTTCCTTAAACTTCAACAGGTGGTTGTAAATAATTTTCCGCTATCCCATGATGGCGGCGGTCTTGCCACGCATGCGTTATGCCGGCTGTCAGGGAAATCCGGATTTTACACATCAGTCTGCTTTTTGCATAATGCCCCACCCCACAATCAATTCAGATTATTGAAGGGATTAATGATGGTTTCCTTAGAGACTCCAATTTGTGACTTTGGCGCACCAGCGCCGGATTTTCTGCTTCCCGGCGTAGACGGCCGGGATTGGTCCTTGCAGCAGTGCGCTGGGGAACAGGGCCTGCTGGTGATGTTCATCTGCAATCACTGCCCCTATGTCAAGGCTGTGCAGCAGCGTATTGTTAGGGATACCAAAGAGTTAGCTCAACTTGGCATGAATGCCGTGGCAATCATGTCGAATGATCCCGCTGAGTATGCAGAGGACTCATTCGAGAACATGCAGCGGGTTGCCGAACAGATGGGTTATCCATTTCCCTACCTATATGATGAGACCCAGGCCGTCGCCAAGGCCTACGGCGCCGTCTGCACCCCCGATTTCTTCGGCTACAATGCCGCGCTGGAATTGCAGTACCGGGGTCGTCTGGATGAGAGCCGTAAAGAGTCTGCACCCGCGGATGTGAGAAGGGATCTTTTCGAGGCCATGAAATTAGTGGCTGAGACCGGTAACGGACCCCGAGAGCAAATCCCCAGCATGGGCTGCTCGATAAAGTGGAGATAGAAGCCAACTAATTGAAATTAATTGGTTTATTAGGATATTAGGGTTTATTCATCAAGCCAGCTTATTGCCCCGTAAAGTCAGCTGCTTTGCCCAGGTGAGGGGCTTGGGTGAGAATAGCTGACCTTTTGCCCTCCCGGGGTTCGGTTGAGCAATAGGGGTCAACATTCGGATTCGCTGCGACAGTGCCAGCGGACGGATGTCAAAATGGGGTTTATTTATAACGAATTCAGTGGCTTGCCACACTATTACTTTTGTCCGACAGATACAGACTACTAACTAATTCTAATCAGGAGGGGTCAATGTCCTCACGAAGAGAACTCGCCAATGCCATACGAGCCCTGAGTATGGACGCAGTGCAGAAAGCCAATTCAGGTCATCCGGGTGCGCCCATGGGTATGGCCGATATCGCAGAGGTACTGTGGAATAACCACATGCAGCACAATCCGGCCAATCCGGACTGGGCTGATCGCGACCGCTTTGTTCTCTCCAACGGTCATGGTTCAATGCTTATCTACTCACTGCTGCACTTGACCGGCTATGAGCTGAGCATCGATGACCTGAAGAGCTTCCGTCAGCTGCATTCCAAGACCCCTGGTCACCCGGAGTACGGTTATGCACCGGGGGTGGAGACCACTACCGGTCCCCTGGGACAGGGTATTACCAATGCGGTGGGCATGGCCCTGGCCGAAAAGACCCTCGCAGCGCAATTCAACAAGCCTGGGCATGCAATCGTCGATCACAAGACCTATGTGTTCCTTGGGGATGGCTGCATGATGGAGGGTATCTCTCATGAAGCATGCTCCCTCGCAGGCACCTTGGGTCTGGGTAAGCTGATCGCATTCTGGGACGACAATGGCATCAGTATCGATGGTGAGACCGAGGGATGGTTTACCGATGACACACCCAGCCGTTTCGAAGCCTACGGTTGGCATGTGATTCGCGATGTGGACGGCCACGATGCGGAGGCTGTGGATCAGGCGATCGAGGCGGCCAAGGCGATGCACGACAAGCCATCACTGATCTGCTGTAAAACCACCATCGGTTTCGGCTCACCGAATCTTGCCGGGAGCCACGACTGCCATGGCGCACCCCTAGGCGACGATGAGATTGTGGCTACCCGGGAACAGTTGGGATGGTCCCATGAACCGTTCATGGTGCCCGATGAAATCTATGCTGGCTGGGATGCGAAGAGTGCCGGCGCCAGTGCCGAGGCTGCATGGAATGAGCAGTTTGCCTCCTATGAGTCGGTTCATCATGAACTGGCCGCCGAGTTCAAACGGCGTATGGCCGGGGATCTTCCTGAAAATTGGGCCGAGGAGACAGCCAAATTCATCGCCGAGGTGAATACCAAGGCCGAGTCTCCTGCAACCCGTAAGGCATCACAAAATGCACTCAACGGCTACGGCCCTTTGTTACCTGAGTTTCTGGGTGGCTCAGCCGACCTGACCCCCTCCAACCTGACAGCCTGGTCCGGCTCCAGCGCGATCACGGATGGAAATGCGGATGGTAACTATCTCTCCTACGGAGTGCGCGAATTTGGCATGTCGGCGATTATGAACGGTGTTGCCCTACATGGTGGATTCATTCCCTATGGCGGCACCTTTCTGATGTTCTCCGAGTACGCTCGCAATGCGCTGCGCATGGCGGCACTGATGAAACTGCGATCAATATTTGTCTATACCCACGATTCCGTCGGTCTGGGCGAAGACGGTCCGACTCATCAGCCGATTGAACAGATTCCGACCTTGCGCATGATCCCGAATATGGATCTTTGGCGCCCTTGTGATGGGGTTGAAACCGCAGTTGCCTGGAAGGCGGCTGTTGAGAAGAACGATGGTCCCACCTCGCTTATCTTCTCCCGCCAGGGTCTTTCGCACCAGACGCGTAACGATGAACAGATTGCCAATATCGCGAAAGGCGGTTATGTGATCAAGGATTGCGACGGCACCCCTGATGCAATCGTCATCGCAACCGGTTCTGAGGTGGGTATCGCGATTCAGGGTGCTGCCGATTCCGGCAAGAATGTGCGCGTGGTTTCGATGCCGAATACCAAGCTGTTCGATGAACAGGATGCCGCCTACAAAGAGTCAGTATTGCCTTCTAACGTGACTGCTCGAGTCGCCGTAGAAGCCGCTGTCACCGATGGCTGGTACAAGTACGTCGGCCTCAACGGCAAGGTGATTGGTATCAACCGTTTTGGTGAATCAGCACCGGCGGGAGAGCTGTTCAAGGAGTTCGGCTTCACCGCTGATAATGTTGCTGCGGCTATAAATGAGGTTTCTGCCTGATAACAGAACAATCAGCGGGCGTGTTAGTCGCCCGCTGGAGAAATGCAAAGTTAGTTTACAACTCTATATATAAATAAACGGAGAACTGAAATGACTATCAAAGTAGGTATCAATGGTTTTGGCCGCATCGGCCGTATGGCGTTCCGCGCTATTGCCAAAGATTTCCCTGGTATCGAAGTCGTTGGTATCAATGATCTTCTGGAACCTGATTACCTGGCCTACATGCTGAAATATGATTCAGTACACGGCAATTTTCCCGGTGACGTAGCCGTGGACGGCAACAACATGGTCGTCAATGGAAAGACAATCCGTCTTACTGCGGAGCGTGACCCGGCGGATCTGAAGTGGGATGAGATCGGCGCCGATCTGGTGATCGAATGTACCGGTTTTTTCCTCACCGAGGAGACCTGCCAGAAGCACATCGACGCAGGCGCGAAAAAGGTCGTGCAGAGTGCACCGTCGAAAGATGCCACACCGATGTTCGTCTACGGGGTCAACCACAATACCTATGACGGCCAGGCAATCGTCTCAGCCGCCTCCTGTACCACCAACTGCCTGGCCCCGGTTGCCAAGGTGCTGAACGACAAGTGGGGTATCAAACGTGGTTTGATGACCACCGTACATGCTGCAACCGCCACCCAGAAGACCGTTGACGGTCCTTCCATGAAGGATTGGCGCGGCGGTCGCGGTATCCTGGAGAACATCATCCCGTCCTCCACCGGTGCCGCCAAGGCCGTGGGCAAGGTGTTGCCTGAATTGAATGGCAAGCTCACAGGCATGGCCTTCCGTGTACCCACCTCGGATGTCTCAGTCGTCGATTTGACTGTGGAGTTGAACGGTGATGCCAGCTATGACGACATCTGCGCCGCCATGAAAGCTGCCTCCGAGTCAGGGGATCTGGCAGGTGTGCTCGCCTATACCGAGGATAAAGTGGTCTCCACCGATTTCCGTGGTTGCGGCAATCCCTCCATTTTCGATGCGGGTGCCGGCATCATGCTGGATTCCACCTTCGTCAAGGTTGTCTCCTGGTACGACAACGAGTATGGCTATACCTGCAATATGCTGCGTATGGTTGAGCACGTTGCAAAATAGTGTTCATCAACACGGGGCGGGTATGACTCGCCCCGTGTTTCTATGCCCCGAATTTTGAATTATGGATTTTTCCATGACAGCCGGTTGTTGAGGGAAGTTGTCAAGAATCCATAATTCAAAATTCACACTGCAAAATTAGAATTGACCTAGGAGTTCGTAATGTCATTCATCAAGTTGACCGACCTCGACCTCGCTGGCAAGCGTGTCTTGATTCGTGCCGATCTCAATGTCCCCGTCAAAGACGGCAAAGTCACATCGGATGCCCGTATCACCGCCTCTATGCCAACCATTGAGCACTGCGCAAAGGCAGGTGCCAAGGTTCAGGTAATGTCTCATCGTGGTCGACCCACCGAGGGTGAGGTGGATGCGGAGAATTCCATGCAACCCATTGCTGACGACATGTCGGCAAAGTTGGGTAAGCAGGTCCGCCTGGTCAAGGACTATCTCGAGAGTACCCCAGATGTGGCAGATGGTGAGGTGGTATTGTTCGAGAATGTCCGCTTCAACGCCGGAGAGAAGAAAGACAACGAAGAGCTGGCGAAAAAATACGCCGCACTCTGTGATGTGTTTGTGATGGATGCCTTCGGTACCGCGCACAGGGCCCAGGCATCGACCCATGGTGCCGGTAAATTTGCCCCGGTCGCCTGTGCCGGCCTGCTGCTGGCCGACGAGCTGGATAATCTTGCCAAGGCATTGGCTAATCCTGAACGGCCGATGGTGGCGATCGTTGGCGGATCCAAGGTCTCAACCAAGTTGACCGTCCTCGAGGCCTTGTCGGAGAAGGTGGATCAACTGGTGGTGGGAGGCGGTATCGCCAACACCTTCCTCAAGGCCACTGGCCAGAATGTGGGAAAATCCCTGTGTGAGGACGACCTGGTCCCCACCGCTCAGGCATTGATAGAAAAGATGCAGGCACGGGGCGCGAATATACCGATCGCCAGCGATGTGGTGGTCGGCAAGAATTTCGCCGAAGATGAACCCGCTGTGCTGAAGCCGGCCGGGGAGGTCACCGATGACGAGATGATTTTCGATATCGGGCCAGACAGCGCCAATGAGTTGGCTGAGATCATCAAACAGGCGGGTACCATAGTCTGGAACGGACCGGTTGGGGTCTTTGAGTTCGATCAGTTTGGCGAGGGCACCAAAACCGTATCCATGGCCATTGCCAACTCAGCCGGTTTCTCACTCGCCGGTGGCGGTGACACCATTGCAGCCATTCAAAAGTATGACATTTATGACAAGGTTTCTTACATCTCTACAGCAGGCGGCGCCTTTCTCGAATATCTGGAAGGCAAGACCCTGCCTGCGGTAGCCATGCTTGAAGCACGCGCGGCTGAATAAGCTAGAGAATCATTTGATAGAGGTTGATCCAGAGGTCAGCCGGTTTTTTCATGCGCTGAGCATGTAGCTGGATTTTTATGCCAAGACGAACAAAAATTGTAGCCACCCTGGGACCTGCAACCGATGATCCCAAGGTGCTGGATAAAATCATCCATGCCGGGGTTGACGTGGTCCGACTCAATCTTTCTCATGACCATCATGATTCTCAACGCCAGCGGGCGGACAGGATTCGTAATCGAGCCCGTGCCTGTGGGCGACAGATCGGTGTCTTGGCCGACCTGCAGGGACCGAAGATACGTATCGGCCGGTTTAAGTCGGGGGCCGTGACACTGAGCGAAGACGATATATTCATTCTCGATGCCGGTTGTGCCCAGGATGCCGGTGATCAACAGCGGGTCGGATTGACCTATCCGGAGCTGGTGGGGGATGTGGCGCGTGGCGATACCCTGCTACTGGACGATGGTGCGATCGTGCTCTGGGTCGCTGAAGTCGAGGCGAACGAGATTCGCTGCAAGGTGGTCGTCGGCGGCAAGCTTTCCAACAACAAGGGCATCAACAAACAGGGTGGTGGACTATCCGCCCCGGCATTGACCGACAAAGATCGGGACGATATCAAGTTTGCGGCTGATATCGATGTCGACTACCTGGCTGTCTCCTTTGTACGCAACGGCGAGGATGTGAGCGAGGCGCGCCGTCTCCTTGAGGAGGCCGGTGGTACCGGTGGTATCATCGCCAAGATAGAGCGCGCCGAGGCGCTGGACAGCCTGGATGAGATTATCAAGGCCTCGGATGCGATCATGGTTGCCCGAGGCGACCTGGGTGTCGAGATCGGGGATGCGGAGCTGCCCGCGGTGCAGAAGGAGCTGATCAAGACCGCGCGGGAGATGAACTGCGTGGTTATCACTGCAACCCAGATGATGCAGTCGATGATCGAGAATCCCATCCCGACCCGGGCAGAAGTGTTCGATGTGGCAAATGCGGTGATGGATGGTACCGATGCGGTGATGCTCTCCGCCGAAACCTCTGTGGGTAAATTTCCCCACAAGGTCATCGAGGCCATGGACCGGGTCTGCTACGAGGCGGAAAAACATCAAACCGCAAGACGTTCTCACCATAGAATCGATAGTGTCTTCGGTCGTGTCGACGAAGCGATTGCCATGGCTACCATGTATACTGCCAACCACCTGGGTGTGAGTGGGATCGCTGCATTGACAGAATCCGGTTCGACGGTCAAATGGATGTCGCGTATCAGCTCCGATATTCCCATCTATGCCCTGACTCGCCACGTGCGCACAAGACGCAAGGTTACACTCTACCGAGGGGTCTACCCTGTGAGTTTCGATGTCGCCAGCACGAATGTGGATCAGGTCAATGAAGAGGTGATCGATGAATTGTTGCGCCGGGGTGAGGTTCGGGAGAGTGACTTGGTGATCATCACCAAGGGCGATCGCTCCGGGGTGGAGGGGCAAACCAATATTATGAAAGTGATGCGTGTCGGTGAACACGTACTCGCTGAAGACTCGGTTAAAAGGTGACGCCGAAGCATGAGGTCACCGACAATTGAAATGACTATATACACAAAACCAAGGAGGCTATCATGGCTCTGATATCCCTGCGCCAACTTCTCGACCATGCTGCGGAAAACGGCTACGGTCTGCCGGCGTTCAATGTCAATAATATGGAACAGGTGCATGCCATCATGCAGGCTGCTGATGCGGTCAAAAGCCCTGTTATCCTGCAGGGTTCCGCCGGGGCACGCTCCTATGCGGGGGAACCCTTCCTGCGTCACCTGATCATCGCCGCTACTGAGATGTATCCTCACATCCCTGTTTGTATGCACCAGGACCATGGCACATCACCATCGGTTTGCCTGCGTTCCATTCAATCGGGTTTCTCTTCGGTGATGATGGATGGCTCATTGATGACAGACGGTAAAACCCCGTCTTCCTACGATTACAACGTGGATGTGACCAAAACCGTGGTGGATATGGCCCATGCCGGCGGTGTCTCGGTAGAGGGTGAACTGGGTTGCCTGGGTTCCCTGGAGACCGGCGAGGCCGGTGAAGAGGATGGCATCGGCGCCGAGGGCAAATTGGATCACAGTCAGTTGTTGACCGATCCCGATGAAGCCGCCGATTTCGTTAAGAAGACCGGTGTGGACGCCCTGGCTATCGCCATTGGTACCTCTCATGGTGCTTACAAGTTCACCCGTCCGCCGACAGGGGATATCCTGGCCATCGACCGGGTGAAGGAGATCCATGCGCGTATTCCTGATACCCATCTGGTGATGCATGGTTCATCATCGGTACCTCAGGACTGGCTGGCAATCATCAACGAGTACGGTGGTGACATGGGTGAGACCTATGGTGTGCCGGTTGAGGAGATTGTGGAAGGTATCAAACATGGTGTGGTGAAGGTCAATATCGATACTGATCTGCGCATGGCATCCACCGGTTCCATCCGCAAGCACCTGAATGACAACAAGTCCAACTTCGATCCGCGCAAATTTCTCAAAGAGGCGACCAAGGCAATGTCGGGTATCTGTAAGGCTCGCTATGAAGCCTTCGGTTCAGCGGGTATGGCGGATAAGATCACGCCTATCTCCCTGGAAGGTATGCAAAACCGCTATCAGAGCGGCGAACTCGATCCAAAGGTGAATTGATCAGATCGAACGCGTATACACGTAAAAAGGGGGCTTGCGCCCCCTTTTTTAATTCTGCTGACAGCTTTAAGCCCTGATTCCTACATCAATCCTTCCTTCTGCAGTACCCGTTTGAGTTGATTGGGATTGAAGCCTACGAACTTCTCATCACCGATAACAATCAGAGGTACGCTCTGCCCCCCGATTTCGAAAAATTGTTTCTGCATCTTTCCAGGTTTACCGACGTTAAAGTCCAAAAAAGGAACCTTATTCCTTTTTAGCCATCGCTTGAGGTGCTGGCAATGGGGGCATCTCAGTGTGGTATAGATGACCACCCGAGCAGATTTTATATTGATTGCTGACATACCGGACAAAGACTTACACCACTATTGCCGAATCAGTCGATTCTGTCTGAATTCACAATTATGTAACCTATAGCTACTCTTGTTATAAATGAAGCGGCAAGATATCAAAAAAATTGATGTCTGTGACGAATCAAATTCATGAAAAACCGTTTAGCTATTGTTTTTCCCAATCACCCGTCAAACGCTTCTCCGCCTCTAGATATTTTTCCGCCGTTTTATCAATTATAGCTTGAGGCAGCTCGGGGCCAGGCGGGGTTTTATCCCAGTCCAGTGTCTCTAAGTAGTCTCTTACGAACTGTTTGTCAAAGCTGGGCGGACTGCATCCAGGGCGATACGAGCTTGCCGGCCAGAATCGAGACGAATCTGGGGTCAAGACCTCATCGATGAGATGTATGGTCCCTTGTCCATCGACACCAAATTCGAATTTCGTGTCAGCTATGATAATGCCCCTCTCCAGGGCGTAGTCTGCAGCCTGTTTATAGATCTCCAAACTCAGCTCTCGCACCCGACTGGCAACCTCATCCCCTAGCAGTGCCTCAGCCTGCTCAAATGAGATATTGACGTCATGACCGCCGACCTCTGCTTTTGTCGAGGGGGTGAAGATCGGATCTGGCAGTTTTTCGGCCTGTTGCAGCCCCTCGGGTAGGGGAATGCCGCAAACAGCGCCGGTCTGCTGATAATCCTTCCATCCGGACCCGATCAGATAGCCTCTGACAATTGCCTCCACCGGGAGTGGTTGCAGTCTCTCCACCAACATCCAGCGATCCCCCAGGATTTCCCGCTGCAGTGGGTCTGTTACAATCTTCTCCAGAGGGATATCCGTGAGATGGTTGGGGACGATATGGCGGCTGCGGTCGAACCAAAAGTTTGCCACCCTGGTCAAAACCTCCCCCTTACCGGGTATGGGTTGTGGCAATACCACATCAAACGCTGACAACCGGTCGGTGGTGACAATCAACAGGTGATTCTCATCCACCTCATAGATATCACGAACCTTGCCCCGATTGAGCAACTTCAGGTTTAAACTCGATTCGAAGAGTGTATTTCTAGCTTTATTCATGTACCAGGGCCGGAGATGCAAAATACCATTATACCCAATGCTGTAATAAGCCCTACAAATAAATGTCAATATAAAGCACCATAACCTAGACGATCGGGCGTGGCATCTCAAGGCTACTTAATCAATGCAGACAAAGCAGCATAAAAATCATGACACCGGGGTGGCTTCTGTGAATGCACCAATTACCTATCTACAAGCCTTCAGGGGGAGTTTCACCTCAACCTTGAGGTGGCACCAGTTGGATGACTTATGGCGGGTATTGAAAGATGATGCCGACGGCGGCTGGTACATCTATGCCGTAGGTGAACCCCCTCCCGCATCGGCGGCCGATGCAGAGATGGTGCTGAAGTTCATCGCTGGTATAGATGAATTGCTGCGCAATGAGCATAGCGAGGACTATTGCGGCATCGTCTATGCGGACAACCTTGTAAAACCGGCTTTCATCAAAATCTATGACCCGAACAATCTGGGTGTCTCCTGCGGATATAGCGATAACCCCCCTCTACCCGGGTGGATACTGAGCAAGTTGCCCCCCGTAGACCTGCCTGCCACGGTAGTGCCGAAGAACCGCAAACGATGGTGGCAGGCACTCTGGAATAAACCCTGATTTATCTCGGGGTTTAGGGTTGGGAATCGTGCTATGCTCCTTAACCAAGCAATCTTGTAGGGATTTGGGTGGGGTAATATGACAGCTGCTGAAGAGAACAACCTAAGCAGAAGCCTGACCGACCGGTTGGCCATCACACGAGGCGTGATGAACATGTTCGAAGGCTGGGGTCTGCATACAGATGAGATCATGGCATTACTGGATATGCAGGGAAAGGCACGCCATTTTGCCCAGTATCGCTACAATAAGCCGCTACCCGATAGCCCCGATCTCATGCGCCGGGTGGAATACCTTGTACGTATAGATGACGCATTGCGTACCACCTATCCCACCAACCCGGGCATGGGTAAGCGTTGGCTGCGCCAACGAAGCCATAAATTCAATACCAACAGCCCCTTGTCGATGATGATCGGTGATGGAGAGCAGGGTATGATCTATGTGCTATCCAGACTCGACTGCACTTTCGCCTGGGACCAGAGCGGCTCGACACCCTCTTCCGGGCAACTCAAAACTCAACACTAAAAACTCAAAACTTTTTCTTGTGTCTGTACTACGCCTGCTCCAGGCGCGTCAGCCAGATATCCAAACCCTGTGCATCCAGGTGCAGATCCATGGCCATCCGCTGTTCGATGATATCCGCTGACTGGCGGCAGCCATGGATGTGCAATTCTTCCAGCAACCAATCCTTTAGGCTGTTGCGAATATCTGCAATCCGTTGCTCCCCCGGTGATGCATTGGACGCTTTGGCAATGGCTGCAAACTCGTCGATGTAGCGACTCAATTTCTCCGCCATCGTCCGCGGTGAACCGATTTCCCCATAATGTGTGAGATAGATGCGCTCGGGTGATAGGGAGATCAAGCGTGTCAGGGTAGCCTGCCATGCCACGGGATCGAATTGCACGGGGGTGGTTGTGGGCAGGATGAAATGGCCCTGCTCGGTATCGAATTCCCGATAGGATATGCCGAAGGTATCTCCGCTGAAGATGGCCTGACTCAAGGCATCGTAGATACAGAAATGGTGTCGCGCGTGTCCGGGGGTGTCCAATATCAACAACCTCCTGTTACCGAATTCAAGCTGCGTCTCATCGGGTGCCTCGATGACCCGTTCCTCGGCAATTGGGGTCAGTTTTCCGAACTGCTGTGCGAATTGCGCTTCTCCATAGACAGCCGTGGCACCAGCGATCAGTTTCGATGGATCGATCATGTGTTTGGCGCCATAGGGGTGGATCACCAGCGAAGCATTGGGTAAGCGACGCATCAATTCCCCTGCGCCACCCGCATGATCCAGATGTACATGAGTGGGTATGACATATTTTACCTGGGTGGGCTGAATCCCTTTTGCCTGCAGCACATCCATGAGATAGGGAACGGTATGGCCGGTCCCGGTATCGATAAACACCGCTTCACCCTCGGACTCCAAGAGGTAGCAGGCCGCCAGATCGGGGCGCTGATAATGGGTGTCGATACAGGTTATCTGGTTTGCGTATTCAATGATGTCGAGATCCGGCATCCTATTCACCTATTTTTCACTTTCGTCTTGATTGCTGATGGTACCTTCTGCTCCTCGCAGTAGGTTCTGGATGTTGGAGCGGTGGCGCCAGAAGAGAATCGAGGACATCACGATTTGCATCGCCACGAGTGCTGTATCGGGCCAGATCAGCCACACGATCAAGGGCGCCAATGCCATAGATATCAGGGCTGAAAGAGAGGAGATGTTGACCACCTTTGCAATAAAAAGCCAGATCAATGCAACCGCCAAACCGATTCCCCAATGCAGTCCGAACTGTACCCCCAGGGCAGTTGCAACTCCTTTGCCGCCTTTGAATCTGAAAAAGATTGGATAGAGGTGTCCCAGAAATGCCGCCATGCCGGTCAAGGCGAGAACCAGGGTGCTCGCGCCATACAGGTGTGCCGCAACCATGGGCAGCACCCCTTTCAGTGAATCACCGATCAGGGTAATCGCCGCCGCCTTTTTGCCTCCGATGCGCAATACATTGGTGGCACCCGGATTATTCGATCCCTGACTTCTCGGGTCGGGCAATCCCATGATGCGACAGACAAGTATGGCGCTTGAAATGGAGCCCAACAAATAGGCCCCAAGAACGAGAAGAGAATCAGTGATCATGTCTAGGTAATTGGTAATGTAAGGACATAGGGAGGTTAATACAGCTACATGCGTTAGGCCCACTTGTCGGGGTCATGTTGGTACAGAACCAGTCATATTACAAGGCTGCACGGTGTTTGGGGGGTTTGCTCACTGCCTATTCTCCTCTACCATGGGTCTTTTGATAAACAGATGGCCAATTTTTATGGATATAGTCTTTATCCGGGATCTGCGTGTCGATACGGTGATCGGTATCTATGATTGGGAGCGGAAGATTAGGCAGACGGTGATATTCGATCTCGAAATGGGGGCCGATATCGCTAAAGCGGCGGCGACCGATGCCATAGAGGATACTTTGGATTACAAAGCAGTGAGTAAACGACTTGTTTCATATGCGCAAGAGAGCGAGTTTCAGTTGGTTGAGACCTTGGCTGAACGTTGCGCAGAGATAGTGTTGCAAGAGTTCAAGGTGCCTTGGGTCCGCTTGACCCTGAACAAGGTGGGCGCAGTCAGTGCTGCGCGGGATGTGGGGGTGGTCATTGAGCGGGGTCAGCGTGACTGAAGCCGAGGTGGTGAATGCTTGGTTGAGCCTGGGCAGCAATATGACACCGGAGAATCATCTACCTAAAGCGCTACAGGATCTTGAGGCCATTTTCGGTGAGCTGCGGGTCTCCCCGGTTTATGAGAGTAAGGCGGTCGGATTCAAGGGCGAGAATTTTCATAATTTGGTTGTGGGGGTCTATACCGATCGCTCACCGAGTGAGCTGGTATCGGTATTACGGCAGTTGGAGGCCCGACACGGCAGAAAGCGTGACCAAGAGAAGTTTAATTCCCGTACCCTGGATATCGATCTGCTGACCTATGGCGATCAGATCATCGATGAGGGCCCGATAAAGCTGCCCAGGGACGAAATATTGAAATATGCGTTCGTCCTGCTGCCCTTGTCTGAGGTTGCGGCTGACGAGATCCACCCGCAGACCGGACTCAGCTATGGGCAATTATGGGACGGATTTGACCAGCAGGCTCAATCCCTGTGGCGGGTAGAGTATCCCATTGATTGACAACAGGATTTATTCAACGGGATTTGGCTGGGTAGCCAAGCTGCTGAATTGAAAGCAAAAAAAACCCCGGCACCCAATCCTTGGGCGCCAGGATCCGTTGTCGCAATAATTGGTTGGCAATTGGTTTCAATCCGTGGACGTCCGTGTACGTTTCTGCGATCCGTTGCGTCCTTGATGCGACAGGTGTAATTCTATGCGATAAACCCCAATAAAAATGTAGGTTTGATCCCAATTCAACGTAGGCCTATTCTTACATGGCGCAATGATACAACTTGATTCTAAGACGCTTCTTTTGAAACAATCCGTCCCTCACTCGCAATCGGGTCATGCTGAGTCGACCCTGTACCCCTGAGGAAACAACCCCATGCCGCTGATCAGAGCATTTCCTGGACTTCGTCCCGCCGAAGGGCGGGCCGCCGATGTTGCCGCGCCCCCCTATGATGTCATGAACGAGGCCGAAGCCAGAGAGATGGCGCGTGGTCGTCCGTGGAGTTTTCTGCATATCTCCAGGCCCGAGATCGACCTTCAGCAGGGTATCGACCCTTATGCCCCTGAAGTCTATGCCAAGGCCGCAGAGAACCTGGCGCGGATGGAACAGGAGGGGATCTTGATACGGGATAGGAAACCCTGTTTCTATGTCTATCGCTTGACCATGGGGAGCCACATCCAGACCGGATTGGTGGCGGCCGCATCGGTTGAGGCCTACGACAGTGACCGTATCAAGAAACACGAGTTTACGCGTCCTGCCAAGGAGGATGACCGGGTACGCCAGGTTGATGCCTTGAATGCCCAGACCGGTCCGGTTTTTCTTGTCTATCCAAGTGCGTCGAGTGTGGATAACCTATTGGGTGAGGTCTCCCAGGGCCAACCTGAGGTGGATATTACAGCCGCTGATGGTGTTCGGCATGAAATCTGGCCCCTGGATGATGATGAAAAGGTGGCCTTTCTGACCCGTGAGTTTGACCAGATGGAGGCGCTCTATGTGGCGGACGGTCACCATCGATCAGCAGCCGGCTCGAGGGTGGCTGCCTCGAGAAAAGCGGCCAATCAGAACCACACCGGGGATGAGTCCTATAACTATTTTCTGAGTGTCATCTTTCCCCACAATCAGATGCAGATCCTCGATTACAACCGGGTGGTCAAGGATCTGAATGGGTTGCAAAGCGAGACATTCCTCGCCCGTATAGAGGCGGTTTTTCGGGTCCAGGCCAGTGAACAACCGGTTAAACCCGGGCAGAATGGCGAATTTGGCATGTATTTGGATGGACAGTGGTATCGTCTGCTGCTCGATGCATCCCGGATCCCCAGTGATCCGGTGGCGAGTCTTGATGTCAGTTTGTTGGCAGACAATCTGATTGAGCCCATCCTCGGTATCTCCGACCCGCGGCGTGACAATCGAATCGATTTCGTCGGTGGAATCCGCGGCCTATCAGGCCTGGAGCAACGGGTCGATTCGGGAGAGATGGCGGTTGCCTTCTCGCTTTTCCCCACCGGTATGGAGCAATTGATGGCGGTAGCGGACGCTGGTGAAGTCATGCCGCCCAAGTCAACCTGGTTCGAGCCGAAATTGGCGGATGGGTTGGTCAGTCACGTGCTTGACTGATTTCAATGGTCACTACCAGCAGCAGACTGCCGCAGGGGGACAGCGCCGATGCGGCTGTGGTTGCCCACTGGTTAGGCTTGCTGCCTGCTGAGTTCGATGAGCAAGACCGCTTGATGTTACGCAAGGCTGGGGATATTGCCCTGATGGGGAACCCGGACAAGCGTATTTTGAGTGGAGAAACCCAATTAAGACATGCCCTGTCTGTAGCTGAGATCCTGACCGAATTGCGCATGGATCGGGAAACGGTTGCTGCAGCGCTATTGCTGGGGGTTATGCAGGACTCAGCCCTAACCATCGATACCCTGCGCAAGGAATTGGGTGAGAGTACAGCCCATATGGTGGATGACCTGGCGCGCATCGATCTGTTGACCGATCTCTCCAGTGATATTGCTGCACAGGATGAAGGGCAACATGCGGAGAATCTGCGCCGCCTGCTGTTGGGGATCGCAGAGGATATTCGGGTTATCCTGGTGGTGGTGGCGGAACAGCTTCATCTGATGCGTTCCGCTCGCAGTCTCTCTCCGGATCTGCGTCGTCGCTTGGCCCAGGAGACCGAGGAAATCTACGCCCCCTTGGCAAATCGCTTGGGAATCTGGCAGGTCAAGTGGGAACTTGAAGACCTGTGCCTGCGTTTTCTCCACCCAGAAGAATATAAACGCATCGCCAGCCAATTGGATGGCCGAAGGGCAGATCGGGAACAGTTCATCAAAGAGGTTATCGAGCTGTTGCGGGAGAAGTTCTTGGCCGCCGGGGTGAATGCGGAAATCAACGGTCGTCCAAAACATATTTACAGCATATGGCGCAAGATGCAGCGCAAAGCGGTGGATATCGAACAGATCTTCGATCTGCGGGCAGTGCGGGTACTGGTGGATGATATTGCGCAATGTTATGCGGCATTGGGTGTGGTGCACGGGTTGTGGAAACACATTCCTGGTGAATTCGATGACTATATCGCAACCCCCAAGGCCAATCTCTATCGCTCCATCCACACCGCCGTCATCGGTCCTGAGGATAAGACCCTGGAGGTGCAGATCCGCACCCGTGAGATGCATCACCACTCAGAGTTGGGGGTGGCGGCTCATTGGCGGTACAAGGAAAACGCCAAACAGGACAGGGATTTCGAGCGCAGAATCGTCTGGATGCGGCAATGGCTGGAGAAGAAAGACGAAGGGGCAAACGGTGCTGATCTGGTTGATGGGGCGGAGAGTGAACTGGAGGCGACACGCATCTATGTTCTGACCCCGAAGGGAAAAGTGGTCGAACTGACCAAGGGTTCGACGCCCCTCGATTTTGCCTATGCCATCCATACCGATGTGGGACATCAGTGCCGCGGTGCCAAGGTGGATGGCCATATCGTGCAGCTCAATCGCCCCTTGCGCAGCGGTGAAACCGTGGAGGTTCTGACGGCCAAGAATGGGACCCCGAGTCGTGATTGGATCAACCCGCACCTGGGTTATCTGCACTCTTCCAAGGCGCGTAACCGGGTCAAGCAGTGGTTCAAACAACTCGACTATGACCACCACGTGGAGTTGGGTCGCGCGGCGCTAGAGCGTGAGATGACGCGTCTATCCATTAGCGAAAAACCTGACTTGGAGGCTGCCGCCAGCAAGCATAATCTGCTGCATACGGATGATGTCTACGCGGCGATTGGTCGAGGTGATCTGTCACCCATCCAGGTGGCAGGCCTCGGCAGCCGGGCGAAAGCCGAATCCCGGGTAAAAGAGATTGATGAAATCCAGCGCACCCAGGGAGTGGTTAAAGGGGAGGTGGTGGTTGCCGGTGTAGATGACCTGATGACCACTATCGGTCGCTGCTGTAAACCGGTTCCCTACGACCCGATTATCGGCTATGTCACCCGGGGACGGGGGGTCACGGTTCACCGCTCGGACTGTCCCAATATCCGCGCCTTGCAAAAGAGTGAGAGTGATCGTCTGGTCACCGTGCATTGGGGCGTGGAGCAGCGGGAGACCAGCTATGCCGTGGATTTTCTGGTGGTTGCCAGTGATAGAAAGGGTCTGTTGAGGGATATTTCGTCGATTCTGACCAATGAGGATATCGATGTCATCGGGGTGAACACAAACACCGATCGCAAGACCGATTCAGCCAGAATGCGGTTTACGGTTGAGGTGCGGGATATGGAACAATTGAGTCGATTATTGTCGAAAATTGAGCAGCTTCCGGATGTGAACCTGGTTAAACGGCAAGTTTGAGTACTTCCCGGAGGGGCAGGTTTAGATTGCCAGTCTGCCATGTCATCGCTAAACTAACGCTTTGTTATTTTATGCTTTTTCTCCTCTTCTGGTATCACAAGTTCAATATTGCGAAAACCTGTTTTGGCTAACGAGAAACAAACCATCAATCTCCTAGACCTTGATCTGCAGGGAATGGAGTCCTATTTCCTCGGATTGGGCTCCAAGGCGTTTCATGGCAGGAATGTCTTTAAATGGATACACAAGCACGGCGTCACCGACTTCGACGCCATGACCGATATCTCTAAACGCCTGCGTGAGCAGCTACGCCAACAGGCGTGGATAGAGATACCGCAACTGGTCTACGAACAGCCCGCTACAGACGGCACCCGTAAATGGGTACTCGAATTGCTGGATGGTCAACGCATCGAGACGGTGCTGATACCGGATGATGGAAGGAATACACTTTGTGTCTCATCACAGGTGGGGTGTGCCCTCGACTGCAGCTTTTGCTCAACCGCCCGGCAGGGTTTCAATCGTAATTTGAGCGTTGCCGAGATTATCGGGCAGGTATGGGTTGCCAGCCGCAATTTGGGTGAATCGCCAAGCAATATCGTGTTGATGGGGATGGGGGAACCCCTGGCCAATCTTGATGCGGTTATCACGGCGATGAAAATCATGCAGGACGATCTAGCCTATATGGTATCCAAATATCGGGTTACTATTAGCACTTCGGGGATCGTCCCGGCACTGAAGAAATTACGTGAATCCTGTGATGTCAGTCTTGCTGTCTCACTGCATGCTCCCGATAATGAGCTGCGGGATAAATTGGTGCCAATTAATCGTAAGTATCCGCTACAGGAACTGATTCCCGCGTGCCGTGAATATGTCAAAGGTGACAA
This sequence comes from Candidatus Thiodiazotropha sp., assembly GCA_040507005.1. Lineage (GTDB taxonomy): Bacteria > Pseudomonadota > Gammaproteobacteria > Chromatiales > Chromatiaceae > Thiodiazotropha. The sequence goes on from JBEVVS010000049.1 coordinate 52,963, forward strand.
GCGGCGGAAAGTGACATGGGAGTATGTCATGCTGGATGGTATCAATGATTCGCTGCAGCATGCCAAGGCCTTGATCCGTTTGCTAGAAGGGACGCCTTCGAAGGTAAACCTGATTCCTTTCAATCCATATCCGGGGACCCACTTTCAGGCGTCGCCGATGGAACGGGTGGAGGCTTTTCGCATGCGTCTAAAGCGTTCGGGAATCGTAGCTACAACACGTAAAACCCGTGGCGATGATATTGATGCGGCATGTGGCCAGTTGGTAGGCAAAGTCAGGGATCGAACCAGCAGGGAGTTGCGTATGGAAAAATTGAGTAACATCAAATTGGGTGTTTCATGAAGTTGATGGGTGGTTATCTAATTTATTTGCTGCTTGCAGTATCGGTGTTGAGTGGGTGTGCAACCCAACAGCAATCCAGTGACGCCACGGGCAACTTGGGCCAGGAGAAGCGTGATAGTCCTGCAAAGATCTATGTCGAGATGGCTATGGCCTACATGCGGGACGGCCAACCGGCGGTGGCGATGCAGAAGCTGAAAAAGGCACTGGAAGTGGATAGCAGATCCGCTGAAGCCCATAATGTGATCGGTATACTCTATCAGCAATTGGGTGAGATCGATCGGGCAGGCGAACACTATGACCGGGCGGTGGAGCTCGATGCGCGGGATCCCTATATACGCAATGCCCGCGGAAGTTATTACTGCGGTCTCGGACGTTATTCAGAAGCGCTTCAAGACTTTGAAAAGGCCCTTGCCAATCCACTCTATCCCACGCCATGGGTAGCGTTGACGAATGCCGGTTTGTGCGTTGAGCGCGAAGGTGACGATGCAAAAGCGGAAAACTATTATCGCCGAGCACTCACCGCCAGTCCCACCTATCCCACTGCGCTTTTCAAGATGGCCGAGGTCTCATTGCAGCAGGAGAAGAATCTCTCTGCACGTGCCTATCTGGAGCGCTACCACAGTGAGGTTAAACCAACTGCTGCATCGCTTTTACTCGGCGTGCATGTGGAGAAACGTCTGAAAGATCTGGCAAAAAGCAAGGAGTACAGAAAAAGGTTGCTTAGGGAGTTCCCCGACGCACCTGAAATCCAGTCGCTCTACGAAGCTGAAAAAAGTCAATGAATGCCATTAGCAAAGATGATAGTGAGATGACGCCGGAGGCTGTCGTTGGGCCAGGTACGCAGTTACGTAAAGCAAGGGAGCGACTAGGTCTTGACCAGGCGAAGATGGCGGCGCAATTACATTTAAGTCAAGCGATGATCGCAGCCCTCGAGGTCGATGATTACGACAATTTACCGGGACCCGTCTTCGTTCAGGGATACCTGCGCAAATATTCCAGACTGCTTGGTGTCAATGAGGCTGCGATCATCGAAGCCTATCAGAACCTGTTTCCAGTTTCGGATGAGTTGCCGATTCAGGGATCGCAAAAACAGGAATTGGGTCGTGACCTGCACAGTGGGCATGGCATCATACGTTACGTGACCTGGGGTATTTTGCTAATCCTTGTGGGTCTGCTCTTTTTCTGGTGGCAGAACCGGGTGGAATTGGAAGAGCCCGAATCAGTTACCACAGAGGATCAGTCAGCGTCTGTTGTACAGGATCCCGTCGCCGAACAAGTGATACCACAGTCTCAGCCAGTCGTGGTGGAATCACCGCAACCTGCTCCACCATCGGAGGAGGTGGTGACAGCGTCGGAGCGGTTGTTGAATGAGATAGATGAAGTGATCACCAGCTCTGAGGAGCTGTTTGAGACGCCCAATGAGAGCCCGCCGCAACCTGTTGATGACGCACAATCGGCACCGGCGAACCTGCCAGCCCAGGTAATGCAACCAGCGCAACAGGAGACCCAGCCTGCGCAAGAGGTGGTTGCTGTGGTATCCAAGAGGGTGGTGTTTCTCTTCAATGAGGCCTGTTGGACCGAGGTGCGTGATCGGAACGGTAAATTACGCATTTTTGGGGAATTGGCTGCAGGGAAACGCCGTACCCTGGATAGTCGCCTTGGTCCTTTTAGTGTACTGCTGGGCAATGCCGCTGGCGTGGAGCTGAATATCGCTGGTGAGGCATTCGATCTCAAGCCTTTTACCCGGGGTAAAGTGGCACGATTTACCTTGGATCCGAACCGGCTGTAACGACTTCTGTTTCCTTTGTCCGGCGTGCTTAGGGAAACTCGAGCATAGCGGGCTTTGCTTGCGCGTCTGGCCTGGTTAGCTGTCCCGGGCGGACAATGGACTAGGTCAAATCGGCGGTTTTATGTTACCCTTCAGCGTTTTATTCAAACCAGTCTGATTTCACACCCGGTTACCTGAATTCAATGGCCAAGCAGATCCAAGCCATACGCGGGATGAAGGATATCCTGCCGCAACAGACACCCCTCTGGCAGTTTCTCGAGGATCGGGTGCGCGCAGTGCTCAGCCGTTACGGCTATGCCGAGATTCGTATGCCCATTGTCGAGATGACAGAGCTATTCAAGCGCTCAATCGGCGAGGTTACCGATATTGTCGAGAAGGAGATGTATACCTTTGCCGATCGTAACGGTGACAGTTTGACCCTGCGGCCTGAAGGCACTGCGGGTTGTGTACGGGCCGGCTTGGAAAACGGTCTGATATTCAATCAGACGCAACGGCTCTGGTATCAGGGTCCGATGTTTCGCCACGAGCGTCCGCAGAAGGGTCGTTACCGGCAGTTCCATCAGATAGGCGTCGAGACGTTCGGGCTGGCTGGACCCGATATCGACCTCGAACTGATCCTGATTACCGCCCGGATCTGGCAGGAGTTGGGATTGCAGGATCTGGAACTGCAGCTCAACACCCTCGGCACGGCGGAGGAGCGGGGTCACTATCGAGAGCAGTTGATCGGTTATTTTCAATCTCGTTTCGATGAGCTCGACGAGGATAGCAGGCGTCGCTTGGAGAGTAATCCGCTGCGCATCCTCGACAGTAAGAATCCACAGATGGCTTCAGTGATAGAGGATGCACCCAGTCTCATGGAGTATCTGGAGGATCAGTCTTTAGCCCATTTCGATCGCCTGCGGCAGGGTCTGGATGGTGCCGGTGTCAGTTATCGGCTCAATCCGCGCCTGGTGCGGGGGTTGGACTACTACAGTCGAACAGTGTTTGAGTGGGTGACGGAGAGTCTTGGTGCCCAAGGCACAGTCTGCGCCGGTGGACGCTATGATGGATTGGTTGAACAGCTGGGCGGCAGAGCGACCCCTGCGGTGGGCTTCGCCATGGGCTTGGAGCGTTTGATCGCCATGCTGGAGGCCATCGATTTACAAGAACAACTGCCCGTTCCCGATGTCTACCTGGTGATGCTGGGGGATCGAGCATCCCGCGAGGGGGTATTGCTGGCAGAGCGGTTACGCAGTGCCCTGCCCGGGCTGCGCCTCATCAACCACTGCGGTGGGGGCACGTTTAAGAATCAACTGAAACGAGCGGACCGGAGCCAGGCCCGCTTTGCGCTTATTCTTGGTGAAGATGAGGTTGCGCGCCAGGAGATAGGCCTTAAGCCGTTGCGGGGCGAAGGTGAACAACAGCAGATAGCTTTGTCTCAGCTGGAAGCCAGCCTTGCAGATTTGTTAATCAGAAAACCGTGATGAATGGCCGGCGCCAGTGGAGGCAGTCGGAATTCAATCAACATTGATTCATTGAAGGTAAGCACAATGAGTGAGTATCAGACCGAAGAAGAGCAGGTCGAAGCGATTAAACGCTGGTGGAAAGAGAATGGCACATCCGTGATTGCCGGTTTGGTGATTGGGTTGGGCGGCGTCTTTGGCTGGCAGGCATGGGGCAGTTACAAGGATAGAATCGGTGCCGAAGCGGCACTCGCTTTCAATCAGATGGTGGCTGCAGTGGATCGTGGGGACAAATCATCGGCTGTCAAGCAGGCGGAGTTGATGCGAGGCAACTACGACAACAGCTACTCGATCTTTGCCGCTATGGCCGAGGCGAGGGTGAAGCTGGATGAGGGGGATGCAGCCACCGCCATCTCCCGTTTGGAGTGGGCCAGCCAGAATGCGGACAACCCGGCGCTGAAACAGCTGGTGCAACTCAATCTGGCCAGAATTCTGCTTGGCCAGGGAGAGCTCGATCGGGCTGAAAAACTGATTGCGTCGGAACAGGGCGGTTTCGCCGGTGAGTTTGCGGTGATGCGGGGGGATATCGCCTTTGCCCGGGGTGACAAGGCCGCTGCAGCCGCGGCCTACACAGAGGCCCTGGCCCTGGAAGTCAGCGATCGAACCCTGCTGCAGATGAAGCTCGATGATCTTGCGGCCAATACCCCTTGAGGCTGAGATGAGGCAGTTCATTTTCTGGCCCTTGCTCCTGCTGCTTGCGGGTTGCAGCGCTTTCACCGGAAAGGACAATGCGGACCCTCCTTCCGAACTGGTGGAGTTGCAGCCGGAGCTGCGCATCGAAACCATCTGGGAGGCGGGATTTGAGGATGCCGATGAGACCCTGCTGCAACTCAAGCCGGTGGTGAGCGACGGCGTACTCTATGTCGCAGAACCCTCAGGCGAGGTTTTTGCCCTCGATCCCGAGACCGGTGATAGGCACTGGTCGGTGGATACGCATAGCCCGCTCAGCGGTGGTCCCGGCGTCGCCGATGGATTGATCGCACTCGGCACCCTGGAAGCTGAATTGATCCTGTTGAACGATGCGGATGGTGGGGAAAAGTGGCGGCGGCGCGTGAGCAGTGAGGTTCTTTCATCACCTGCCATCAATGAAAGCAATGTGGTTTGTCGTACCACTGATGGCAGCGTTACGGTTTACTCAACCGACGCTGGCGAAAAACGCTGGCTGTACGACCGCAGCGTCCCGGTCTTGACACTGCGTGGTGACAGCTCTCCGTTGATCAGCGGCTATCAAGTGCTGGCAGGATTTGCCGGCGGCAAACTAGTCGGGCTCTCTCTGGATAGCGGCCTGGTGGAGTGGGAGGCAACGATTTCGACACCAAAAGGACGCACAGAGCTGGAACGGGTTGTGGATATCGATGCGGATCCGGTATTGGTAGAGGGTACCCTCTATGTGACTGCCTATCAGGGGGATGTGGCCGCTGTTTCCGAATCCAGCGGGGTAGTGTTATGGCGACGTGAGATTTCATCCCATGCCGGGCTCGATGCCAGCTGGCGTCAGGTATTCGTCACAGATGCTGCGGATCATGTATGGTCACTGGATGCCACAAATGGGGCAACCCTATGGCAGCAGAAGAAGCTGCACGGGCGCAAACTATCCGCCCCCGCAATGGTAAACGATGCGCTTGTGGTGGGTGACTTCGACGGCTATCTCCACTGGCTGTCCCAGGAAGATGGGCGACAGCTGGCCCGAATCAGGGTTGGTGGCGATGCCATCCGCCTGAAACCGCTGGTGATCGACGATATTGTCTATGTGATGGATGAGGGCGGTACCCTGAGTGCCCTCCGGGCTCACCCGATCGAGACCGAGAGTCCCTGAGATGTTACCGGTCATAGCCCTGGTTGGGCGACCTAATGTGGGTAAGTCGACCCTCTTCAACCGTCTCACCCGCAGCCGGGATGCCCTGGTGGCAGATCAACCCGGACTGACCCGGGATCGTAAATACGGTACGGGGAAGCTGGGTAAGCACCCCTTCGTAGTGGTGGATACTGGTGGTATCAGCGGTGATCGGATTGGCATAGATCAGTTGATGGAACAGCAGGTCAGGCAGGCGATTGGCGAGGCCGATCATATCCTCTTACTACTCGATGCCAAGGAGGGGTGTACCGCCGGCGATGAAGCGATCGCCCAACAGCTGCGCCGCACCGGTAAACCTGTCACCTTGGCTGTCAACAAGAGCGAAGGCATGGAGGGGGACATGGCTGCCAGCGATTTCTATCGCCTGGGTTTTAACCAACTCCATGCCATCGCTGCGGTCCACGGTCGGGGTGTGCGTAGTCTTATCGATCAAGTGCTCGACTCCTTGCCGGTTGCAGAGAAAGCCGGTCCAGCGGAAGAGGGGGGGATCAAGATAGCAGTGGTCGGCCGTCCCAATGTGGGTAAATCCACATTGGTCAATCGTATGTTGGGAGAGGAGCGTGTGGTGGCTTTCGATCAGCCTGGCACCACAAGGGATAGCATCTATATTCCCTTCAGCCGTAACGATCGACGTTACACCCTGATCGACACCGCAGGCGTAAGGCGTCGTTCACGGATCAAGGAAGCGATTGAGAAATTCAGTATCATTAAAACCCTGCAGTCCATCGAAGAGGCCAATGTGGTGCTGATGGTGGTCGATGCCCAGCAGGGTATAGGAGAGCAAGATGCCAACCTGGCCGGGCATGTGCTTGAAAGCGGCAGGGCGCTGATCCTGGTCATCAATAAATGGGATGGATTGAGCGATGAGCAACGGCAGTGGACCAAGAGCGAGATCGAGCGCAAGCTGCCATTCCTCAACTTCGCACGACACCACTATATTTCCGCGCTGCATGGATCCGGGGTGGGGGATCTATACGACCTGGTGGAACAGGTCTATGCTAGTGCAATGCGCGACTTGCCGACACCGGACCTGACCCGATTGCTGGAAATTCTGGTACAGGAGCATCAGCCTCCCCAGGTACATGGTCGGCGTATCAAACTCCGCTATGCCCATCAGGGGGGGAAAAACCCACCCTTGATCGTCATTCACGGCAACCAGACCGAGCGGGTTCCCGACACCTATAGACGCTATCTTGTGAGCCGCTTTCGTAAAGCCCTCAGGTTGGACGGCACACCGATCCGAATCGAGTTCCGATCCGGTGACAATCCCTACCAAGGCAAGCGCAACAAACTCACCAAACGTCAGATACAAAAGCGTCAGCGATTGAAGCAATTCGTGACGCGCAAGCGTTGAGTCAGGCCTTGGTTCGATGCTGGCAAAATCCTTAGTCTACGAGGAGAAGCTGGAGAGACTGCTGCAAGAGGCGGGTGTCGATAGGCTTGATGCACAGCATCGCCAATTCCTCAGGCGTCATGCCCTCGAATTCCGCTTTACCCAACAACAACTGCGGCAACTCAGTGATATCGCGGTGGATTTGGTGATGTGGGGAGAACGGCCGCTGCCTGAGGTCTGGCCCGGGATAGACAGCGCCGTACTGGATCCCAAACAACGACGGCAAAAAGTCGTGCAGGCGCTACATCAACACTGGCTGCAGTTGAAACAAGGGCCCAAGCGATACCCTCCGTTGGCGGTGACGATCCCAGAGGAAACCCAACGCATCCGACGTATCGAAACCGAAAAGAATAAACTCGCACTGGGGCCCTGTCCGGTTGCATCACCTCGAACCCGCTGCTGCAACCTGATGACCCTGGATGCGGTGGAGAACTGTGGTTTCGACTGCAGCTACTGCAGTATTCAATCCTTCTATCACGGGGATGAAGTGCGTTTCGACAGCCATTTTGCCGACAAACTGGCGCGACTCGAGATAGATCCGGATCGAATCTACCATATCGGTACCGGACAATCGTCTGACTCCCTGATGTGGGGTAATCAGGGGGGAGTGCTGGATGCGTTGTTTGATTTTGCCCGCCGTCATCCGAACGTTATCCTGGAACTGAAGAGCAAGTCGAAAAATATCAGCCACCTGATGAGAGCGGACATTCCTCCCAACCTGCTCTGTACCTGGTCCCTCAACACCCCCACATTGATTGCACATGAGGAGCGCCTGACCGCCTCTTTGGAGGATCGTTTGAAGGCCGCGCGTCGCTTGGCGGATCGTGGTGTATTGGTGGGGTTTCACTTTCACCCCATGATTCACTATGCGCAGTGGCGTGAGGATTACGCTGCCCTGTTCCAGCGGCTTGTGAAAGAGTTCTCCAAAGATGAAGTGGTTCTGGTGTCACTGGGTACGCTGACCTACATAAAACCCGTCATCAAACAGCTGCGTGAACGCAAAGGTTTCCGCAGTAAGATTTTACAGATGCCAATGGTTGAGAGCGATGGCAAGCTCTCCTATCCCCAGACGATCAAGGAAGAGATGTTCCGTTTTGCATATCAGTCGTTGCAGGCCTGGCACGATGATGTCTTTTTCTATCTCTGTATGGAGAATCAACGGCTTTGGCAGCCGGTATTTGGATATGACTATCCCTCCAACCAAGCCTTTGAAGAGGCGATGAAACAGGCCTATCTTAGGAAGATCCTTAACCAGGGAAAACTCCAATGAGCAGTGACCAGTTGTTAGTGGGGTTGAGTTTCTTCTGTTATTTATTGACCCTATTGATCATCGGTATCGTCGCCTGGCGTCGAACCAGAAGTCTCTCTGATTTTGTGCTGGGTGGCAGAAGCCTGGGTAGCTGGGTGACTGCATTGAGTGCCAGTGCCTCAGATATGAGTGGCTGGTTACTGCTGGGTTTGCCGGGTTATGCTTACCTGGCAGGTCTGGAATCGTTGTGGCTTGCCTTTGGCTTGTTAATCGGTACCTGGCTCAATTGGCGATTGGTGGCGGCACGCTTGCGTATCGCCTCTGAAGCGGCAGGCAATGCGCTCACACTACCGGAATATCTATCCAACACATTCAACGATACCAGCGGCATGATCAGGATCACTTCATCCTTTTTCATCTTGCTGTTCTTTCTTTTCTACACAAGCTCCGGGCTTGTGGCCGGCGGCAAACTTTTTGAGGCGGTATTTGGGCTGCCCTATTTTTGGGCGGTCGCATCGGGTACGCTGATCATTATCCTATACACTGCATTCGGCGGATTTCTTGCGGTCTCTTGGACCGATCTTTTTCAAGGTTTGCTGATGTTGCTGGCATTAGTGACCCTACCTCTCTACGTCTTGGTTGAGCAGGGTGGTGCTGCGAGTTTTCTATCATCGCTGGAGAGTAGCAATGCACAGCTGCTCAATCCGATGACGGATAGTCAGGGGGAACCGCTCGGCGTGATTGCCATTGTCTCATTGATGGCCTGGGGGCTCGGATATTTCGGCCAGCCACATATCCTGGCACGCTTCAAGGCCATACAGCATAGCGAGTTCATTCCCAAGGCGGAACGCATCGCGGTGAGCTGGGTGTTGATAACCCTGACGGCTGCCTGTCTGGTCGGTTTGGTGGGGATCCCCATATTCGAGGCCCCTTTAGAGGATGCGGAGAAGGTATTTATCCGTCTGGTCGAATTGATGTTTCATCCACTCGTTGCGGGAATATGCCTGGCCGCAATTCTGGCGGCTATCATGAGTACTGCGGACTCTCAGCTGCTGGTCTCATCCAGCACCTTTACCGGTGACCTGTATCGGCTGTTATTGCGCAAACAGGCCACCCAAGCCGAGCTTGTGATCGTAGGTCGTCTGGCGGTGTTTTCAATCGCCTTTGTGGCGTTTTTGCTGGCCCTGGATCGGGACAATAAAGTACTCGACCTGGTCTCCTATGCCTGGGCTGGATTTGGTGCGGCATTCGGTCCGACGATACTGCTTTCACTCTACTGGAAAGGGATGAACCGTTGGGGCGCCTTGGCCGGCATAGTGAGTGGTGGATTGACGGTTGTGATTTGGAAACTGCTTCAGGGCGGCTTGTTCGAACTCTATGAAATCATCCCTGGGTTCATTATCTCGCTTGTGATGATCCTGCTGATCAGTAGACTCACTGGGCAAAAACAAAAGGCGATCCCATGAGGGGATATCCCTGAAACGCTGAGTCTCTCGGTCTGAGATACTCGGGTAGGCAGCTCGAAATCCTGCGGTGTACTGGAAAAACCGCTTAATTCTTTTAAATAAACACCATTTAATAATAGTTGTTTCATATGGGAATCTTGTGCATGAGATCACTGTGTGATTATTTGAATAGTGTGATAGTGAACTGGAGACTCAGCAGGTGAATGAGTAAAGGATATGTCTTGCAACGGAAAGCACGAAGGTAAAAAGGAGTAATCATGGGAAGACGGGGTGAACACAGCAAATCGGAAATTGAGTGTATGGCTCTTGAGGCTGCAGAGGCGATCATTGAAGAGGAGGGATATGAGGGTCTATCCGCCCGAAAGGTGGCATCAGCCATCGGTTATACGGTAGGCAGTCTCTATTTTGTCTTTAGAAATCTTGATGAATTGATCCAACGGATAAATGGACGGACCCTGGATCAGCTCTATGCTGTCCAGGTTGATGCCTTAACCCATTGCCGGCTCCCGCAACAGTGTGTAATGGAGTTGGCTACTGTATATATCGACTTTGCGGCACAGCATCCACATCGTTGGCGTATGATCTTTGAACATCAACCGCGGGATGACGGATTGTCCCTGGAGATCTATAGAGAGAAGGTTGAACGTCTCTATGAATTGGTGGAAAAGCAGCTAAAGGCCTTGGCGGCCCGACCCGATGAGGAGATTGCGCTGGCAGCTAGAGCGCTATGGAACGGGGTGCATGGTATCGCCATTATGACCATTGCACGCTACCCGTACATGGAGGGAAAGCTGTCGGGTCATCAGCTCAGTACACATCTAATCAACCAATATCTAACCGGGTTTCGTACAACTGAAATCAATAACGTAATCACACGCACCATGGGTCGAACAATCGATTATCCTAAATGACCCGTGTCACTGGTCGGTTTGTGAGGGCCTATCCACACAGGCACTGATTTACCGCAACCAGGTGCAACTCACAGGGAAACAGGAAACTTGGTTTCCTGTTTCCTTCGTTTTCAATCCCTTGGGGCGCTCGAGGATGGCGTCTCGGATTGGTACGGCTTGAATCTCTGAGTCTATCGGGGATTCCCTGTGTGCCTATTCCAGGCAGGCCAAGACCCTCCCGCTCAAAACCCAGCAAAATACTTGGTATCTCGTCGCGATTTTCGTGTAGAATCCACCGCCATGATTTTTCAGCAAATATGACGGACCCTTAAATTGTCCGCAGCAGGAGTAACTGACGATGTCTGATCTGACACAAGATTCCGTAAATGAGGCCATCAAGGGATATGTAGAACCGCACCTAGAGAAGGATCTGGTAACCGCCAAGGCGATCAAGGCGGTGGACATCGAGGGCGGTAAGGTAGGCATAAAAGTCGAGCTGGGCTTTCCTGCAAAGGGTTGCATGGATGAGATTGCCGCAGCTGTGCGGGAGAAGGTCGGGGCCCTGCCCGGTGTGGAAGGCGTGGATGTAGAAATTAGCTCGAAGATAGTTGCCCACTCAGTACAGAAGGCCCTCAAGCCGATCGACAACATCAAGAATATAATCGCCGTTGCATCCGGTAAGGGTGGGGTTGGTAAATCCACCACCGCGGTCAACCTGGCCCTGGCACTGGCGGAAGAGGGGGCCAAGGTGGGTGTGCTGGATGCCGATATCTACGGTCCATCCCAGCCCCGTATGCTGGGTATCAACGGCAAGCCGGACTCCAAGGACGGCAAGACCCTGGAACCGATGCAAGGCTATGACATGCAGGCGATGTCGATCGGCTTTCTGATTGATGAGGAGACCCCCATGATCTGGCGTGGTCCCATGGTCACCCAGGCCCTCGAGCAGTTGCTGAATGATACCAATTGGGACAATCTGGACTATCTGGTTGTGGACCTGCCCCCGGGCACCGGCGATACACAGCTGACTTTGGCGCAAAAGGTGCCCGTATCCGGCGCTGTGATCGTGACAACCCCCCAAGACATAGCCTTGCTGGATGCGCGCAAAGGCCTCAAGATGTTTGAGAAGGTGGAGGTTCCTGTGTTGGGTATCGTGGAGAACATGAGCATCCATATCTGCTCGAAATGCGGCCACGAAGAGCATATCTTCGGTCAGGGCGGCGGCACATCCATGGCTGAACAGTACAATGTGGACCTATTGGGCGCGCTGCCCCTGGATATCCGTATCCGGGAAGAGACCGATGGGGGCAAACCCACCGTTGTTGCGGAACCCGATTCCCGCATTTCTCAGATCTACCGTGAAATTGCCCGCAAGACTGCGGCTAAGCTCTCACTCCAGGCCAAGGACTATGCGGCCAAATTCCCGAACATAGTGATCCAGAACAACTAGTTGCAATGTCTCAGGATAGGCGCCGGAGCTGCTCATCGGATCAGCATGGCGTCACATCGGCCCCCACATGACGCTATGTCGTAGCGGGGCCGTGCAACTCTCTACACGATGCTTCCCGGCGCAAGCCTGGAGACTTATTCTGGCCCATTCCCTTTAGCCCAAGGCCGATCGGGAGTCAGTGTCTGCCACTGATTGATGATAGTGCAAAACAGCCTTGCGGTCTGCTCTGTGTCATAGATTGCAGAGTGTGCCTCGTTGCTGTCCCACTCCAGTCCTGCGGCCTTGGCGGCTTTGGCTAGTACGGTTTGGCCATAGGCGGCACCAGCCAGGGTGACCGTGTCGAATGTACTGAATGGGTGGAAAGGATTGCGTTTGATCCCGGTTCTCTCCACAGCGGCGTTAAGAAATCCGAGATCGAAAAATGCGTTGTGGCCCACCAGGATCGCCCTTTTACACCCGCTGGCTTTGACAGCCTTGCGGATGGGGGTGAAAAGTAGTCGCAAAGCCTCCTTTTCCGCAACGGCGTCACGAAACGGGTGTTCCGGATCGATGCCGTTGAATTCGAGTGCCTTGGGATCGATATTGGCCCCTTCAAATGGCACCAGATGATAGGCATGGGTCTCAGCGGGGTAGAGCAAGCCCTGTTGATCCATGGCAATAGTGGTGGCTGCGATCTCCAATAGTGCGTCCTTGGCTGAATCGAACCCACCGGTTTCAACGTCTACCACCACTGGCAGATAGCCGCGAAATCGTTGCGCCATGGCGCTGTTGTAGCTGATGTCATTCATCCACCCTAGGATAAATAAAGGGAGTGATTATTTCGAATCTTTTTCATCCAACAGCCAGCATCTCCATTGCCAGGGCCAGGGTTTTGCAATAGCTCTCACGGTTATACTGCATATTTAATTTCACCTACGGCCGATCTGGCTGATATGATGTCGAACCTAGCCGCTGCGAAGGCATGAAAGAAGAGTGTGGCCATGGTGACTTCCGCCCTGTGCTGACAGCGGGAACGAACTGCCAGCCAAACAATGAGCTTGATATCTGTGAGTAAAAGGATAGTCGTCGTCGGTCTGCTGTTGCTGTTTTTAACAGGTTGCGCCAGCATAAAAAACAGGCACCCAAACGATCCCCTTGAGTCGATCAACCGTGGGATCGATGAATTCAACCAGGAGGTTGACACCTACGTGGCGAAACCCGTTGCCAAGGGTTATCGCGCGGTTACACCCTCGGTTGTGGATTTGGGGATCACTAATTTTTTCAATAATCTCGCGGACGTCCCCTCCGCGGTGAACAATCTTCTGCAACTCAAGCCCACCCATGCCTTGACCGACCTTGGACGGGTCTGTATCAACACCACACTGGGTATATTCGGCCTGTTCGATGTGGCATCGGATATGGGTATCCCGAACTACAAGGAGGACCTGGGACAGACCTTGGGATTTTGGGGGATGGGTGACACCCCTTACATGGTGGTACCCTTTCTTGGGCCCACCACGCTGCGCGACCTGATCGGCTTGGTTGGCGACACCTGGTTGAATCCGATCAGCTATCCGAGTCAGGATACATACTATGCCTTGACGACCCTGAGGCTTATCGACGTGCGTGCCGACCTGCTTGAGGCTGGGGATGTCCTGGATGAGGCGGCTGTGGATAGGTATGCCTTCCAAAGGGAGTTCTATCTGCAAAAAAGGGATTCGCAGATAAAAGATGGTCCCAATCATATGGATGAGGACGATCTCTTCGACGACACCTTTTTCGATGACGAAGAGCCGCCCCTGGAAGAAGATTAAGAGTGCCTAGGGGCGGACCAACTGCCAGCTGATTTTCTCGCCACCGCCCAGGGGGACTACCCGGTCTTGACCGAATTGGTAGCTCTCGGGTGCTACCCATGCCTTCTTCTCCAGGGTGATCGTCTCCCGATTGCGGGGCAAGCCATAGAAATCCGCTCCAAACTGGCTGGCGAAACCCTCCAGCTTCTCCAGTGCGCCGACCCGCTCAAATAGCTCAGCGTAGAGTTCAATGGCTGCATGTGCGGTGTAGCATCCTGCGCATCCGCAGGCACACTCTTTGGCATGCTGTGGATGGGGGGCGCTGTCGGTGCCGAGGAAGAAATGGCTTTCGCCACTGGTTGCCGCCTCGATCAATGCCTTTTGGTGGCTCTCCCGTTTCAAGATCGGCAAGCAGTAAAAGTGGGGGCGAATGCCGCCGACCAGCATGGAATTGCGATTGTAGAGCAGGTGCTGGACCGTGATGGTCGCCCCGAGCCTGCCCTCGCTGGCGCGTACGAAATCCACCGCTTGCTTGGTTGTAATGTGCTCGAAGACCATAGGCAGGGCAGGAAAGTCCCGGGTCAAGGGTTGTAGATGGCGATCGATGAAGACCTTCTCACGATCGAAGATATCCACATCCGGGTCGGTCACTTCCGCATGAATCAGCAAGGGGAGTCCCTCTTTCTGCATCGTTTCCAGGGCCGGATAACAGCGGCGAATGTCTGTGACACCTGCGTCGGAATGGGTTGTGGCACCTGCGGGGTAGAGTTTTATCCCTTTGATAATACCGCTCTTTTTAGCGGTCAGTACCTCATCGCTGCTGAGATGGTCGGTCATATAGAGAGTCATCAGGGGGGTGAAGTCACTCTCCTTTGGTAGCGCAGCGAGAATGCGCTCCCGGTACGCCGCGGCCATGGCTGTGGTGGTCACCGGCGGTTTCAAATTGGGCATCACTATGGCGCGGGCGAATCGTTCGGCGGTGTGAGTCACCACGGATGCCATGGCATCGTCATCACGCAGATGCAGGTGCCAGTCGTCGGGTCTGGTTAGGGTAATTTGCATGGATTGCTGTTTCGGTCCGGTTTTTGGGTTACTGGGTATATTAGAAAATGACTATTTAATATTTTTTCACAATTAATAATCGCAATTTGTTAATTTAAGTAATTTCTAATATTCTTTACCTCGAAGGCTTCGCTGTATCTGCTTTCTCAAATAACATCATGATTACATTCTATCTCGAGGAGAGTGAATAATGAAAAAGATCGTTCAAGCTTCTGCAGCTGCTGCATTGATCATTGCTTCCGCTTCTGCTTCCGCATGGTGGGGCGGCCCAGGTTGGGGCAACCGTGGTTGGAACAACGACGGTTGGGGCGACGGCTGGGGTGATGGCTCCGGTGACTTCAGTTTTGGCATGAGCGGTAGTGCCCGTGGTTCTGGCTATGGTCGCGGCAACAACTACTATCGCGACTACTATGGTTACGGTCCTTATGGTTACGGCGCTCCTTATGGTTATGGCGCTCCTTATGGCTATGGCTATCCGCCAGTTGCTCCTGTAGCACCTGCCGCACCTGCGACACAGGCTGCTCCAGCCAAGTAAAGCGGGATAATCACAGGGAAAAGTCGGCACAGGGACGTGCATAGGCAGACAGCGTGGTTTTACACTAAAAAATTCTGGGTACTGAAAAATGAAAAAGATTTCTATCATTGCCGCGGCTATCGCCATGGCAGCCTCATCGGCAACTGTTAATGCATGGTGGGGTAACGATTGGGGTGACGATTTCTTTGGTGACGGCTTTGGTGCCGGTGATTTCGACTTCAATTTCAATATGCGTGCACGCGGTGACGGTTATGGTCGTGGTTATAACAACTATCGTAACTACTATGGCTATGCTCCCTATGGTTATGCCCCATATGGTCATGTTCCCGCAGTTCCTACAATGACTGAAGAGCAGAAGGCTGCAATGGAAGAGCAGCAGAAGGCGTTTGCCGAGCAACAACAAAAGGCCTTCGAGCAGGCGGTTGCCGCGCAACGTGAGTACGCTGAAAAATATAGCGCCGATCCTCGTGCCGCGATGGAAGCTGAAATGAAGGCCCGCCAGGAGCAGATGCAGGCTCAGCGTGATCAGATGCAAGCACGTTATGATAGCAAGGCTCCTGCCAGACCCGAGATGCCTGAAGCCATGGCTAAACGGATGGAAGAGTCTCAGGCTCGCCGTGACGAGATGATCAAAGAGATGGAGACTCGTCGCGCTGAGGCGATGAAAATGATGGAAGAGCGTCGCAAAGTTGCCATGGAGCGCAAACCTTTCGAAATGCCTGCTTTCGAGTCTCGCAAAGATATCTAAGAAGAATTTCCCTGCAGGCCACTGAAAAAGCGCTACCGGATTATCCGGTAGCGCTTTTTTTTATGCTTTGTCGGACCCGATCGGCTTGCTGTTTGCGATAATCGCTTTTTTGTCCTGCGCCACCTGTTATCGTTTGTTATCTTGTTGAAACAGGTCCCCTTTGATTTGCATTACGCTTTGCCACTGAAATCTGCTTTACCAGCCCAACAAAGTTTAATTAACAATAAAAACAGGGAATTAAGTCAGAAAAATAATCATCTAAAACGCTGAAAATCAACCCATCTTGCTGTATATTACGCCTATCAATTCAAACCATTGGCTAGCCAAATAGTTTCTCAGCCGTATGAGATAGGTCCTGATCTCCATACTGGAGAACGGATTTTGTTTGCCAGAATAACAGTCAGAGAATAACGATGCCCACTAGACCCGATACCGATCCCCTAGAGACACAGGAGTGGCTGGATGCCTTGGAGGCCGTGCTCGAGAATGAAGGTGTGGATCGTGCCCACTTCCTCATTGAACGCTTGGTTGATAAGGCCCGCCGGTCCGGTGCTTACCTGCCTTTCAGTGCCAACACAGCCTATGTCAATACCATACCGGTGACCAAGCAGCAGCGTTTTCCCGGCGATCGAGCGATGGAGCGTCGTATCAGGTCTTTTATTCGCTGGAATGCCATGGCGATGGTGGTGCAGGCAAACAGGATATCCACCGAGTTAGGCGGTCATATATCCAGCTTTGCCTCCAGTGCCACCCTGTTCGATGTGGGCTTTAACCATTTTTTTCACGCCCCAAGCAAGGAGCGGGACGGGGATCTGATCTTTTTTCAGGGACACTCTGCACCCGGTGTCTATGCCAGGGCCTACCTGGAAGGTCGTTTGAGTGAAGACCAGCTCTACAGTTTCCGCCAGGAGGTCGACGGTCAGGGTCTCTCGTCCTATCCGCATCCCTGGTTGATGCCAGGCTTTTGGCAGTTTCCGACGGTATCCATGGGACTGGGTCCTTTGATGGCGATTTATCAGGCGCGATTCATGCGCTATCTGCATGATCGAGGTCTACTGAATACGGATGAACGCAAAGTGTGGGCATTCTGCGGAGATGGTGAAATGGATGAACCGGAGGCCCTGGGTGCCATCTCCCTGGCCGGACGTGAACGTCTGGATAATCTGGTGTTCGTGATTAATTGTAACCTGCAACGCCTGGACGGACCGGTAAGGGGTAATGGCAAGATCATACAAGAGCTTGAGGCCGTATTCCGCGGCGCTGGCTGGAACGTGATCAAGGTGATTTGGGGTGGTTATTGGGATCCGCTTTTTGCCCGTGACAAGAACGGCATACTCCTGAAGCGCATGGAGGAGTGTGTCGATGGAGATTACCAGGCATACAAGGCCAAAGGTGGCGCCTATACACGTGAGCACTTCTTCGGTAGATACCCGGAACTCGATGAAATGGTCGCCAATATGACCGATGAGGATATCTGGCGTTTGAACAGAGGCGGTCACGATCCACATAAAGTCTATGCGGCTTATGCAGAGGCAGTGTCCCATAAGGGACAGCCGACAGTTATTTTGGCCAAGACAGTCAAGGGTTACGGGATGGGTGTGGCCGGTGAGGGTCAGAATATCACCCACTCCCAGAAAAAGATGGGAGAGGCGGCATTGAAGGCGTTTCGTGATCGTTTCAACATCCCGATATCGGACGATCAGATAAGCGCGGCGCCCTTCTATAAACCACCAGCGGATAGCCCTGAAATGCAATACATGCATGAACACCGTCAGAACTTGGGCGGTTTTCTGCCACAGCGTCGTACCAAACTGGAACCGCTGCAAGTGCCGACGCTGGATGAGTTCAAGGCTCTCTTGGAAGGCAGTGGGGATAGGGAGCAATCCACGACCATGGCATTTGTGCGCTTGCTCAACATGCTGGTGCGGAATAAAGCGGTTGGGAATCAGATTGTTCCTATCGTGCCTGATGAAGCACGCACCTTTGGCATGGAAGGCATGTTTCGCCAGTTGGGGATATATTCCTCGGTGGGACAATTGTATGAGCCGGTGGATGCCGACCAGGTGATGTTCTATCGAGAGGACAAGAAGGGGCAGATTCTCCAGGAGGGCATCAATGAAGCGGGTGCAATGTCTTCCTGGATAGCGGCTGCCACCTCCTACAGCAATCACGGGATCAGCATGATTCCGTTCTATATTTATTATTCGATGTTCGGCTTTCAACGGGTTGGCGATCTGGCCTGGGCGGCAGGGGACATGCAGGCAAGGGGGTTCCTAATCGGTGGTACCGCCGGCCGCACCACCTTGGCAGGAGAAGGATTACAGCATCAGGACGGACATAGTCACATCATTGCCGGGACGATACCGAACTGTGTCAGTTACGATCCGGCCTTCGCCTATGAGCTGGCAGTGATTGTGCAGGATGGAATGCGCCGCATGTACCAGGAGCAGGACAATGTTTTTTACTACATCACCGTGATGAATGAAAATTACATACAGCCTGCAATGCCCGAGGGCGTGGAGGAGGGCATAGTACGCGGTTTCTACCTGTTAAATAGTGGTGGCAAGCACAAACACCGGGTGCAACTGCTGGGGAGTGGCACAATCCTGCGTGAAGTGATTGCCGCAGCGGAATTGTTGGAAAAGGAGTTCAAGGTCTCAGCGGACGTTTGGAGTGTTACCAGCTTCAATGAACTGCGCCGTGACGGCTTGGATGTTGAGCGATGGAACACCCTGCATCCAGAAGAGAAACCAAGGTTAAGTTACGTCACTGAAAAGCTAAGCGGTCAAAGTGGGCCGGTGGTGGCAGCCACAGATTATATTCGCAGTTATGCGGATCAGATCCGCCCTTTCATCAACGCGAATTACAGTGTGCTGGGCACTGACGGGTTCGGCCGCAGTGACATGCGCAGCCAGTTACGCAAGTTTTTTGAGGTAAACCGTTACTACATCGTAATCGCTGCCTTGAAGGCGCTTGCTGATCAAGGCGAGATCAAACCAGACAAAGTAAGTCAGGCGATCAAGAAGTACAAAATCGATCCGGAGAAACCCAATCCCATTGAGGTTTAGCCGGGTATTTCCGCCAACCGGTGATATGAAGCCGGAACGAATAGACGATGCCTTACCGGCAAAGAGGATAAGACGTGGGTAAAACGACAGATGTACTGATTCCGGATATTGGTGATTTCGACTCGGTGGAGATCATTGAGGTTCTGGTTTCAGAGGGTGACAAGGTTGCGGTAGAGGCGTCCCTGCTAACCCTTGAAAGCGATAAGGCTACGATGGAGATTCCATCCCCCCATAGCGGAGAGGTCAAGCAACTGTTGGTCAAGGTTGGTGATCGGGTCAAGGAAGGAGACAGGATCCTCGTTATTGAAGCGGAAGAGCAACAGCAAACAGCGGATAGTGACAAAGCAGATGCTCCCGCACCGGCTGCTGAAGAGGTGGAAACTGTGCAAGCCCCGGCTCCGGCTTCTACCAAAGAGCCGGCACCCGCTGCTGAACTGCCGGCTCGACTTCCGGGTGAAAAAGAGGCCAGGGTGCCCCCTGTGCCTGCGGGATTCATTGAGAGCGGTGCACAGGCCACCCCCCACGCCAGTCCGTCAGTGCGTCGCTTTGCCCGTGAATTGGGCATCGATCTATCCCTGGTCAAAGGTAGCGGTCCTAAACAGAGAATCCTGAAAGAGGATATTCAAGGGTTCGTGAAACGCTCTCTACGCCAAGGAGACGGGGCAGCCCCAGCCCGGTCGCCCTTCGAGATACCGCTGGGTCCCGAGGTTGACTACAGCCGTTTTGGTGAGATTGAGACGACACCGCTGAATCGCATCAAAAAGATCAGTGGGGCGCATTTGCATCGCTGTTGGTTGAGCGTGCCTCACGTTACCCAGTTTGACGAGGCGGATATCACCGAACTGGAAGATTTCAGGCAAGGGCAAAAGGAAGCCGCATCAAAGCAGGATGTCCGCTTGACCTTGATGCCGTTTCTCATGCAAGCCGTAGCATCGGCACTCAAGCAGATGCCTATATTCAATGCGGCCCTGTCAGGTGATGGGGAATCCTTGAACTACAGGAAATATATTCATATCGGAGTGGCTGTGGATACGCCCAATGGGCTGGTGGTGCCGGTTGTCCGCGATGTGGATCAAAAGGGCGTTTTCCAGCTTGCCGGCGAGTTGATGGAAATCAGCAGCAAGGCTCGGGAAGGAAAATTAGCACCCGCCGATATGCAGGGCGGATGTTTCTCAATCTCCAGTCTTGGCGGTATCGGCGGCACCGCATTCACGCCTATTGTGAACGCTCCCGAAGTGGCGATCCTCGGCGTCTCCCGCAGCAGCATGCAGCCGGTATGGGATGGAGAGGCCTTCCAGCCACGATTGATCTTGCCCCTCTCCCTCTCCTATGATCACCGGGTGATCGATGGCGCGGATGGTGTCAGGTTCACCACCTACCTCTCTTCCATTCTGGGTGATATTCGCCGCTTATTACTCTGATCACCGGGGCATCATCCCGCCAATGCCTGGTCACTTGAGCGGTGCCGACTGAAATTTGTACAAAGCTCAATAAAAACATACTAATTCAATTAGTTAGGAAAAATAGGCTGCTCTGCCAGGGGGTGATGTGTGCGTGCTCTTCCTAAGTTAATGGTTTTTATAGGTTTCATCTCTTAAAGTTCGCCGTAGAAAGACCGCTAACCAGATGTGGGGAGCATTACAGTGCTTCGCTATGGACGAATTTTCTTCAAGGATGTCAAATGGCGTCGCGTTCAGCGTCAAGTGTGTATGAATATCCTGTTGAAATTATTATTGTTATTTGGGGTGATATCGTCCTTTGCTGTGACCGCAGAGGTAAAGAACGAGCCGATTGGGCCGTTGGCCCACGACCCTGGCCTGGATGCAAGGTTAGTATCCCTTGGGGATAAGCTGTTTCACGACACCCGCCTCTCCCAGGACAACAGTATTAGCTGTTCCAGCTGTCATATGCTCTCCTCGGGGGGGACTGATGATAAGAAAAATTCAGTTGGAGTCGGGGGGAGAGTTGGCAACATCAAGGCGCCAACCGTCTTCAATACCCGCTACAATTTTGTCCATTTCTGGGATGGTCGTGCTCAGACATTGGAGGAGCAGGCCCCCGGTCCGGTGCATAACCCTATCGAGATGAACTCCAATTGGGAGGAGGTCATTTCCAAACTCAGTAAAGATCCAGCCATCATGCAGGCGTTTGAGGAGCTGTTTGATGATGGTGTTACCGGGGAGAATATCGCTGCCGCCATAGCGGCCTTTGAACGTTCACTAGTAACAGTCAATTCACGTTTTGACCGCTGGCTGAAGGGGGAGGAAAGAGTACTCACCAATCAGGAGTTGCGCGGTTACCGTCTGTTCAAAAGTTATGGCTGTGTCAGTTGCCACCAGGGTGTGAATGTGGGTGGCAACATGTTTGGCATCATGGGTGCGAAAGGGGACTACTTTAAGGATCGGCGCCAACAAATCACCACCGCGGATCTGGGACGTTACAATGTCACCAAGCTAAACGAGGATAAGCACTACTTCAAAGTGCCTAGCCTGCGCCTGGCGGCAATCAATCCACCCTATTTTCATGATGGTTCCGAGCCAACCCTTGAGGGGGCGATACGAATCATGGGGCGTTACCAGTTGGGCCGTGAGATACCGGCTGATGATATCGAGGCTATCGAGTCCTTTCTCTACACCTTGGTAGGTGAGCATATAAGGTTGAAACCATGAATATGCTCAAACACCTGTATAACAAACGCAGTATGCTGTTGGTATCGCTTTGGATAGCCTTTGTTTTGCTGCTGGTCGTCTATTGGGACAACGAAACCCAGCATTATGCCGAACTCTCGAATGATCTGCTGCAGTTGAAGGAGACGGATGCCCGTCTCGATCGTGATGTTCTGAGGGTTACCTCATTTCTGTTGAATCAATATGATCCATTGGTGCAGACCAACAATCGACTTCGCCAGTTGCGAGAGACGATCAGTACAAAACTGGTGGGAGTGGATGATAAAATTCTAATTGACCTTGCAGAACAGTACTGGCGTGGTATGGATGAGAAGCAGTCTGTTTTGGAAAAGATCAAATTTCAGGCGGCAGTGGTACGCAACGGTATCCTCTATCTTCCTACGGCTGCACAAGAGTTGAAAGCAGAGGACCCAAAGGTCTATCTGGATGTTTTGCAACTGCTCAACTCCCTATTGGCCTATGATATCTTCTATTCCGACTCCCAGTTGGATGACTTCAATTTGACATTGCAGCAACTGAAAAGCCACGTAATATCTTCACCTGAAAGTAAGCGTAAATTTGAACATGTACTCTTCCATATAGAATCCAATCTGGAAGACTTAAAACGGCTTGGGACTTTGAAGGCTCGTTATTTGGCAATACCGACACAGGAGTATTTCGAATCAATACATTCAAGGCATGAGCAGAGCCGGGTGGATGAAACTACCAACAAAAGGCATTTGATTATGACATTATCGGCATTTGTCATCATCTTGTTGCTGAGTCTTTGGCAGTTGATAAGGCGCTTACAGACTGCTCATCATGAGGTGAATCGTGCATGGTTCCGGCTGCGTGATGCGGTAGATAATCTCTCGGAAGCCTTCGCGCTGTTTGACGCGGATGGCCGCCTGGTATTGTACAATCGGCGTTTTACAGAGTTTTACTCTTGGCTGAAGGATTGGATCAAAGAGGGCGTCAATATCGATGCATTGCAATCGGTCACGGGTAATCGGATCAAGAATACGAGTCTTGAGGGCGAACCGATTGTTGAGCCGATGCCGATGGGGCAATACCTGGAACAGATCGATAATGGCGCCTGGTATCTGGCAAGTAACAGTTATACCAATGAAGGCGGTATCGTATGCGTCAGGAGCGATATCACAGAGACAAAACAGGCTGAAGTCGATTTAAGAAAGCTGGGTAGGGTATTGGAGCAGAGTCCAGCGTCGGTGATGATAACGAACACCAATGGTGTTATCGAGTATGTGAATCCCCGTTTCGAAAAGGTATCCGGATACAACGCCGAAGAAGTGGTAGGGGAAAATCCACGCATACTTAAAAGTGGTGATAAGACCAAAGAAGAGTACAAAGCAATGTGGGATGCCTTGCTGGCAGGCAGGGAGTGGCGCGGTATCTTTCACAATAAACGCAAGGACGGTTCGATCTACTGGGAGTCGGCATCGATATCGCCACTGCGTGACGACAGGGGGCAGATCACTCACTTTATCGCGGTCAAGGAGGATGTCACAGCACAAAAACGCGCCGAAGATCAATTGCGCATGAATGCAACGGTATTCGATACGACCCAGGAAGGGATCATGGTGACCGATGCCGATAACATGATCAAGACCGTTAACCCCTCATTTTCACGTATCACTGGTTACTCAGCCGAGGAGGTAATCGGTCAACCGCCAAGCATGCTCAGTTCCGGGAGACATGATGATATCTTCTACGAAGAACTCTGGGATTCGATCTTGCGCAAGCGCTACTGGTCAGGTGAGATCTGGAATCGGCGCAAGGACGGCAGTGTTTTTCCGGAATGGCTGTCGATAGCGGCAATCCCTGATGAAGAGGGTATTGCTAAAGAGTATGTGGCAGTATTTTCTGATATATCCAAGCATAAAGAGAATGAGGAGCAGATCCTTTATCAGGCCAACTACGATGCCTTAACCGGGTTGCCCAATCGATCTTTGTTCTCCGACCGTCTGAAGCAGGCGATCGGGTCGGCACAAAGAGAGCAGTGGAAGCTGGCTATTTTGTTTGTTGACCTAGACCAATTCAAGATGGTCAATGATACATTTGGCCATGTAATGGGGGATGAATTACTGCAGCTAGCCGCTGATCGCATCAGTGACTGTGTCAGAGAATCAGATACCATCGCCCGGTTTGGTGGTGATGAGTTTGTTATATTGCTCCAGGATGTGAATGATATGGATGCAGTGGCTAACATCGCCACAAAGGTAATCGATAGAATCACCAAGGTATTCACTCTTTATGAGCGCGAGATATTTATCGGTGCGAGTGTTGGAATAACCATTTTTCCTGATGATGCAATGAGTGCGGATTCACTGTTGCGAAATGCTGATATGGCAATGTATCAGGCTAAAGATCGCGGCAGAAACAACTATCAGTTTTTTACCGCATCGATGCAGCAGCGGACTTTGGAGCGACAGCAGCTGGAGCTTGATTTGAGGCTTGCGGTTCAACGCTCCGAGTTGGAGATCTATTATCAACCGGTAGTGGATGCCGAGTTTGGCAGGGTGATCAGTGTAGAGGCGTTGCTGCGTTGGAATCACCCACATAGAGGTGTCATCGGCCCCGATATTTTTGTGCCTCTGGCCGAAGATAGCGGATTGATCGCTCCGATCGGCGAATGGGTGATAAGGGGTGCTTGCGAACAGTTAAGCAAGTGGCATATGTCAGGTTACAGCGATCTTAGACTGGCGGTCAATCTTTCCAGCCGCCAACGTGAGCTCGGCTTGGAGATAGACTTCCTGCAACAGGTTCTGCATGACTCGAAGCTTGATCCGGACGTGCTGACCATGGAGATTACCGAAAGCCTGCTGTTGAGAGACACGGAAGAGGCGATTACCTGGCTTTCAGGCTTCAAGGCATTAGGTGTTAATCTCTCGGTGGACGATTTTGGAACCGGCTATTCGTCACTTAGTTATCTGAAACGCTTCCCTGTGGATCTCCTCAAGATCGACCGTTCTTTTGTCAGTGACCTACCCGATGATGCGGAGGACGCGTCACTGGTGAAGACGATTGTCGCCATGGCGAGCAGTTTGAATCTGGGATTGATCGCAGAGGGTGTCGAGACCGAAGCGCAGGCCGAGTTTCTTGTGCAGAATGGATGCACCAATCTGCAGGGCTACTACTATGCAAGACCGATGACCGCCAGTGATATGACGGCTTGGCTGCAACGGGACATCCAAATCACCGGCACATCCTGAACCGGTTGGATCGAGAATCCGACAAAAATCACCCTTTATCCAGCTTTCACAGCTTATTTCCATTGTTCCGCTACGATCCGTCATGCAGAAGTGCTATAAAAGGGTAGAATTTTTACCACAATAGATCGAGGAGCGTCCATGAGCGGCATCGTAGAGATAACCCTACCCGATATCGGTGATTTTGAGCAGGTCGATATCATAGAAATATTGGTTGCGGTAGGAGATAGTGTCGAAGCGGAAGATTCTATTCTCACCCTGGAGAGTGACAAGGCGACAATGGATATACCCTCTCCTTACGCAGGCGTGGTGAAGGATCTGCATGTCAAGGTCGGCGACAAAATATCCATGGGTGGAAAGATACTCAAGCTTGAATTGTCACAAGGCAGCACAGTGGAAGATAAGCCGTCACCCACCAAGGCGCCTGTATCCGAGGCGGTCAGGGGGAGTGTCGACAAGCAGGTGGACTTGGTTGTGCTGGGTGCCGGGCCGGGTGGCTATACGGCAGCCTTCAGGGCAGCTGACCTGGGGAAAAAAGTGGTTCTGATCGAGCGCTATGATGACCTGGGCGGAGTTTGCCTGAATGTGGGTTGCATCCCCTCCAAGGCATTGCTGCATGCGGCTGATGTGATCAATGAGGCGGCAGAAATAGCCGATATGGGGATCAGCTTCGGCAAGCCGAAAATAGACCTTGATAAACTACGCGCCGGCAAAGATAAGGTGGTGAAGCGTCTGACCGGTGGCTTGAAGCAGCTGGCTAAGCAACGCAAGGTGGAAATGGTGCATGGGGTTGCGCGCTTTGAGTCGCCAAACAGAATCTCAGTCAAGACCGCGGGTGGCTCTGTCTCGATCGGATTCAACGATGCCATTATCGCCTGTGGCTCCAGCCCGGTGCAGATACCTGGATTTCCCAATGATGATCCGCGTCTGATCAATTCTACCGGGGCCCTGGCCCTAGCGGATATCCCAAAACGCATGTTGGTCCTTGGGGGTGGCATCATCGGACTCGAAATGGCCACGGTCTATAGCACCCTTGGCAGCGAAATCGATGTGGTGGAACTGCAGGATGGATTGATTCCGGGTTGTGATAAAGACCTGGTGAGACCACTGCATAAACGAATTGCAAAGCGCTACGGACAGATCATGCTCGGTACTAAGGTTACCGACATCCAAGCCCTGAAAAGCGGCTTGAAGGTGACCTTCGAGGGTAAGCAAGCACCGGACAAGCCACAGACCTATGATCGTGTGCTGGTGGCTGTTGGTCGTAGCCCCAACGGCAAGAAGATCAATGCTGAAGCGGCCGGTGTGACAGTTGACGATGCAGGTTTTATTCCCGTTGATGAACATATGCGCACCAATGTCCCGAATATCTACGCCATTGGTGATGTGGTTGGGCAGCCCATGCTCGCTCACAAGGCAACCCATGAAGCCAAGGTTGCGGCAGAGGTCATTGCCGGCTTGCCGGCCAGTTTCGATCCTATGACCGTGCCGTCGGTAGCCTATACCGACCCGGAGATTGCCTGGATGGGACTGACGGAGACCGACGCAAAGGCCAAGGGTATTGCCTATGAAAAAGGCGCATTCCCCTGGGCCGCCAGTGGCCGTGCCTTGGGTATCGGCCGTGACGAGGGTTTGACAAAACTACTTTTCGAACCAGGCACGAAACGCATTCTCGGTGCGGGTATTGTGGGTCCTAATGCCGGTGAGTTAATCGGTGAAACCGTGCTTGCCTTGGAGATGGGGGCCGACGCTGAGGATATTGGATTGACCATCCATCCTCATCCAACCTTGAATGAGACCATCTGTTTCGCCGCGGAGATGGCAGAAGGCTCGATTACCGATCTACTGCCGCCGAAGAAACGAAAATAGATTTGGGCATTGGACAAGATCACCGCTGAGGTACAGTCATTTTACGAGGCCTATCCCTATCCTCCGGACGGCCGTGTCGATTGCGATGGCTACCATGCTCGTTTGCTGCTCAGCTACCTGCAACGGAATGTCCAGGATTCGGGCCCTGTCAGGGTATTGGAGGCAGGTTGTGGCAGAGGCATGAACCTGCAGGCTGCAGCAGAAATTCAATCGGATATCGACTTTACCGGGATTGATGTCAATCGCGTCGCCATCGCAGAGGCTGACCGTCGCAGTGCCCAAAGCGGATTGGCTAATCTTCGCTATCGTTATGCCGACCTGCTCGATCGGGGATCGTTGCCGGCACTACAGGGGGGGTATCAGGTCATCCTTTCCTACGGGGTAGTGCACCATTTGAGTGATCCCCTGCAGGGTCTGTCTACGCTCAATCAGTTGTTGGCGTCACAGGGGGTGATCGCCATCATGCTCGATGGCAGTTTCGGCCGGCAACCCCTGGATCGTTATCTACAGGCCTTGAACATCGTCGATCCCGGGCAGCGCTCCATGGATCGGGTGCCGATCGCACGGGCGCTGGCGACGGCGGCGGAAACCTCCCTCTTCAAGGGAAACCATTGGCAGGGAACCGCTGTTACAGATGATATTGAATTCGCCGACCGCTGCTTGCATGTTCATCAGCACAGCTACGACATAGCCGGCTTATGGCGACTCCTCGAGTCGGCAGGTCTGCGTTTCATTCGCTGGCTGGAGCCGAACGACTGGACTATTCGGCGGTTGATTGATGATGCGCAGTTGCTGGGTCATATGGAAGCATTGAATGAGGTTGATCAATACCGTCTCATCGAGCGCCTCTTTTTTCGTCCCAAGCTCACAATGGTGGTATCCAAGCGTGATGAGAATGTGCGTAAGCCCTTACAGGCAGCAGAGGTGGCCTCGGCTTGGTTTGCCCGCTCTCCCCAGTTAACCTTGGAAGCTGATGACGCCAGGGGCGGTGTGTGTCGCTTGCGAGGTCGTAAGGTCGATCTGGATGGCCACCCATTAAGCCGGCAGATCCTGGCTCAAGCGGCTGACTGGCCGGATGGATTCAGCGGCAGACAGCTGATCGACAGACTGACCCTGCAAGGGAACGACTCTCAGCTGATTATTCAGGCTGTGCTCTACCTGGTTGAGCATGAATTGCTGTTTCGCCCCCACCCGGACTCCCTTGAACAGTCATGAAAGGGCATACCGTCAGCTTGCATTGTCGTGAGTTGGGTGATCCCAAACGACCCACCCTCTGCCTGTTGCACGGCCTCTTCGGATCCGCCAACAATTGGATGGGGATTGTGAAATATCTAGCGGATGATTTTCATATCATCGCTCCCGATCTGCGTAACCATGGTCGATCTCCTCACCACGACTGCATGGACTACAAGGTTATGGCCGGGGATCTGTTGCAACTGTTGGATGATTTGGCTGTCAGTGAGGTAAGCCTGCTGGGGCATAGCATGGGAGGCAAGGTTGCCATGTGGTTGGCCTTGCAACAGCCTGAGCGGATTGAAAAGCTGGTGGTTGCAGATATTGCGCCGGTGGCCTACACACACAGCTTCGCTAACATCTTTCAGGGATTAAAAGCAGTGCCGCTTGATGAGATTCAGCAAAGGGATGCGGCTGAGCAACGACTGGCCGAGTGGGTGGTTGACAAGGGCGTGCGGCAATATCTGTTACAGAATCTTGTAAAACAGCCTGGGGGTTGGTCGTGGCGCTTTAATCTCGAGGTGTTGCGCAAGGCGATCCCTGATTTGATTGGATTTCCCCAGCCAGGCAGGCGAATCTATGCCGGTGAGGTGCTTTTCATCCATGGTGAGAGATCGGACTATGTCACTGACGCGTATCGGGAAACGATAAGCCAGCTGTTTCCCCATTTTCGAAAACGCATGCTGCATGGTGCCGGCCATTGGTTATACGCAGAGCAGCCGCAGCTTTTTGCTCAGGCTGTAAAGAGCTTCCTTTAGATTTCGCGCCTTATATGCAGTATCGTTGCTACAACTATCAGGAGGACCTATGAGCAAATTTATCACCCTATGTCTGTTGTTGCTGCCCATGCTCGGGATTGCGGCTGAACAACGCTTTACCAGTATCGGCACCGGAGGATTGACAGGTGTTTACTATCCAACCGGAGGGGCCATTTGTCGGCTGATGAATAAGGATCGGGACAGCCATGGAATTCGCTGTTCCGTGGAGTCTACTGGTGGTTCGATCTTTAACCTTAATACCATCGCCAGTGGCGAACTCGATTTTGGTGTGGCGCAGTCAGACTGGCAATACCATGCCTACAATGGAACTTCGAAATTCAGTCAACAGGGCCCATTCAAGTCCCTGCGTGCGGTTTTTTCCATTCACAGCGAACCATTTACCGTGATGGCACGTGATGCTAGCGAGATCAAGATGTTCACCGACCTGAAGGGTAAGCGGGTCAATATCGGCAATCCGGGATCTGGGCAGCGCGGCACCATGGAAGTGCTGATGGACGAATATAAGTGGAGCAGGGATGTCTTCAAGTTAGCCTCAGAACTGAAGGCCGCCGAGCAGGCCAGAGCGCTGTGCGATAACAAGATTGATGCCATGATCTATATGGTGGGCCACCCGAATGCGTCAATCAAAGAGGCGGCAACCGCCTGTGATGCGCATTTAGTGCCGGTCAGCGGTGATCAGGTGAATGCACTGATCGACAGCAACCCATACTATGCGCACGCAAGTATTCCTGCGGCTATGTATCGTGGTACTGACAGTGCGACCCCTACCTTCGGCGTCAAGGCAACCTTGGTAACATCCGCCAGGGTGGACGAGGAGGTTGTCTACCAGTTGGTCAAGGCGGTGTTTGAGAATCTACCGGTTTTCAGAGAACTGCATCCTGCCTTTTCCCATCTCCAGGCCGAGGAGATGCTGCAGGGAAACTCTGCACCCTTCCATGCGGGTGCACTGCGTTACTATAAAGAGAAGGGCCTGTTAAGCGGAGATTGAAGACGTCCATAACGCTATTACACACCTGACCTGGGGTTGTGTGTCTGAATCGGGATGAATCAAGAACAAACTAACAGACTGCAGCTTGAACTGGTTGAGGCGGCAGAATTTGGTGGCAGGCGGCCGAAAGGCTTTGCCCGCAAGGTGTTGTTGGGTACCGCCCTGGCCTGGGCCCTGTTTCAGCTGTGGGTTGCTTCGCCTGTGCCATTCAGTTTGGGTGTCGGTGTCTTTAATGACACCGAGATTCGTTCCATCCATCTCGCATTCGCGATTTTTCTGGCCTATCTCTCTTTTCCCCGCCGCAAGGTGATTACACACCAGATACCCTTTATCGACTGGCTGCTTGCTTTTGCCGCTGCCATCTGTGCCCTCTATCTGTTTATCTTCTATGAGACCCTGGCAGATCGGTCGGGAGCGCCTACATCTTTGGATGTGACTGTTGCCATCTTGGGACTATTGTTGCTTTTGGAGGCCACCCGTCGTGCCTTGGGTTGGCCATTGATGGTGATTGGGGTCTGTTTTCTTGGCTATACTTTTGCCGGGCCCTGGTTACCCGATCTGCTCGCCCACAAGGGCGCCTCGTTGGCCCGTGTCGCCTCCCATCAATGGTTGTCTACAGAGGGTGTTTTCGGTGTTGCGGTCGGCGTCTCCGCCGGTTTTGTATTTTTGTTCGTGTTGTTTGGCAGCCTGCTGGAGCAGGCGGGAGGTGGTCGCTATTTCATCCGTGTCGCTTATGCCTTGGTCGGGCATCGTCGCGGAGGTCCGGCGAAGGCCGCGGTATTGGCATCGGGACTGACCGGAATGGTATCGGGATCCTCCATTGCCAACGTGGTCACCACCGGTACCTTTACCATTCCGCTGATGAAACGGGTGGGATTCGGCGCAGAGAAATCCGGTGCCATCGAGGTGGCGGCCTCTACCAATGGCCAGATAATGCCGCCGGTGATGGGGGCGGCCGCTTTCCTGATGGTGGAGTATCTCAATATCTCCTATCTGGAGGTCATAAAACATGCATTTCTGCCTGCGCTGCTGAGTTATATCGGTCTTATGTACCTGGTCCACCTGGAAGCCACCAAGGCAGGGATGCAGGCAGAACAGCGGGTAAGGGCCAGGACTGTCAAACAGCGACTGCTGGGTTGGGGATTGACCCTGTCGGGGGTGAGTTGTTTCCTGTTTCTGGCCTATTGGTTGCTCACAACGCTAGACAGTCTGTTTGGCAACTACAGCTTCTATGCCAATGCCGGGTTGGTCTTGCTGTTCTATGGCTTGCTCATCTATTGCGAGGTACGCTGTGGGTTGCGCGCACGGGATCAGCAGTCAGCTGAAACCATGACAGTCACTACGGCACTGCTGGGTGGGCTTCACTTTCTGCTTCCAATCCTGGTACTGGTCTGGTGCCTGATATTGTTGCGCCTCTCACCGGCCACCGCCGTGTTCTACTCCATCTGCCTGATGGTGGTGATTCAACTGACCCAGGATGGGCTGCGTGGGCTATACCAAGGCAATGCTGTGTTACAGGGTATTCGACAAGGTTTTACTGCCTTGATTATCGGACTGGAGAACGGTGCGCGAAACATGATCGGTATCGGTGTGGCGACTGCGACCGCGGGGATTGTGGTTGGCACGGTGAGCCTGACAGGAATTGGGCAGGTGATGGGGGAACTGGTCGAGACGCTCTCCCTAGGTTCGGTGCTGCTGATGCTCCTGTTAACGGCATTGATCTGCATGATTCTTGGGATGGGCCTGCCTACAACCGCCAACTATATCGTCGTCTCCACATTGATGGCGCCGGTGATCGTGCAACTCTCCGCCGCTCATGGCTTGGATATACCCCTGGTGGCCGTGCACATGTTCGTCTTCTATTTCGGTATCCTGGCCGATGATACGCCACCGGTAGGATTGGCTGCCTATGCCGCCGCCGGTATCTCGGGCGGTGATCCAATCAGAACGGGCTTGCAATCCTTCTACTACGATATCCGTACCGCGATACTGCCATTCATGTTCATTTTCAATACCAATCTGTTGATGATTGGCATCGATGGCCCGTTCGAGCTTCTGCTGGTTGTACTGCAAGGCGTCATAGCCATGTTGTTGTTTGTCTCCGCAACCCAGGGCTGGCTACTGATACGTAACCGCTTATGGGAGACACTGGTGCTGCTGCTGGTCGTTTTTTCCCTTTTCCGCCCAGACTTTTGGCAAGGATATCTTTTTCCTCCCAAGGTTTGGCACCCTGCGCAGGGGGTCGAATCCCATATCGACTCCCTCCCCGCAAAGGCTCGGGTGCGGCTGCAGGTTGAGGTGGAAGACATGCAGGGTTCGATGTCGACCCGGGAGATCCTTTTCGCGAAACCAGAAGCGCAGTCAGGAGATTACCTGGAGAGCTTAGGCTTTATTACCGAGCCTGATGGAGATACCCTTCGGGTTATCGATATTGGCTTTTTTAGCGCCGCAGAGCAAGCGGGTCTTGTGGCCGGATTCAAGCATCGGATCACCGGTTACTACAGTCAAAGCGATCAGCCCCACAGGGGCTGGTTTCTAATCCCGCCACTGCTATTGCTTGGAGGCATTCTGTGGCTCCAGTATCGTCGCAACAAGCTGCAAGGGCAGACAACTCCGGGAGGATAAAAATGCGCTTTCTATCGGCACTTTGTATGCTGTACCTCGTCACCAGTCTCTGTATGGCAAACGGACCTGCCGAAATCACCTCTCCGATAAAAGTCTACAAGTCCGAGGAACCCTACGAGGATGTCTTGGAGAACATCAAGCTGGCGATAATCGAACGGGGACTTTTGGTCAGCGGTACCCTGCATGTGAGCGATATGCTAAATCGTACTGCACCGGATCTGGGATACGCCGAGGTATTTTCCAAGGCTGAATCGGTTGAGTTTTGCAGTGCATTGTTATCCCACAAGATGGCCCAGGCAGCCCCTGAGAATATTGCCGTGTGTCCGTTCACCATTGCAGTCTATGTCAAGCGTGCTGATCCGGGACAGGTATATGTGGCCTATCGCTCACCTCATCTCGCGGGAAATGCAAAACAGGCAACAGATGAGATAATCGCCCTGCTGGAGGGCGTTATTGAGGATTCCATTTGAGATTTTAATGGTTGTTGTGTTGTAACTTATTGCATAAGTACGGGGATCTGGCGGACACTATGCATGAGAGGGAACAACCTACGATCTCTCCAGGCCGTTGCCGAGACACATAGTCTGTCTTTATTTACACGGAATCGGTATTGAGGGGAAGCAAGGAGGCAATACAAGGAGATTGGATTCAGCATCATCCGCGACCTATTGGGCGAAAACCGAGTAAAAAACTGCAGATTTATTGATCATAGTCAACTCGATAGCTGGAGCGGATAGTAGTTGGATTGGTATCGTGTCGTGAATTTGCTTTAATAATCATTGAGTTAAGTCGCAAGGATAAGGCCTGGGCTAGAGTGTGGCCGATTCTGCTGCGATTTAAGAACAGGCGCATGTTGCCGTTGATATGGAGATGGGATGTAAGGGTATCTACATTCCAATGGGGTCTACTGGAGTGAGGGGTAATGTCAGAAGTCTATAAAGTTATCTATACCGGCAAGCTGAAGCCTGGAACCAACCAGGAGCGGATCATTGCCCTGTTCAGCGAAAAATTCAAACTAGGGCCGGAAAAGGCCAAGAAGCTGATCGTCAGTGGTCGATCGGTGGCCTTGAAAAGGGATATCGATCTGGAAAAGGCGGAGAAGTATCAAGAGTCCCTTGAAAAGTTGGGCTTGATCATCGAAATCGATCCAAAGCCGCCGATAGATGATACATTGATGCTCGATAGCTCCCCGGAACTCACCCTCGCGGCGATGGATAATGGAGATGATGATGCAACAGAGGTGCTGGACCCCACAATGAATCCTGCTGCTGATCGCTGCCCGAAGTGTGGTTCCCTGAATATGCAGATGGGGATTTGTCAGGACTGCGGTATCGTGGCGGCCAAATACCAAGCTGCCCAGGCAAGGGAGGTCGGTCTGGCCGCTCAAGTCAATCAGGAAAACGGCAACAGTGAAGCCGAAGAGAATCCCTACACCACACCGGAAGCTGAGTTGGTACAACCCGAGGAAGGGGATATGACAGGACCCCATGGCGTGGCCGCGGGGAATGGATTGAAGTGGATCGCCAGGGGCTGGTGGCATTTCAAACAGGCACCTATAACTTGGATTGCCATCATAGTCGTCTGGTTTGTACTGACCTTCGTATTGAGTATGGTGCCGATTCTGGGTGCCCTGATCGTCAACGTTCTGACGCCGGTGCTGCTCGCTGGTCTGATGATCGGTTGTCATGAGCAAGAGCATGGGGACGATATCTCTGTCAGTCACCTGTTTGCCGGATTCGCCAACAATGCGGGGCAAGGGATACTGGTGGGTGTCTTCTATCTTGTCTTTATGATCCTGTTCGTCGTGGGATTTGCCCTCTTCATGTTCGGCAGCATCGGTGACCTGGCCTCACAACAAGCCGATCCCGAGGTGATGGCGATGATGTTCTTCTCATCCTCATTCCTGATTGGCATGCTGGTCGCATTGTTACTGTTTGTTCCGATTATCATGGCCTATCTGTTTGCGCCGGCACTGGTCGCATTGAACGATATGTCCGCTTGGGAGGCGATGAAGGCGAGCTTCATGGGCTGCATGAGGAATATCCTGCCGTTTTTTCTCTACAGCTTGGCTGCGATTGGGTTGATGATCGTGGGTTTTATCCCGTTCGGCCTGGGGCTGCTGATCGTCTCTCCGATTCTGATAGCCGCCCTCTACTCGGCATATCGGGATATCTACTATCGCTGACCCATGCAGGTTGAACCGATAGAAGAGGATGTTGTAGAGCCGCTAGATACCCTGCTGAGTTATGAGGTCCCGGAGGGGGTGTTACTCGATTATCGTCTTGCCGGGCCGGTGGTGCGTGCCTGTGCCTGGGGGATAGATGCCGCTGTACGCGCTGTGATCTATCTCGCACTGGTGGTTGTGTTGTCCCTCATGGGCGGCCTGGGCATGGCGCTGATTCTGATCGGTGTCTTCCTCATTGAATGGTTTTATCCTGTGGTGTTCGAGATGAAAAACGGCGCCACACCCGGTAAACGCGCGATGGGGATTTATGTCATACAGGACAATGGCACACCGGTGACACCCAGCGCGTCGGTGATCAGAAATCTCTTGAGAGCCGCTGATTTTCTACCCTTTCTCTATGCCACGGGTCTGTTGACCATGCTGGTCAACAGACACTTCAAGCGCTTGGGTGATCTGGCGGCTGGGACCCTGGTGGTCTATCGTGATAAGCAGAAATCACGTGATCTTCCCCCGCAGGCGGTTGCCACCAAACCGCCCATCGAGCTTTCCGAATCCGAGCAGTTGACATTGTTGGCCTTTGCCGAACGGGGAGAGAAGTTAACCCTTGGCCGACGTCAAGAGCTGGCGGAATTGTTGACTGAACGAACAGGTTTGAGCGGGGCTGCTGCGGTGGATGTCCTATATGCCTACGCAAACTGGATTCTCAAGGGACGCTGATGAGACAACAACAATTCGAAGCGGAAAACCAGTCCCTGTGGGATGAGATCGCGGCATTGATGGATGATCTTGGCAAAGCGCAGGGCAAACGCCATAGTTCACTCTCAGAACAGTTACGATTTCCCGCTCTCTATCGACAACTTTGTAGTCACTATGCCCTGGCCCGTGGCCGTGGCTTCAGTCCTGCCCTGATTGAGCAGTTGCATGGGCAGGTATTGCGCGGACACTCTTTACTCTATCGTCAACAGGGAGGCTGGCGATGGCGAATTCTTGGCTTTATCTATAGCGGTTTTCCCCGCGCAGTGCGTCGTAGCGGCGGCTATTTTGCAATCTCTCTACTGTTTTTTCTATTACCGGCGGTGCTGATGGGTGTCGGCTGTTATCTGCAGGAGGACTTGATCTATACCCTCATCGACGAAACCACTGTGGCGCAGATGGAGAGCAGTTACGATCCGACCAATCAAAGACTCGGACGTGCACTCGAGCGTAGTTCTGAAACAGACTTCACCATGTTCGGTTACTACATATTGAACAATATCGGCATCGGCTTCAGGACCTTCGCCAGCGGCATTATATTTGCTGTCGGGACCCTCTTTATACTGCTGTTCAATGGCTTGGTGATCGGTGGTTTGGCCGGTCATCTAAGTCAACTCGGCTATCACGATACCTTCTGGCCCTTCGTCTCCGGCCATGGTTCATTCGAGTTGACTGCGATCATTATTTGCGGGGCTGCAGGACTGCGCCTGGGTCATGGGGTGATTGCACCTGGACAGCGGACCCGTGTGCAGGCCTTGAAAGATCAAGCCCAAGAGGCGCTGCCGCTGGTCTTGGGAGCGGCGTTGATGCTCCTTGTGGCAGCCTTTATCGAGGCCTTTTGGTCATCCATGCAGATGCAACCCGCAATCAAATACCTTGTGGCGGCAGTGCTATGGTCTGTGGTTGTGATCTACCTGTTATGGGCGGGTAGGGGGCGACGTGGACCTCACTAGGATTGCCATCAAGTTGAGACCGCGGCAGGCCTGGGAGAGTATCGATCTGGGTTTCGCCATGGCGCGCAAGTGGTTTCTGCCGCTTTGGACACTCTGGCTATGCAGCGCCTTGCCGGTCATGATCGTTTTGGCCCTACTGCCTCTACCGCTATGGCTGTCAGGTCTGCTGCTGTGGTGGTTCAAGCCCCTCTATGAACCGGCTTTGCTCTATTGGTTGAGTCGTCGCCTGTTTGCTGAAACCACACCGATCAAGACCCTGTTTCGCAGTTGGTTCAAGATAGCGCTGCCCCGATTGATCGCCAATCTTACTTGGAGCCGCCTAAGTCCATCCCGCTCTTTTGTCATGCCGGTGGCCCTTCTCGAGGGATTGAAAGGCAGGCATCGCAGCAGTCGCATCGGGGTGCTCAGCAGAGGCACCCATGCAGCCGGATGGTTGACCCTTGTAGGACTCCATTTTGAGATCATTCTGGAACTGGGCTTTATGTTGCTCATCGTCAGCCTGATCCCCCAGGAGATGCTATGGATCGATTGGCACAGTTACATTTTCGATCCGGACCCGCTGAGTGAGTGGCTGCATCACGGTTGCGCCTTGTTGGCGATGTCCTTTATCGCCCCCTTCTATGTATCCGGAGGCTTCGCGCTCTACCTCAACCGGCGTAGTCAGCTGGAGGCCTGGGATCTGGAAATCGGTTTGAGAAACATGGCTCAACGCCATCAGCGCAGACAATTGGCGGGTGCCGCATCGCTCCTGCTCGCCGCTTCTCTGACCATCTTTGGCATGCAACCCGAAACAGTTACAGCCTTGGAAATCGATTCCCGGGAATCCCATGATCTGATCAATGAGGTATTGGCTGACGATAGTTTCGGACGTTATGAGTCACGTGGACGCTGGAAATACATTGGCGAGGAGTCTGATCAGGATGATGACAATTGGTTGTTAGAGTGGTTACAGCGGGTGCTTGGCGGATTTAGCGGCAACATGGCATTTTATGCGGAGTTGGTCATCTGGCTGGTTATGGCCGGCATACTTGCCTATCTGTTGTATTGGTTTATAAGCAACCGTTCCCTGTTGCAGGGGGTTGGGGAATCTAAACGCAACAGCAACAGACGCATCCCCGTTCAGGTCGCCGGTCTCGATCTGCGTCCTGAGAGTCTACCTGCGGACCCGGCCAGTGAGGCTGCCTCCTTGATTCAAGCTGGAGAGTATAGAGGCGGATTGAGTCTTCTCTACAGGGCCGCCTTGTCGTCGTTGGTTCATGAACATGCCATCGAGATCGCCGAGGGGGCGACCGAAGGTGAGTGTCTGCATAGCGTGCACGGTGTGATTGCGGATGAAACCAGTGCTTACTTCTCCAGGCTCACCGGCATGTGGCAGCAGTTAGCCTACGGGCATATCCTGCCAACGGAGCAGAAGGCACTGCTGCTGTGTCGTGATTGGCCCGATTATTTTGGAGTGAGCAGTGCCCAATAACAGACTGCCAATCGTCTTTGGTCTGATCGTGCTGATCCTCGTAGGGGGGATCTTCACTCATTGGTTTTTGACTAATTTCGAGTATCTCACAGAACAGGTTCGCGGCAGCATGGGGAAAGAGGCAAGACGCAACCCCTTGTTGGCCGCTGAGCACTATCTGGGCCGCCTTGGACTTGCTGTGGAAAGCCACTCGGGCCGTCAACTCCTGGTCGAGCCACCGCCGCGCCCGGGATTGCTTTTGGTCAGAGATCTTGGGCCGCCGCTGCCAGAGTCCCGTGTGGTTTCACTCTTGGCTTGGGTGGAGCGAGGTGGCAATCTGGTAGTGACCCCCGGCAATATCATGGAGGAGGGGAGTAAACATCCGCTCTTGGACCATTTTGCCGTGGCGATAGAATCGGATGAGTTCAATGAAACGGAGCTGGTGGGTTCTGTCCAGCTACCATGGAACGAGATGACAGTGCAGGTCGATTTCGATGCTGACAGGTGGTTTAGCGTGGATAGCGAGGCCCGCTATTTTGCTTCACCTGATGACGGTTACCCCCATCTGTTGCGTTTTCCCTGGGGAGCGGGCTACGTTACCTTCCTCAGCGACAATGATTTTTTAACCAATGATCAGATCGGTGAGAAGGATCATGCTCTGCTGTTGGCCTATCTTGCCGGTGATGAGGACGACGCCTGGTTGCTCTACGATTCCCAGATGCCATCCCTGGTGACACTGCTGTGGCGCTATGCGCCATATCTGATGATCAGCCTGGCACTATTCGGCATCGTGGTTATCAGACAACTCCAATACACCACCGGTCCGCGGCTTAGCCCTCGCATGACGATGCACCGGGATCTGTTGGAGCATCTCCAGGCAAGCGCAGGATTCGCCTGGCGGCACAATCCGTCCGTGGGATTGCTTGAGGCTTCACGCAGGGAGGTGGAAAAACGTTGGTTGGCCAGCCACCCCCTTTTACATTCCTTGGATAAAAAGGCCCGTTGCACCTGGTTGGCGAAACAGACGGGTATGACAGCCGAGTCGATACACAGAGCGCTCTATTCCGAGCAAGGCGATACAGGTCAATTGATCAGAACCACAACAAATCTGCAACGACTTTTTGTTGCGTTGCATCCAGAAAGGAAAGAATACAATGGTAGCGGAAGCAGGCATAAATGAATCTATTGTGGAACGTGCTAGAGGGCTGGAAGCGGAGATTGCGCGTGCGGTAATCGGTCAGCAGCGTGTCATACATGAAGTGACATTGGCGCTCTTTTCGGCTGGGCACGTGCTGGTGGAGGGTGTGCCGGGGCTGGGAAAGACCCTGTTGGTGCGTTGTTTGGCGGCTGCGGTGGAGGGATCATTCAGCCGTATCCAGTTCACGCCGGATCTGATGCCCAGCGATATCTCCGGACATATCATGTTCGATATGAAAAGCGAGAATTTCCGGGTGCGCAAGGGTCCGGTATTCTGTAATCTGCTGCTCGCCGATGAGATCAATCGCTCGCCGGCCAAGACCCAGTCGGCTCTGTTGGAGGCGATGCAGGAGCAGCAGGTCACCATCGAAGGCCGTACCTTCCCGCTCTCACCCCCGTTTCTGGTTTTAGCGACTCAGAACCCGATCGAACAGGAGGGCACCTATCCCCTGCCTCAGGCACAGCTTGATCGTTTCTTGCTCAAGGTATTTATCGACTATCCTGCCGAGGGCGATGAGCAGTCGATGGTTAAACAGGTGACCCAGGGTGTTGTCGGCGATCAGCTCGACACCTCCGCCATCCGACCCCAGTTGAATGCGGATGAGATCCCACAGTTGCAGACCCATATCGCCCAACTGCAGATGGATGAGCAGATCGTCGACTATGCGGTGCGATTGGTCAGGGCGGCACGGGACTGGAACGGTATCGAGGCAGGTCCCGGGCCACGGGGCAGTATCGCGCTGCTGCGGGTTGCCAGGGCCGAGGCATTTTTGTCTGCCCGAGATTATGTGACCCCTGACGATATCAAGGTGGCGGCACTCCCGGTGCTGCGACATCGTATTCGTCTCGCAACCGATCTGGAGATTGAAGGGTATCAGCCTGACGATGTGTTGAATGACCTGTTGGCGAACATACCTGCACCGCGACAGTGATTCCCACATCCCGCCTGACAATCGCTCTATCACTGCTGTTGCTGCCGGCGTTGTTGGCGGTTTGGTTTCCCCTGTGGGGGTTACCCTGGAAGCTGCTCACACCAGCGCTGCTGGTATTTGCCCTGCTGGATCTGCTGCGACTGCGGCGCTTGCCTACCCCTGAACTGATGCGTCTTACCCGCACCAGCATACCGGTGAGGGTCTGGACCGGGGTGGAGCTGCAGCTGCGCAATCCCTCGGATATCCCGCTCAATGTCACTGTTCATGATCACTATCCTGCAGGTTTCGAGGTGGATCAGCTGCCTCAGTCCCTGGTTGTGCCTGCCCACCGGCAGGCCAATCTGTTCTATCGTGTAATGCCGGAGCGTCGGGGTGAGGGGCAATTTAGTGGTGCTGATCTGGTGCTCCGCTCTCCACTGGGTTTGTGGCGACAGAAACGTTTCGTGAGTCATCTATCCCGGGTCCGGGTGTTCCCGAACTTTCGTGAAAT
Source organism: Candidatus Thiodiazotropha sp. (assembly GCA_040507005.1). Lineage (GTDB taxonomy): Bacteria > Pseudomonadota > Gammaproteobacteria > Chromatiales > Chromatiaceae > Thiodiazotropha. The sequence goes on from JBEVVS010000049.1 coordinate 93,432, forward strand.
TGCCCGCTATGCGTTGCTGGCGACTGACAACCATCTTAGCCAAATGGGTGTCCGCAGGCGCCAGCGCCGCGGCGAGGGGAGTGATTTTCATCAACTCAGGGAATACCGCACAGGTGATGCCTTGCGACAGATCGACTGGAAGGCGAGTTCCCGCTATCGTCGCTTGATCTCCAAGGAGTATCAGGATGAACGGGATCAGCAGCTGGTCTTCATGCTCGATTGCGGCCGGCATATGCGGCATGAAGATAGCGGGGGCGCGCATCTCGACCAGGCATTGAATGCGATGCTGTTGCTCTGTTATGTGGCGGATCGTCAGGGGGATGCGGTAGGGTTTCTAAGTTTCGGTGGTGACGAGCGCTGGCAGCCGCCCATGAAAGGTGGGGATGTGATACGCCGTCTTCTGGATCGGACCTACAATATCGAATCTACCTTGCAGGCATCGGACTATCTTGGCGCTGCCCACAAATTGATGCCATTACAGCGCCGCCGCGCCCTGGTGATTATTTTAACCAACAGCCGCAACGAGGAGCGGGATGATCTGCTGAAGGCGGTGTCGCTGCTGGTGCGCAGACATCTGGTCGTGATTGCGGATCTGCATGAGGCATCCCTGGATACAGCCGTTGAAGCGCCGGTGGTCAACCTGCAAGGGGCGCTGCGTTTTCAAGCGGTGATGGACTATCTTGGAGAGCGCAAACAGGTGCATGAAAGACTCACTCACCGGGGCGCATTGATGATCGACTGCCGGCCTCAGCAACTGCCGGTAACACTGGTCAATACCTATCTCGATGTGAAGGGATCGGGTCGTCTATGAGATGGCTTTCCTCTCTCTCTTGACCCATACACTGTCATCCAGTTAGCGGCTCAGAGGCTAAACATCGTGGCTGAGCTGGTACTGTCAAGTATGGCGCTTTTAACCATCAGCCTTGTTATAATCCTTAGTGTTTTTAGTTAAATGGATCGCTGCCATGGAGCCTGAAGAGATTAAGCGGAAGAAACGAAGTCGAGGGATCTATCTGTTACCGAATCTGTTCACCACTGCCGCCTTGTTTGCCGGCTTCTATTCCATTCTTGCTGCCGTTAACGGTAAGTATGAGCTGGCTTCTGTTGCTATCTTCGTCGCAATGTTGATGGATGGCCTGGATGGGCGGGTGGCGCGGCTGACAAAGACCCAGAGCGCATTCGGCGCGGAGTATGACAGTCTGTCGGATATGGTCTCCTTCGGACTGGCGCCTGCCCTGGTTGTCTATATCTGGGCATTGAGCGATCTGGGCAAGCTTGGCTGGCTGGCCGCCTTCATCTATACCGCCACCGGCGCCCTGCGTTTGGCCCGCTTCAACACTCAACTGGCGAGTGCGGATAAAAAGTACTTTCAAGGGCTGCCAAGCCCGTCTGCCGCTGCCATCATGGCCGGCGGGGTTTGGCTGGGCGTGGATTATGGCATGGATGGCGATACACTGGGTTGGCCGGCGGCGGTTATCACCACCCTCACCGGTCTGCTGATGGTGAGTAACTTTCGTTATCACAGCTTCAAGGAGATCGATTTTCAGGGCAAGGTGCCCTTCATTGTGTTGGTGGTGTTGGTGGTGGTACTGGCGATTGTACAGACCCATCCGCCCACCGTGCTGTTCCTCCTGTTTCTCGCCTATGCGGTCTCCGGACCTGTGCTGACCCTGACCCAGTTGCGCAAGCATCGGGAGCAGAGGACCGTCAGTGAGCGCAAGGGTAATGATCCCTGATTCCCAGGGTGATGAGTTTGCTCACTTTCCTCATGGGCCGACTGCTGTCTGATTACCTCATCCGATAACCCTGTCTGCGCATCAGCCCCGAGCCCGATCGATGCAGATTCATAACCCTTCGAGGGAGATGGGATATGGATGATTGGCATTCCGTAGGGTGTGGGTTATATTCGATCGTTAACTTGAAAATAGCTGGATAATCCGTGGCTATTTGCCGTCGTGATGAATCCTGCTGGAGCGGAGCATGAGCCAAGCTGATCGATTGATCATTTTCGACACCACTTTGCGCGATGGCGAGCAAAGTCCCGGTGCATCCATGACAAAAGATGAAAAGGTGCGCATAGGCAAGGCCCTGGAAAAACTGCGGGTCGATGTCATCGAAGCGGGATTCCCGATTGCAAGCCAGGGTGACTTTGAGGCTGTGTCTGCGGTGGCCAATGTGGTAAAGGAATCGACCGTCTGCGGTTTGGCCCGTGCCCTGGACAAGGATATCGACCGGGCAGGGGAGGCATTGAAGGCTGCCAACTCGGCACGCATACACACCTTCATCGCCACCTCGCCGATTCATATGCAACACAAGCTGCGTATGACCCCGGAGCAGGTCATCGAGCAGGCTGTGCATGCGGTCAAACGTGCCAGAAGATATACCGATAACGTGGAGTTCTCCGCCGAGGATGCCGGTCGATCCGAAATCGATTTTCTATGTAGGATCTTCGAAGCGGTGATCGATGCGGGTGCCTCCACCCTGAATGTTCCCGATACGGTGGGTTATGCCATGCCTCACCAGTTCGGCGACCTGATCCTGCGTATGCGTGAACGTATCCCGAATGCTGACAAGGCGATATTCTCCGTTCATTGCCATAACGATTTGGGTTTGGCTGTAGCGAATTCCCTATCGGCAGTCAGCAATGGTGCACGCCAGGTTGAGTGTACGATCAACGGTCTCGGAGAGAGGGCCGGCAACGCTTCCTTGGAAGAGGTGGTGATGGCAGTGCGTACCCGGCCCGATATCTTCTCCTGCCAGAGCATGCTCGATACCACTCAAATCGTTACTTGTTCCAAGCTGGTCTCCAATATCACCGGTTTTCCGGTACAGCCGAACAAGGCAATTGTTGGCGCAAACGCCTTTGCCCATGAGTCGGGCATTCACCAGGATGGGGTGCTGAAATCGAGGGAGACCTACGAGATCATGCGTGCCGAGGACGTGGGTTGGAGCCAGAACCGGATGGTCCTGGGCAAACACTCCGGACGCAATGCCTTCCGCACCCGATTGGAGAGCCTGGGGATCAGCTTTGAATCGGAAGAGGAGCTGAATGCCGCCTTCTCCCGTTTCAAGGAGCTGGCAGACAAAAAGCATGAGATCTTCGATGAGGATCTACAGGCCTTGGTGACCGATGCCAAGACCGAGTCATTCAACGAAAGGGTCAAGCTGGTTGCCCTCAAGGTCTGTTCCGAGACCGGTGAAATTCCCCATGCAGAACTGACCCTCAGCGTCGATAGCGATGAAGAGCCTGGGGTCGCCTCGGGGAGTGGTCCCGTGGATGCGGCCTTCAAGGCCATCGAAAGCATTGTCAATAGCGGCACGGAGCTGCAACTCTACTCGGTAAACAACATTACCAGCGGTACCGATGCCCAGGGAGAGGTCACGGTAAGACTGGAAAAGGGTGGCAGGATTGCCAATGGACAGGGTGCCGACACCGATATTGTGATTGCCTCGGCAAAGGCCTATATCAACGCAGTCAACAAGATACTGGAACCTGTGGAGAAGGCCCATCCTCAATCCGGGGATGTGTAGCGGTATGCTTGAACCGCGTCGCAATCAATACCTGAAGGCGATGGGCCTGACCCTGTGGCAGCGACGGGAGGTCCCCCGGGTCGGGAAGACGGAGGCGGCTGCCACGGCTGTGAAGCATGCCGCGCCGGTCGGTGCTGCAGAGGATAGGGTGCAATCCGAGTGCCTGGGCGAGGCTTCGCCAGTCAGCAATGAGACGGCAAATGAGCAGCTCGATTGGCAGGCACTGCGGCAAAGCGTCAAGGAGTGCCAGGCGTGCGGGCTGCGTGCCGGCTGCAGACAAACCGTATTTGGTGTCGGTGATACCCAGGCAGACCTGCTGGTGATTGGAGAGGCCCCGGGCGCCGACGAGGATCGCCAGGGTGAACCCTTCGTCGGTCGGGCCGGCCAGCTGCTCAATGAGATGCTGTTGGCGATGGGCTACAGGCGTGAGGCGGTATTCATCGCCAACATTGTCAAATGCCGGCCGCCCGACAATCGTGATCCAAAGCCCGAGGAGGCACTCCACTGCGAGCCCCATCTGTTGAGACAGATTGAACTGATTAGGCCGAAAGTCATCCTCGCTGTGGGACGTATTGCGGCACAGAATCTGCTCAAATCCGATATCGCTGTGGGGAAGCTGCGCGGGCGTATGCACAGTTTCGGAGAAGCAGCGATACCATTGGTTGTGACCTACCATCCGGCCTATTTATTACGCTCCCCTGAACAAAAGGGAAAGGCCTGGCAGGATCTGCAGTTGGCGC
>JBEVVS010000049.1:97712-110538 GCA_040507005.1 Candidatus Thiodiazotropha sp.
TCTCCGTCTTGCGGAACGACTCAGCATGAGTGCCCAGCTATTGGATCCTCTGCTGGGGATCCGTCCTATGCAGGAAGAGGATCTCCCTCAGGTCCTGACGATCGAGGAGACGGTCTACCCCTTTCCCTGGACCATGGGGATCTTCCATGACTGCCTGCGTGTCGGTTACTGCTGTTGGGTGCTAACCCTCGATCAGCGGGTGATCGGTTACGCCGTGATGTCAGTGGTCATCGATGAGTCACATATCCTCAACATCTGCATCGATCCCCAGTGGCAAGGCAAGAGGTTGGGCATGAAGTTGATGAGACGCCTGTTGAAGATAGCCCGTCAACATGGCGCGGAGACAGTCTATCTAGAGGTCAGGTCCGGTAATAAAGTGGCGATCAGGCTGTATGAGAAATTGGGTTTCGTGGAGATTGGGCAACGGCGTGGCTACTATCCGGATCAGGATCAAACGCGGGAAGATGCGTTGCTGATGTCTCTGGAGTTATAGGTTCTAGTAAGGCAACCCCCCATGGGGGAAGGAACTGCAGCGGCTTATATCATCTCGTCGATAGCCGTGGGATTGCTGTGTAAGCTGGCCATACTGCCAACGGCTTTGAAGGATGCAATGGCCCGTTGCTCAAATGGGGCAACTTGATCCCCGGCCGGCTCCCCATCGCTGCTATCGCCTGCTGCCTTTGTTTGATTTTCCGCAACTTGCTGGCGCTGTGCGGCTTGAACCTCACTTCTCGCCTGAGCCGCCATCGCAGAGGCCTGTGCCGCGACCTGACGGTCCTGGGGCGAGGGGTCGGCGGGGGCCAGGGCTGCCCGGCGCACTGTTTCCGCCTGCCTCACCCGCTGTTCCGGACTGTTGGTTGATGGCATGCGGATCGAAACCTCGCCAGCCACGGCATAACTGCGGCCATCCGGGCCTCTTTTGTAGGTGTAGCTGCCACCGGAAGCCAAGCCGCCCGCAGCGGCTCGATGGGCCGCCTCGTGGGCCCGGACCTCCCGGTCTCTCTTCTGCAACTCCCTGACTTCGGCCTTTTCCTCCTGGGTGAGTTGGCTGCTTTCTCCGCTCTCGCGAACCGGGCGTTGGGTGGTGCTGTCACGGGTGGCCGGGGTGGCGGCAGAGTCGGCATAGGTGCCGCCAGCGGGGCTTGTTTCGCTGTTGCCGGACCTGCCTGCGCCAGAGGTTCGATCTGCCGCGGATGCGGTATTGCCGAATCCAGATAGCATGCCGAACGAGAGATCCATAGTGTCCCCAGTTAATTTCACCTGCCACAATTATATGCAACAAACCTATGATTGGCTTGATAGTGACCAACATTACACAAGCTTTCGGAATTAGCTTCCCGCCGAGTGTCGAACCACTAGCTGATTTAGGTTCATCTCCCGCCTTAAGCTTGCGGGCGGGGGCGTGGGATCACTAAGTCACACGCCGGCCATGAATGGGGTATAATCCGCGGCTTTTTAACAGTGAAACTAGGCTTCAATGTCCGAACTGCTAGAACAACTCAGCCGGCGACGTACCTTCGCCATCATCTCCCATCCGGATGCGGGTAAAACCACCTTGACGGAGAAGCTGCTCCTGTACGGGGGTGCAATCCAGATGGCGGGCACCGTTAAAGGGCGCAAAGCGGCACGGCATGCCACCTCAGACTGGATGGAGATGGAGAAGGAGCGTGGTATCTCCGTCACCTCATCGGTGATGCAGTTTCCCTACCGGAATGAGATCGTCAATCTGCTCGACACCCCCGGCCACGAGGATTTCTCCGAGGATACCTACCGTACCCTGACGGCGGTGGATTCCGCCTTGATGGTCATCGATGTGGCGAAAGGCGTCGAGGAGCGGACCATTAAATTGATGGATGTATGCCGGCTGCGCGACACCCCGATTCTCACCTTCGTCAACAAACTCGACCGGGAGGGGCGGGATCCCTTGGAGATACTGGATGAGATCGAGGAGGTGTTGAAGATAAAGTGCTCGCCGGTGTCCTGGCCGATCGGCATGGGGAAACGTCTCAAGGGTGTCTATGACCTGCGTAGCGATACCACTCATCTCTTCAGTGCCACCCATGGCGGCAAGATCCAGGTGGGCGAGGTGATTGAGGGGATCGATAATCCCAAGCTGGATGAGCTGATCGGCAGCCAGGCCGAGGAGTTGCGCGAGGAGATCGAGCTGGTGCGCGGCGCCAGCCATGAGCTGGATCTGGAGGCCTACGCCAGGGGTGAACTGACACCGGTGTTTTTCGGTTCGGCAATCAATAACTTCGGTGTAAAAGAGTTGCTTGATGCCTTTGTCGAGTACGCGCCAGGCCCCCTGTCTCGCACTACCCAACAGCGTCTGGTAGAGCCGTCCGAGCCCAAGTTCAGCGGGTTCATATTTAAGATTCAGGCCAATATGGATCCCCAGCACCGGGATCGAGTTGCCTTTTTACGTGTCTGTTCCGGTAGTTATCGCAAGGGCATGAAGATGCGACAAGTGCGTATCGGCAAGACCGTGCAGGTCAGCAACGCCATCACTTTCCAGGCCGATGAGCGTCGCCATGTGGACGAGGCATGGCCGGGAGATATTATCGGTCTGCACAATCATGGCACCATCCAGATTGGCGACACATTCACGGAAGGGGAAGTGCTCAAGTATGAGGGTATCCCCTATTTTGCTCCAGAGCTGTTTCGCCGCGTGGTGTTGAAGGACCCGCTAAAACAGAAAGCGCTGCTAAAAGGGGTGTTGCAGTTGTGCGAAGAGGGTGCCACCCAGGTCTTCAGACCGCTAAAAAACAATGACCTGGTCCTGGGCGCGGTGGGTGTGCTGCAGTTCGATGTGGCTGTGGCGCGACTGAAATACGAATACAAGGTCGAGGCAATCGTCGAACCCGTGAATGTGGTCACCACCCGGTGGATCGCCTGCCAGGATGAAAAAATGCTCGAGCGTTTCAAGGAAAAAGCCTATGACAACCTGGCCCTGGATGGGGATGATCAACTGGTCTATCTGGCACCTACCCGGGTAAATCTCGATCTGGCCATTGAGCGTTGGCCCGATATCGATTTTCTCGCCACGCGGGAGTTATAGAACCCTTCCCAATAGTGGGTAGGCACTAAACTCCACACTCCCAGGGCGTTGAAAATCGCCCTTGCTAAACCATAATTATTATATAAGCCTTATATCTGTTGGAGGCTCTATAATTGTTAGAGTTGATCCCCACTGCCCCGGGTGAGAAGGAGGTAGTTGATGTTTCTAATGCAGAAAAATAGCGAAAAGCTGGTTGAAGTATTGAGTCTGACAGACCTTTTCAATCCGAATCATGCTGAAATCATTGGCCGTTTCCATGCGGGAGAAGAGATGCAGGATGCGGAGAAGTTTGCCAAGGATCAAATGAAATTCCCTTCAGGGGAATCACTCCCACAATGCTGGTTGGATTCCAAATACCGGCAGCATTGATCGATCTCTGTGTCCGAGACCCGGGATTGATCTGACAACCAGCTCGATTGCGGAAATGCTATCCCGTTGCTGCATGCCAATATGCACGATTGGCGTGTCCTTGGCTGCTAAAAACTCGCATAGCTCTGGCCCGATTTTTCTATCCAGCCGTGGATCATCTTTTTGGTAGTGAAATCAGCGGCACAGTTGCCCTGGCGGTCTACCACGATCATACCCCCCCTGCCTTTGACCTTGCGTAACAGATATTCGATACCATACTCAACCGCTCCTTTGGCGTCGCAATCGAGAAATTCCATGGCATCAGAGACCGTCTTTGCCAGTACGGTACGCATGAAATCTTCCCCAAAACCGGTGGTCGACACGGCACAGGTCTGATTGTCGGCAAATACCCCCGCCCCCACGATGGGTGAATCACCGACCCTTCCCATGCGTTTGTTGACTATGCCCCCGGTGGATGTGGCGGCGGCCAGGTTTCCCTCCAGGTCGCGGGCGACGGCACCGATGGTGCCATACTTCTGCTCTTCGGAGGTCTCGCCACTGTCGTCGTGATCGAGCATGATGCGGTGCTGCAGACGTGCCTGTTCCAGCTGCTGTATACGGTCTGGGGTGAAAAAATAGTGATCCGGTGTCAAGGTCATGCCGCAGTGGGCGGCAAACTTCATCGCCCCGTCGCTGATCAACATCACATGTTCGCTCTCCGCCATCACCAGACGCGCCAATTGGACCGGGTTGGCGATATTGCTGACCGCCGCGACAGAACCCGCGGAAAGGTCGCGACCGTCCATGATAGCGGCATCCATCTCCACCTTGCCGTTTTCGTTGAGTACGGATCCGCATCCGGCATTGAAAACCGGGTCGTCCTCCAACTGGGAGGCGCAGGACTCCACTGTCTCCAGGGCATTGCCGCCGCGAATGAGTATCTCCCGGCCGTGTTCCAGAACGGTACGGATACTCTCCAGATAGCGTAGGGCTGTTTTATTGTCCTTGACGTTGTCCAGGGCGCCGGCGCCGCCATGCACCATCAGCGAGAAAGTCTCTTGCATCGTGTTGTGTGTTTGCTTTGATCCTGCTCTAAAGCTACCAGAGGCGTTGCTGCAACTCTAGTTTGATTCGCTGACGTGTTGTAGGGTTGCCTGCGATCATGAACATAACCTTGCCGACCAGGATCGTACCCCAGTTGATAATAATGACTCCCTCTCCGGTTGAGGGATTGTATTCAAGGTCTCGAATATCCAAGCTATCGAGAGAGCGGTGCCAGGTGGAGAAATTACACGATTCCCACTCATCAATACCGCATTTCATCGCGATCAAGGTGGGATAGGATGCGCCGTTGTAGCGAGGATTGCACTCGATGGCGAGATACTCGGTATCCTGCCCCCGTTGCACTACTGCGACATCGAAGGCGAGGATATCCTTGAAACCACGCAGTGCCATCCACTCGGCCATGGGCTCAACTATCCCCCAGGGTTCGTAGGGTGTTGGATAGAAATTTCCCTGGTGGGCCGTTCCCTCGAGAATCTGTTCTGTGGCGAGCAGTCTTCTGCACTCTCCATCAGTAATCCGATACTGCAGATTGAGAAAGGTCTCTGTCTTAACCTCCTGTTGCAGTTGCACCGGCGTTTCTGTTGCAAAGTTGGACATCGCCTGTAACAAGGCTTCCCGGTCCTCGCATCGATAGATGCCGACGCCGGAAACCGATATCGCGGCTTTGATATAACAGGGGAAGGGGAAGGTGCTGAGCGCCTCGTCCGTTATTTCCGCGACACTGTTAAAACAACTTGTCTTTGGTACAGGTACGCCCAACTCGTCTGCCAGGGACATGAAATTGTTCTTGGAATTGATGAACTCGACGCTTTTCGCCCAACCAATGTCACCGTCTCTTTTTAGCTCCATGTCACCGTAGAAAAAGAGCGAGGGGGAGATGCCGTCTTCAATAGGCATATACTCAAGGCTGATATCCCAGATTACATTGTGGCTGTGGTGCAGACCGATACGTGAGTAGTGATCTGTAATCTCTTCCCATTCACTCTTGAGTAATGGGTGAAGTTGGATCAAATCGTCACGCTCGGTGGCACCAAGGACTCTGCCGGAATAGAGATAGTTGCCTTTTACCCCCTCGGCGGTGCATGACATGATATCGTGATTGAAGACCCTCGGTTTACCTGCGCTGGCCGGAATCTGGTGGATCACACTTCCTTTTACTTGGTGTAATTCAGGTGTTCCCTTTGTGATCATAGTTCTGCCCTGTCTGGTTATCGGATGATTCCCATCTCATTTGCAAAATGGGAGCCAGATGTGAGGGATTGCTAATTATTGATCCAGGGAATCAATGGTTTTGAATAGCTAGATTATTGATTAGAAAGGAAATATACCATGGCAGCCAACCTGGATCCCAGGTGCTGTGCGGTTTTGATCCGGGTGGATGTTTCGATGTGCCGGGGGGTGGTATGCGCTATCAGAGTGCACCAATGCAGAGGATGCCGCCATCGATGGATGAAAATAGTGCGCCCGATGGTCGCGATTTCTATCTGTGGGGGCTATTTTGGCTTCTGAGCCGCAGGATTGGTTATTGAAATGGATATCCTAGTGTGGGACTGTTTCTTGCTTGATCAGCTATCAAGATCACATTCAGGAGCCCTATACAGGCAGATGTCTGCTGCAGGGTTCGAACAATACCGGAGTTAACAGATGCTAGATAAGACATTGACTGTCATCCTTGCGGGTGGTCAGGGCTCGCGCCTGCAGCCACTGACGCTGGAGCGCACCAAGGCCGCGGTACCCTTCGGCGGTCAATACAGGATTATCGATTTTTCCCTGGTCAATTGTCTCCACTCCGGACTCCGCAGGATCTTGGTACTGACCCAGTATAAATCCCACTCCCTGCAAAAGCATTTACGCGACGGATGGTCACTCTTCAATCCGGAACTGGGGGAGTACATCACCGCGGTTCCACCGCAAATGCGCAGGGGCGGTGGTTGGTATGACGGTACCGCGGATGCGGTCTACCAGAATCTCTATATGCTCAAGCGCAGTGGAGCAGAGCGCATATTGATCCTGCCGGGTGACCACATTTACCGCATGGACTATGCACCGATGATCGCGTATCACATCCAGCATAACGCCAGTGTTACGGTTGCCTGTATGCAGCGCTCTTACGCCGAGGTTGGCCTCTCCGGCGTTCTTGGTCTTGATCATAACGGTCGTGTCAACGCCTATGGAACACTCTCCAAACAGTCTCAGGCTGATGACAGCGAGGAGTTAACCGCGCAGGTGTCGATGGGTATCTATCTCTTCTCCATCGACGATCTGATCGCGGCCCTCGAGAAAGATCATGATCTGACTGGGTCCAGTCACGATCTGACCCACGACATCCTGCCGAGAATGGTTGGCGATGGGGGTGTCTACGCTTATCAATTCGGTGGCGAGGCGGGGCGGGTCAGTCAGGATCGTTATTGGCGTGATGTGGCCACTATCGATAGCTACTACGAGGCGAATATGGAGTTACTCGACCCTGTGCCGTCTCTGGATCTGTATCAACCTGAATGGCCGATCCGCACCCACCATGCACAAAATCCTCCAGCCAGGACCGTACCGGGTGTCTCGGGCAGCGAGGGTATCTTCATCAACTCCATCGTTGCCAATGGCGTCCTCATCATAGGTGGCAGCGTGCAACACTCCATACTCTTTCCAAAGACCCTGATTGGCGATGAAGCGGTGATCCACAACTCAATCCTCTTCGATGGTGTGAAGGTCGGCGATGGAGCGCAGTTGGAGAACTGCATCATCGACAAGGGGGTTGTGATCCCGCCGGGGGCGAGCATTGGATTCGATCAAGAGAGGGATGCTGCACGCTTTACTGTTTCACCCCAGGGGGTGGTTGTGGTGCCCAAGGGGTATCGCTTCACTAACTGATTGAACGGGGCCATATTAGAAGGATCGATAACCCTGGAATGAGTCTGTTTTTTTACATCCATATTGCCCGAAACCAATGGAGTTTCGTGTTAATCTAATTGATGAAGCTATATTATTCGTTACAGATAGTGTTCTATGATCGAAATCACAAACAGACCTTGAGGATGTTCCGATAATTGTCCATTGATGACGAATCTATAAGTCCATGGATTCTGTAACGCTGCTCAGTTAAGCCGGCTTCTGGCTCCCAGCTTCTCACCATCGGCTGGTTGCCAGGGTACCTGCATATGGGGCGATCAAGTCTGACGAGCATCGTTTTGCGACTCTGCCGGTGGAAGGATAGCTGATGAACACAGGGTATGAGAATGATTAATTATTCTACACTCAATCATGCAGTCCCGATCTTACTCGCTGTTGCTATGACGGCATGTGGTGGTTCCTCCTCGAGTGTTACCACCGATGCAGAGGGTTCGAATCAATCGCCAACGGCTGTCATTTCCGCAGACCCTACCAGCGGCGTCATCAGCTTGCAGGTGAATCTGGATGCGAGACAATCCAAGGACGATGGCGGAGTTGTCAGTTATGAGTGGGATTTTGGCGATGGCTCAACCTCTCAGTTACCCAATACATCACATATCTACAACATAGTGGGCAGTTATGTGATAACTCTGACAGTGACTGATCAGGAGGGTGAATCCGATACCGCCTCAACGACGGTTCATGCACTATCTCCACAGGACAATGGCGGTGGCACTGTTCCCACAGCTACGGCATTCTTCGATGATTTCGAATATGTGGTCGAACGCAACGGTTCCAGCGATCCCACCGGCGAGAACAATGCATTTGTCTCACAAGGGGGCTGGAGTGGTGCAAAAGCGGTAAATATCACCGGTAGTCATAATGGATATCTCTATACCGTTGACCAAATACCTGGCTATTCCGGTAGCTTTCCGGGAAACAATTCAAACCGCGTGCTTGCCATCGAAGCCCGTCCTGGCTCGATGGGTTCCCAGACCGACTTCTATCTTCAATTTGGTGCTGAATCCGCACCTGTGAATAGTGTGCCCGCCGATGTCTGGTTTCAGTTCTGGATCTATCCGAACTACTATGATGATCCGACAGATGCCAATGATCAGCTAAGCACTTATGCTGGACGATTCAAATTTATCTATCCTTGTAAAAGCGGTTACCCTTGCACTCACGATAATCTCGTCTGGCTATATAATCTCGGTTACACCTCGAGTGAACCTTACTGGGAAGGTGGCGACAATCGCGAATTGTACATGACCACTTCCGATCCGCTGTACGCTGACTATCAGTTAGCACCGGACTACAATCAGTTCAAACTGGGACAGACGAATGTCAGTGAGAATATCACGCCCAATCGTTGGACCCTTGTAAAGATTCATATCGATACATCGACGACTTCGGGCAGTTATGAAGGCTGGGTCAAGCCTTACGGCGGCTCATGGGTAAAAGTCGCTGAGTGGATCGATGGCGAAACGCCGGATTTCTCATGGAATATTGCTGCAAGCGATGTGGGCGGCCACCGGGTTTTCAGAATGCCTACCACCGTGAACGATGTTGATTCATGGATCTATTTGGATGATTTTGCCATGTCAACCTCGGAGGAAGACCTTCCCACATATCCTTATTGAGCTTTACGCTAGGCAGCAGGCACTAGATGGTGACCAAGGTGCGTCCTACGATCGTGCCTGCCATCATCTGCTCAAAGATCTCTGGCAGCTGTTCCATAGAGACTGTCCGGGTCAGGATGTCATCCAGATGCCTGGGTCTGAGATCAGTGGCCAGACGCTGCCAAAGCTCATGTCTGATCTCATCGGGGCAACCGGATGAGTTGATGCCAAGCAGACTCACACCGCGCAAAATAAAAGGCATCACCGTGGTGTTCAGATCGTGACCGCCCGCCAAGCCGATGGCTGCGATGTTGCCCCAGGGCTTGATCTTACGGGTGATGCTAGAGAGGGTTTCACCCCCCACGTTGTCCACTGCACCCCCCCAAACCCCTCTTTCCAGGGCATGGTGATAACTGTTGACCTGCTCGCGCCCCAACACCTCCTGGGCGCCAAGATGCTCCAGATAGGCCTGTTGATCGGCCTTGCCCGTGACAGCATGCACCTCAAATCCCTCTCCATCGAAGATGTTGACCGCTATGCAGCCCACACCGCCTGTGGCACCAGTGATCAGTATCGGGCCCATCTCCGGGCGTTGGCCGTTGGTTTCCATCCTGTGCAGGGCCAAGGCAGCAGTGAAACCGGCGGTGCCCAGTACCATTGACTGGGAGGCGGAGAGACCTTCGGGCAAGGGTACTGCCCAGTCTGCGGGTACCCTGAGATATTCCCCATAGCCGCCATCAGCGGTGGTGGAGAGCTCGTAACCTGTGACAATCACCGTGTCACCGGGCTTGAAGCGTTTGTCAGCGCTCTCGGCAACTTCGCCACAGGCGTCTATGCCGCCGGTGAGTGGATAACGTCTGAGGATCTGCGCCTTGCCGGTCCCTGCCAGGGCGTCTTTGAAATTGATGCTGGAGTATGCTACCCGGATCAGGATTTCACCCTTTTCCGGGGGCTGCAAGGTTAACGTTTCAATCCCCGCAGAGTGTTGGGCATTGTCTCGATGTATACGAAAGGCCTTATAAGAAGTCATGTCGAATTACTCCGATACAACTGGTATTTTTCCTATCTTTTCCCGCCATTCGGCAGGACCCATCTGATGAACGGAATCACCGCGACTGTCAACGGCCACCGTGACGGGGAAATCGACCACCTCGAACTCCCGTATCGCCTCCATGCCGAGATCCTCGAATGCCAGCAGCCGGGAACTGCGAATCGCCTTGGAAACAAGATAAGCGGCACCGCCCACAGCCATCAGGTAGACGGCTTTATGGCGTTTTATAGCGGCCAGGGCTGCGGGTCCACGTTCTGCCTTGCCGACCATGCCAAAAAGACCCGCCTGGTCCAACATGATCTCACTGAACTTATCCATGCGCGTGGCAGTGGTGGGACCGGCAGGACCTACCACCTCATCGCCTACAGGATCCACAGGTCCCACGTAATAGATGAAGCGGCCATGGAAATCGATGCCATCGGGTAGCGGCTGGTTGTTAGCGTAGAGATCGGCAATACGCTTATGGGCGGCATCCCTTCCGGTCAATAACTTGCCGTTGAGGAGTATCAGTTCCCCTGGTTGCCAAGTTGCGATCTCCTGCTTGCTGATTTCATCCAGATTGACCCGGCGGGCTTGCGGAGAGGCCTCCCAGGTGACATCAGGCCAGTCTTCAGGGGCAGGGGGGGTGAGCAGGGCAGGTCCGCTGCCATCCAAGGTGAACTCCACATGGCGGGTGGCGGCGCAGTTGGGGATCATGCCCACCGGCAGGGATGCGGCGTGGGTGGGAAAGTCGCTGATTTTTACGTCTAATACGGTGGTCAACCCCCCAAGTCCCTGGGCGCCGATACCCAGTGCATTGACCTTCTCATAAATCTCCAAACGCAACTCCTCTTTGCGATTCTCAGGACCACGGGCCTGTAATTCATGGATATCGATGGGTTCCATGAGCGACTCCTTGGCAAGCAGCATGGCCTTTTCGGCTGAACCACCGACACCGATACCAAGCATCCCGGGAGGGCACCATCCGGCACCCATCTTAGGTACTTCCTGCAAAACCCAATCCACAAGGGATCCGGAGGGATTGAGCACCTTGAAGCGGGATTTGTTTTCCGAACCGCCCCCCTTGGCAGCGACTTTTACTTCAACCTTGTCCCCCGGCACCAGTTCCATATGGATAATCGCCGGGGTGTTGTCACCGCTGTTCTTGCGACTGCCGAGTGGATCGGTGACCATGGAAAATCGCAACACATTATCGGGATGGGCATAGCCGTGTCGCACACCCTCATTGACCATATCGCTGACCGACAGCTCGCCTTCCCATTGGACCTGCATACCGATCTTGAGAAAGACAACCACCATGCCGGTATCCTGGCAGACGGGCCGCCTCCCCTCGGCGCACATGCGGGAGTTAACCAGGATCTGAGCCATTGCATCCTTGGCGGCGGGACTCTCCTCTTTGGCCCAGGCTTCACCCATGGCCTTGAGAAAGTCGGCCGGATGGTAGTAGGAGATGAACTGCAGGGCATCGGCGATGCTGTGGATAAGGTCTTCCTGGCGGATGCGGGTCATGGTCTATCCTGTCGATACAGTATCCACCGGTAACTACCGGCCGATAGTTGATCTCGTTGTTCAGTTTCTGCTGGCTGATGAGCAAGATTATTGTTAAAGCATGCTCAGATTTCCAGTAGTAGCCGGCTGGGATCCTCAAGCAATTGCTTGATCGTTACCAGAAACTGGACTGCGTCCCGGCCGTCGATAATACGGTGATCATAAGAGAGCGCCAGATACATGACAGGACGGATCACGACTTCCCCCTTTTCCGCTACCGGTCGCTGTTGGATGGAGTGCATACCGAGTATTGCACTCTGCGGTGGATTGAGGATCGGCGTCGAGAGCATGGAGCCGAATACGCCGCCATTGGTGATGGAGAAAGTGCCCCCGGTCAGGTCATCATAACTCAACGATCCATCTTTGGCCTTCAGGCCGTAATCCTTGATTCTCTGCTCGATGGCGGCAAAACTGAGTTGATCCGCGTCACGCAGTATCGGTACCACCAGGCCGCGCGGGGAGGAGACAGCGATACCGATATCGAAATAGCCATGGTAGAGAATATCATCGCCATCCATGGTGGCATTGATAATCGGATACTGTTTCAACGCCTCGACGGCCGCCTTGACAAAAAAAGCCATGAATCCCAGGCGCACATTGTGCCGTTTTTCAAACTCGTCCCGATACTTCACCCGAAGATCGGAGACAGCTTGCAGATTGACCTCATTGAAGGTGGTCAGGATGGCGGCGGTTTGCTGCGCCTCCACCAATCGTTCCGCAACCCGCTTGCGCAGGCGTGTCATCGGCACCCTCTCTTCGACGCGGCCCGTTGCAGCAGGGGGGGGCGCAACGGGTGGAGTGGGCTCGGCTCGGCTTTCTACAGTTGCCTCAGACTTTTGAGCAGCGATGGCCGCTTCCACATCGGATTTGACGATTCGTCCGTTCTTGCCACTGCCTTGAATCTGTTTGGGATCGATACCGCTCTCCTTTACCAGGCGTCTTACAGCAGGTGAGAGTGTCGGTGTTTCCGTGTCTGCTTGCGGGGTGGTTTCGCTGGCTTCATCTTGGGTCGCAGGTGCCGCCGCTCCGGCCTCCAGGACGCCCAAAACATCATCAGCCACAACGGTCTCACCCTCTTTGAAGTGAATAGTGGTCAGGGTGCCTGCCTGGGGGGACGGCACTTCAAGTACCACTTTGTCGGTTTCAAGATCGACCAGGGTTTCATCCTGTTCGACATGTTCACCCGGCTGTTTGTGCCAACTCAGAATAGTGGCGTCTGAAACCGATTCGGGAAGTTGGGGAACGCGTAGT
>JBEVVS010000114.1:0-110218 GCA_040507005.1 Candidatus Thiodiazotropha sp.
GCATCTCTTTGGCGGCAACGATGCGCGAGTGTCTGGGGAATTTGCTGCCCAGTCTATGACCGCTGAGATGACTCAGGCGCGAACAGAGATACATGGGGTAGTACCAGGGGTCGCGCCAGCGCAGGGATTGTAATGCGGCGCGTACGCTGGTGCCGCCGGTTTTGGCGATATGTACGAATAGGAAGTTGTATTTTACTGACAGCAGCATCGGTATGGCTCTTAGTAATAACAGACACTAGCTAGTGTATCTGTATAGAAACATTGTGTATTTTCTTACCCCCGGCGCCTGGCGGTTGTCTTTCTCCGACGCCCCGACAGCACTTCCGTGCGCCCGAAGGAAGTGCCCTTGGGGTATGCTGACGGGGCTTACGCGGCATCCCTGCCGCTACTACGAAAGACAACCGCCAGTCGCCTACCAGCGTTCATAGATCTTCTTTGTAAACACTGGTTAGTCCCATGACGTCAAGGTAATGGGCGGCGCTCTGTTGCGCATTGTATTCCCCAACCGATTCACGCAGAAGGGCCGGGTCCGGCGGCTCTTCAAGCATCCGCTGCATCGCCTTGGCGAGCGCCTGCCAGTTGCCCATCGGCACCAGCGGCGCTATGCGTCCCCCGTCGAGGAGTTCGCTCGGTCCGCTGGGACAGTCGGTGGAGACCACCGGGGTGCCCAGGGCCATCGCCTCGGTGAGGGCGTTGGGGGAGCCCTCCCAGCGGGAGGAGAGTACGAACAGATCCGCCCGTTTCATATAGGCATAGGGATTGGGGGTGAAGCCGGGAAGCGCCAGTGCCTCCGAGATGCCCAGCTCTTTGCTCATGGCTTGCAGCTTCTCCCGCTGGCGGCCGTCACCGAGGATGATGAGCCGGCAGGGCATGCGCGCACGCAACTCGGCGAAGGCCCGCAACAGGGTGGGGAAGTCCTTCTGTAGCGTGAGCCGCCCGACGCCGAGAATCACCGGTATCTCCCCATCGCCCAGCCAGGGATGGGGCGAAGGGGCATCCGCCGCCTCCAGCAACTGGGGTGTTACCACCGGATTGCGCACCACCACAACCTTCTCCAGGGCAACCCCTGAGACCGCCAAGGTGTCCTCCCTGACCCCCTCCGATACCGCAATGATGCGATCGATACGGGGATAGAGCAGGCGGATCGGCAGACGCCGTATGAACAGCCGCCAGGGGGATTTGTGGGCAAAGGCCGCGGTGAGGTTGGTGCCCAGGCGCAACACCAGCCGCGTATCTGATGCTGCGGCCAGGATCCGGGCGATGACCGCGATGCGCCCCGCCCTGTCCTTGGCTGCAAGCAGGCAAGGTGGTTGGGTCTGTTTCAGGTAGCGGACGAGGGGCAGCAGGCTGGTCAGGGTGTGGCGACTGCCGAGGTCGATGGGATTGACTGCCGGGTGGATCTCATCAAGGTGTCTGCTGCGGGTTTTTATCAACAGCAAATCGATACGCAATCCACGCTCGGCCATGGCATTTACCAGGTTCAGCACCATGCGCTCCACGCCGCCTTCGCCGGAGAATGACGCCAGGATCGAAAGGTCCGGCTGTCTCTCAGTCCCTGCGCTCATGATTTGACCGCCGTGTAGATGATAGGTGGGTCATTCCAAACGCAAGTGTGGCGCCGGCAATGATCAGCCAGTAGAAACGCCAATTCCAATGCAGGTGTCTGAAGTCTGTAAGGCTGTAGATGGCAATCAGGGTGAAATTACTCATCAAAAAGGCGAGAAAATAGACCGAGAGCTTTTTTCGTCGGTAACTCTCCATCAATTTGGAGATCATCACACCACTGATCAGGGCGACCAGCACGATGCCAAACATGCCTAATTGGAACACCACTTCCAGGTAGGCATTGTGCAGGTGATCGAAACTGGAACCGGGGGGGTCTTGCAGGTTGATATCGTTTTCCGCCTCAACCAAGGCATGGGTGGTACCGGGGCCCCAACCGAAAAAGGGCCTCTCCAGCCATTTTCGCAAACCAAACTGCCACAGGTGCAGGCGATAGGATGAAGAGCCCAAGGGCGCCTTGTCGAGTCCTTCGTTGACGATGGTGCTCCACTCAGTGCTTTCGCTGGAGATGCGTTGACTGATGGTATTCCAGTTCATGGCGAGAATCATAGCCATCAGCAGCATCAGGCCTAACAGAGGATAGCGAAACCGGATTGGATTCTGCTGTCGCGGCGGAGCGGCGTAGCGCAAGGTCAGGAAGAGCATCGGCAGGGCAAACAGAATAGCCAGCCAGACCCCCCGGGACTGGCTGATGATAAGGCCCTGGGTAAAAAAGAGCATTCCAAGCAGGATCAGACCCAGGTTCAATGTCAGATTGCTTCTGCTGATGCTGTGTTTGGCATCGAGCCAGTACATGCCCAGGGCGGTTAAGCCGAGTATGGCCGCTGCACAGTCGAAGCCCAAAATGATGGGCTTGCCGAAATGCAGCCCGGAGCGCACCCCTTGCAAGGCATGGGACAGGGTCTCGCTATCCAGTGCGGTGAGCATTCCAAGGGCAAATCCGCTGAACATCAGGGTAATGCTTATCTTGATTCGATGCACCGACTGGCTTAACCACCAGGCTGGAATAAAAAACAGAAACAACTGCACCCAATCCCTGGTCTGATTTATCTGGGTCTCCTGCTCGGCGGTGATTTCGCCAATGGACCAGAATGCACGCAGCAGAATATAGACAATGATCAGGAGACTGAGCCAGGTGACGGATTGAGAAAACAGTTTTCTCAACGCCTGTCTGGATAACATCAGTCCCAAAATCATCAGCCCCAGCCCAAGGTTAGCGCCTGCAATACTCAACAGGGAAAAGAACGAGAATAGATAGAGGCCGATCAGACCGGTCCAGTTACCTATCTTTTCAAGCTGCGTCGCAGATGCGTGTATCGGCGTAAGGCTGGCCCGAAATGTCTCCAACATAAGCTATGGTGTTTCCTGTTTATCGAAGGCCTAGTTTCTCAGACCGATTGCCCGAGCAATGCCGTCCGCTCTGTTGGGCCAACTGTAGGCATTGGCGTCCTGCCGTGCCTGCTGCGCAAGTTTACCTGCCAGTTGGGGATTGTGCATAAGAGTTTTTACCGCCCTTTCCCATGCGCCTGGATTTGCCGAGTCTACCAACAGGGCATTCTGACCATGCCGTAAAATCTCTCTGAGTGGTGGTATGTCACTGGCGATAATTGCTCTTCCTGCGGCCATGGCCTCGAACAGCTTCATGGGGCTGATTGCATCGGCATGGGTCAGTGTCTGCTGGTAGGGCAGCAGCACCAGTTCACTCTTGGCATAGAGTGAGGCTACCTGCCGATGGGGAACGGCTGGCTGGTGGTGCAGATTGGGCATCTCCTCTAATCGGTCATCGCAATCACCCACCAGACGCACCTCGCTATCCCCCTTCTCTGCCAAATGGGTGAAGATCTGCAGGCCCCGGTCATTGCTGATTCTGCCGAGATAGATAATCCTGGGCCTGGCGAGTCGTTCCGGCTCAAGGGCGGGAAGGGTGTTGAAACGACTCAAATCGACACCGGACGGGCTGACATGGATGCGGCTTTCGTCTGCACCTGCTGAAACCAAGGCCGCCGCCGCACTCTGGCTGATCGGTATCAGGTAACCGATCAGGCCCTGGCGGTGGTACTCGATGATCGTCTCCAGCACACCCTTGTTATGCATCGGTTGCAGGGTATGCACTTCGAAGTGGTGCTGTAGCCCTTGCGCAGCCAATCCAAGGCTAAGTTCCGGTGCCCGTACGTAGATGGCTCGAGCCCTGCTCAACAGGGGTTTGTAGAAGCGCGGAAACAGGGATGCGGGCCATCGGCGGTGCAGCAGTTGTGCCCCGCGAATATCCGGTGTCTGCGCAATCCCCATCTCCTGGCAGCGTTGTTGTGGGGTGACTGTATTGTGCCAGGGGGGTAGATAGAGCCGGGTCTTTACCCCGATTTCACTCAGGGCGGCGACTGTATGCAGGGTCTGGATCAAATTGGCGCGGTTGCGGTGCAACCGGCTTCGACCCAGATAGATCAGCTCGGGATTGTCGACTTTCTGCATATTTGAAATTTATATAAACCCAGCGAGCCACGCCTTGATCAAGGGTATTTTCGATGCCCGGAACCTAACCTGTCTGGTTGCCGGGTCAATTGATAACGGCTAACGCTAACATATTCGTCAGCCAGCTTGTACTATAGGCGGAGTTTAGTCAGCAGGAATTACGCTTCCTCCACCCTGAATATCGTGAAATTGTCTGAGCTTGAGAATCCATCCATCTTAATCGTTCGCCTCAGTGCTATCGGCGACATCATTTTTGCCACGCCCTTGATAGATGCCATCCGGCAGCGCTACCCAGGTGCGCACATCAGCTGGCTGGTGCAAGCAGAATCGAAACCCCTGTTGCAGTACCACCCCGAGTTGGATCGGGTGATCGTTTGGCCGAGACAGGAGTGGGAGATGTATTGGAAACAGCGTCGCTGGCTGCACCTGTGGCGGGCGATCCGGCAATTCAGGGGTGAATTGAGGGCGTCTCGATTCGATATTGCCTTGGATGTTCAAAGTCTGATGAAAAGCGGTTTTCTGGCCTGGCTATCCGGAGCAAAACGCCGTATCGGGCTGGGTTCCAGGGAGGGCAGTCAATGGTTGATGAACCAGGTCATCCCCAAGGGTGGAGAGCCATCACGTATCGCATCCGAGTATCGTTATTTTGCCCAGCAGCTGGAACTCCCGGTGAACGATTTTGAGATGCATGTGGGCTTGAGTGAATCGGATAATTCGCTGGCGGATGCATGGGTTGCTGCAAAAGGGATTGAGCAGGGCTTTATTGTGATCTGTCCTTTCACCACCCGGCCGCAAAAGCACTGGTTCAACAGTTCCTGGAAAACCTTACTGGCCGCCATCGAGACCCACTGGCAGTTGCCGGTGGTGATGCTGGGTGGACCTGGTGACAGATCATCATCAACCGCCATAGACCAGGGACAGGCGGGCTTGATCAGTATGGTGGGGGAGACATCACTGGGCCAGGCCGCGGCCCTGATCAAACGGGCCAGACTGATCATCGGTGTGGATACCGGTTTGACCCATATGGGGATAGCGATGAATCGTCCTACTCTCTGCCTGTTCGGCTCAACCCGCCCCTACCTCGATACCGCCCATGAGAATGCTGAGGTGATCTATCATCCACGCAGCTGCTCACCCTGCAAACGTAAACCCACCTGTAATGGATCATTCGACTGTATGCGGGATATTTCGGTAACTGAGGTGATGCAACGGGCCTCCCGCTTGAGCGGACTCGAATTGGGGGTGATGTGAGGATTCTGCATCTGGAAGCGGGTAAGCATCTCTACGGTGGCGCCAAGCAGGTGGTCTATCTGCTGTCGGGGTTGCAGCAACAGGGTGTGGACTCATGCTTGGTATGCCCCCCTGGCAGTGGGGTGGCAAAGGCGGTGCATGAGATAGGCGGGGCTGTGGAAGAGATACCCATGGGTGGGGATCACGATTTGGGTCTGATTTTTCGGCTGCGGGGGGTCATTCGACGCTATCGTCCCGATCTGGTGCATATCCATAGCCGACGGGGAGCCGATATTCTGGGTGGCATCGCAGCGCGTCTGTCAGGGGTCAAGTCGGTGCTCTCGCGGCGGGTGGATAATCCTGAACACCCGTGGTTGGTAGCGTCGAAGTATCGACTCTATGACCGCGTGATCGCCATATCCCAAGGTATAGCCGATATCCTGATTCAAGAGGGCATGCCGGCGCAAAAGCTGGTTTGCGTGCGCAGCGCCGTTGACGTGGATCTCTATCAGCAGCCTTGTGACAGAGCCAGGCTCCGGGAGCTGTTCGGGCTGAGGGAGGATGCCTTGGTGATGGGTGTGGTGGCGCAACTGATACCACGCAAGGGCCATCGCTATCTATTGCAGGCAATGCCGAAGTTGATACAGGCATTCCCCCGGTTGCATCTGTTGCTGTTCGGCAAGGGACCGTCCCGGGAGACAATGCAGCAACAGATCGAGGCGTTGCAACTCCAGCAACATGTAACCCTGGCCGGATTCCGGGATGATCTGTCTCGACTCCTGCCTTGTCTCGACCTATTGGTGCATCCTGCACTGATGGAGGGGTTGGGTGTTGCGCTGTTGCAGGGGGCGAGCGCAGGCCTGCCCATCGTGGCAGTGGAGGCGGGAGGCATGCCGGAGGTGGTTGAGGATGGTGTCAACGGTCTGTTGGTGCCGCCAGGCAGCGATGAGGCCCTGGCCAATGCCATCCATCAACTATTGGCAGACGAAGCTTTGCGCCAGCGGATGGGTGAGTCCGGCAGGGAGAAGATGCGGCGTGATTTTTCCGTGGAACAGATGGTATTGGGTAACCTGGCTGTGTACCGGGATCTGCTGGATCTGCCCGAGGCGGAAGACTAAGGATGTCCGAGTTGCATACACTCCAGCTCATCGGCAGTAAATCCTTCGGTGGAGCAGAGCGCTGGTTTCAGCGTTTTTCCTTGGCCCTGGCACAGATGGGGCATAAAACCGAGGTCGGGATACGCAGTGGTTACGAACTCGATGGGGATCATTGGTCAGGCCTGCCCCGGCATGCCCTGCCGATGCGTACGGTATGGGACCCGCTTTCGCGTTTCGAAGTGAAGCGGTTGGTCAAAGGGTTACAACCGGACATCGTGCAAACCTATATGGGCCGGGCAACCCGACTGACCCATCTCTCGGCAACAGACGGTCCCGTGCATGTGGCCCGCTTGGGCGGTTACTATAAAGTGAACGGCTATCGGCACGCCCATGCGTGGATCGGTAACACCAAAGGCATCTGCGACTATCTGTTGCAGGCGGGATTGCCCCAAGAGCGTGTCTTTCATCTCTATAATTTTGCCGATCTACCGACACCTGGTCCTCCGCCAGCGGGGTTGAAGGCGAGCCTCGGAATACCCGAGGATGCTTGGGTGTTGATGACCCCGGGCAGATTCGTACCCTTCAAGGGTCATCGATTCCTCCTGGAGGCCCTCGCCCGGCTACCGGCTGCGGTGGCGGGACGTCCCCTATGGCAGGTGATATTGGGTGATGGGCCCCTGCGAGATACGCTGCATACTCAGGCGAAGGCGTCTGGTATTGATGAACGAATTGTCTGGGCAGGCTGGCAGCTCGATCCGGACGCCTATTATCGCCTCGCGGATCTGGTGGTATTTCCCTCCACATACGCTGAACCCTTTGGCAATGTCATCATCGAGGCCTGGGGATATGCCAAGCCTCTGGTGACTTCAGCCTCCATGGGCGCAAGGGAGGTGGTTCGGCATCAACAGGATGGGCTATTGTTCGAATGTGAAAATGGCCTGGCCTTGTCCCAGGCCATCGAGCGGGCATTGAGTGACGACGGGTTGCGGCAGGGAATGGCTGAGGCCGGTCTGCAACGGGCGCAAAGAGAGTTCTCCCGGGATGCCATCATGCAGGCCTATGTGGAGCTGTATCGATTCCTGCTGGAACATCGCTGAGTGTTTCATTCTATTCACCGGCGCCTGAGGCGCCTACCCGTGTTGCTATGTGTTAGGGGTGGTCTATAACCACCCTCTAGAATCCTAATATCCCCAGGCGGTGGTTACAGATCTAAGCGCCATTCAGATCAGGCGATTTTTTATATGCAGGGCAATCCATTTGCGGTAGTAGTTCAACAGCGGAAGCAAACCCGGCCAGAATGGCACCCCACGCCTGAGCAGCGGCAGAAAGGGTAAGGCATAGACAAACAGTCGCGATGGACTGAGGTAACTTTTTGTGGATTCAGCCGGGTTGTGGTTGGGATTCATCATTTTTAAGAGTGCCTCACCACTTTCAAGAGTCTGAACATGAAGTTCCATGCCTTGCCGGGCAGGTCCACAAACATGGCTGCCTTCCAGGGGGCATTGAGCAGGTTGTGCCATACCGCGCGTGGGTGCAGCAGCACACCACCCAGTCTGATGGGTGGTGATTTCAGGTTCAGAATATTCTCATGACCGAAGTCTTCACTGTGGGCAAGCCCGGTAATATGCTCAACTTCATCTCTTGTGGGATAGATAATGGATCGCTCCAGGAGGGCGAATCCAAAGGGGCGCAGTTGAGTGAAGTTCAATCCAGTCAAATGGTAGGCCTTGATAAAGGCATCAGTGCTCGATAAGACACCAGCATGGATCTGTTTGATTGACTGGTTGCACTGAATCTCTGCTATCCGGTCAGCGGTGTCATCCTTTTTAAGGATGGGTGCAATGGTGCCGTTTTCATCCGCATAACCGAGGGTGGTCGCTTCCAGGGATCGCGCCCCCTGCTCGAAGAGCTCCTCGAACTCAGCGGCGGTTTTGAATGCCTCAGGATCGCTGTTGGCATCATACAACAGGCCGTGTACCTGATTATCCTCGCCGAACTCCTTATGGATTTTGCCAACGAAGGCAAAGTAGTAACCGGACATTTTCGGGAAGTCGGGTCGATGGCCAAATGCGCGCTTGAGATATTTCTGAATCGTGCCGTTCCAGCCGATATCCACAAAGGCGATGTTGTGGTGGGAGAAGAAGCCCATTTGCTCCAGGTAGCGTTCCAGGCGTTCCTGACAAAGATTGCCGTATGCGCGGATCTTGGCCTGCACTTTTGGATCATCGAGAAAATCCTTGAGTCGACTATCCCGGTGATCATCGAGTGGTTTATCCATCTTCTCGAAACCGTGCTGACGGGCAAGTGTTTCAAACTCATCCCTGTCCAGGCCAAAGGTTTTGAGTATCGATAGAAGCCCCTGCTGCTTTGGATTGAAGAGTGCCATACGGGCCTGATCGAGGGTCATGCCCTGACTGATGGATGCGGCCATGATGGTCTTTCTGGAGGCATAGAGATAGTCGTCCTGGGGAGAGTCCTCACCCTTCCACAGCTGATACAGCTGTTGGAAAATATAACCGTCTCTGGCAACGAAAAAGAGCTTGTCGACTCGATCCCGTCTCACAGCCTCAATCAATCCACTCATGAAAATATTGAATACCGGTGCCAGCTGATGCCGTCCATAACGATAGAAAAAGCTGTTTTCATGCTGGTTGACGGTTTGCTGCGCCAGTAGTGCGTCGTAGACTTGTGAAAACCACATGCCGGGCCAGGGGCCGCCGTGTTGACACATTTCGTGATGCAGCGTCTGATGTCTGCGCCTTGTCAGTTCATGCCGCTCATGCAGATGCAGGCCGATCCCGCCTTGTGCCAGCAGCGCCTGGCTGTCGGAGATAGGGTTGTCTCCAATATGCAGCAGTTCCTCCGGGCTCCATCCGTGATGTTGCAGGATATGTTGGAACAGTTTGCCTGAGTGTTTGCAAAGCCCCGATTCTGAAGAGACGTGGAGTTCATCCAGCTTGTGCAGCAATCCTTTACGCTTCAGGATCTCCCGGATATGTTGTTCTCCAAGGTACATATCCGAAGTGGCGATCAGGGTGAGGTCCTGCTCCTTGATCCAGTCCAGCAACTCGATCATGCCGGGCTTGGGGTAGAGGGCGAGACACTCCATCTCCACTTCCAGGGTGTGGATCAGTGTCGCCAATCGGGGCTTGGGGATCTCGGCATCCAGCGCTTCTACCCAGTCATCTACCAGATCGTTGAAATGGCATTCACCGTCACCCTGGTTTTCCCGCGACATCCTGCGTAAGTGCAGCTCCGCTTTCTTGCGGGCTTGCAATACACTTTCAGCGTTGTGCTCTCCCCCCAGGATTGCCGCAAGTTCACGGCATACTGCCATCTGCACCGCTTCCGGGGGTTCGATGACCCGTGCCAGCAGGGTGTCAAAGATGTCGAAAGAGACACATTTCAGCCGTTGGCGATGTTTAAGGATCAGTGCCTGGGTCTCCTCTATGTTGTGTATCCGATGGTCGTGTCTGTTGAGGAAGCCCTTGATCCTGTTTCGCACACGCTGTACAGGAGCCACAAGTTTGTTGCCCACTCGGTAGGAGGTGCTGTTGTAGATGGCGGCTATCTGTGCCTGATAGTTCTCCTCGAGTTGTTTTTCGTTCTCTTCTATTTGTTGTGTAAGTGAGTCTATCTGCTGTTGATGAGCAGCATCTTTTAGCTCGACCGTGGCCTGCACATTGCCGCCAAGCCAGTCCAACTGTTGTTTGATGAGTGCAAGGTTTGTGTCGCGATACTGCTGAGAATGGGCAAGTATTTCAGGTGTCGAGGCAATCAATAGCTGAAAGGTCTCTATAATCGCCGCAGTCGGATTCTCCTGGATGGTATTCGCGCCGTGGATGCGATATTGCACCAGTGCGCTGTCGTCCAACAGATCAGTCTTGTGACCCGCAAGTATCAGTCTGAAGACGAATTCATAGTCGTGAACATAGCGGTAATCGGCGAATCCACCGTGTTTTTCGTATACTTCGCGGCTGAAAAAGAAGTTCGAGGTGGTAATCAGTATATTACCCTTGCACAAAGCGGTCAGCAGGCGGTTGTTTTCCCGATAGGTCTCGAGCAGTCCCGTGTACCACTGGTTCCATTGGCTGTGGGGGTCATCCAGGGGTGAGCCGTCGGCGCTGATCGGTTCCACTTTGCTAGCCAGGAAGGCGAACCCTTCCTCCGTTGCCCTGGTGTAGAGCTGTTGCAATCTGTCAGGACTGTAGCTGTCATCCGAATTGAGTATTGTCAGATAATCACCCTTCGCCAGCGCCAGTCCCTCGTTGATAGTGGCGTGGGCTCCCAGGTTTTGTTCATGTTGTGTGGCGTGAATTCGTCTGTCGACGTAGTGGTTGATAACACGCCAGGAGTCATCACTGGAACAATCGTCGATGATGATCAGCTCCCAATCGCTGAAGGATTGCTGGATGACGCTATCGATCGCCTTTGCAATATAGCTTGCATGGTTGTAGCAGGGGATGATAATGCTGATTGCTGGCATCTAGGGAGCGGGCCAAGTTGGAAAAGGCGTTAGTATAGCCGCCGTAAGCGGGTGTGAAAAATGCTTATACAGGAATCTGCGGTTGGCAAATCGGCCCTAGTAGGGGTCCGGAATCACTTTCCGCTTCTTGAAGCGCCGATGTATCCAGAGATATTGCTCGGGGGCATAACCGATAGCCGTCTCGATCAGACCGTTGATGCGAGTGGCATCCTGTTGCAGATCCTCGCTTGGAAAATCGTCCATGGGGGGGTGTATGACCAGACGGTAACCACTGCTGTTGGGTTTGCGATAGCCGCTGAAGAGGATGACATCGGCACCGCTTATCTTTGCCAGGCGGGAGGTGGCGGTGTTGGTGCCGGCAGGTTCACCGAAAAAGGGGGCCAGGGTACTGTTGCGTCCCTTGAAACTCTGATCGGGGGCGTACCACACCGGCAGGTTCTGCCTTAGCGTCCTGACCACCTGACGTATGTCATTACGGGGGATCGCAGCCTCGAAGCGCATGCGACGGTTGCGACTGAATGCCCACTCGATGACCGGATTTTCATGGGGACGATACATTACCGCAATCGGTTGGAACAGGCTCAGCAGCCTGCCTGTGATCTCCAGGTCAGTGAAGTGGGCACTCAGTAAAATTGTCCCTTTTCCCTTATCCAGACTCTGTTGCAGGTGCTCAATTCCGTCAATTTCAACCAGGGATTGCAATTTCTCATCCCTGGCCCACCAGGCGAAACCTATCATCACAATGCCTATCCCCAGGGAGTGGAAGTGCTCCTGCAGCAGTTGCTCACGCTCGATTTCGCTCTTCTCAGGAAAACAGATGCCGAGATTCACCGCGGCTATATGGCGACGCGAGGGCGAGATACGATAGATCAACCTGCCCACCAGGCGGCCTGCGGAGGTTGCCATTCGATAGGGGAGTAACTGACTTGTTAGCCAGATTGCACCCATACCCGCCCATGTGGGCCAGTAACGGGGTGAGTAGATGTGATGTTTACGTTTTTTTGCCATCAAATACTGCGCATACAGTGGGATTCAGCTTGTTACTCTCATGACCCGCACCTAAACTAGGCCCTGTCGGTGATTCGCACATGACATAGAGTTTCCTGATTTGTTACATCCGATGGCCAGCAGGTAACTTACAGTCTGCAAGGCCGTTTTGACAGGCGGGTAACATGAGGAATTCGTGCTCCGAATGGTTATTATGCACTGAACAGTCGATATTACCCATTGTAAGGTGGTGACCCTGCAATCGTTATAACCGGGAGACGCAATACTTGCCGTTCTCGCACTCAATGTATAATGTCGCTCAATCAATGACTCAACCGAGATGTTAACTGTTTGATGCGATATCAACTTCCCGACTTCAATCAAGCCCGTGTCCTGGTAATAGGCGATCTTATGCTGGATCGTTATTGGCAGGGTGCCGCGGCCAAGATCTCACCCGAAGCACCGGTGCCTGTGGTGCATGTACATGAGCGTGAAGAGCGCCCTGGCGGTGGTGCCAATGTGGCCCTGAATATGACATCCCTGGGTGTCAAAGTGGACCTGTGCGGGCTGGTGGGAGAGGATGAGGCGGGCACTGCCTTGGCAAAACATCTCGAAGCAGCGGGTGTGGCCAGTTATCTGCAGGTGGAGAAGGATCTGCCCACGATCACGAAACTGCGGGTGATCAGTCAGCACCAACAGCTGATTCGGCTCGATTTCGAGCAGCCCATGTGGCGCTGTGACCTGTCCGAACTCGAACGACTCTATAATCAGCAACTGCCGAACGTTGAATTGGTGATCCTCTCGGATTACGCCAAGGGTACCCTGCAGCAGCCACAGCGTCTGATTGACGCCGCCAACGAAAAAGGCGTACCTGTGTTGGTAGATCCCAAGGGTGGGGATTTCAGCAAATACCGAGGTGCCACCTTACTGACCCCCAATCTTAAGGAGTTCGAGGCGGTTGTCGGTCCCTGCGAGTCCGATCAGGCGCTCAATGAAAAAGGTATTGCCCTGCGCCAACAGCTCAATTTGACGGCGTTGCTGATTACCCTCAGTGAACGTGGCATGTTACTGATTCACGAGGATGCTCCTCCATTGCATCTGCCGACCCGGGCCCGTGAGGTGTTTGACGTCACCGGCGCCGGTGACACGGTGATCGGCGTGCTGGGGGCCGGTATGGCGGCTGGCATGTCGATCCAGGAGGCAGCTGGATTGGCGAATCTGGCCGCGGGTCTGATGGTGGCTAAACTGGGTGCGGGCAGCGTCTCTTTGGGTGAGTTGAAGGGTGCCATGCGTCGGCAGGGAGACTTCAACACTATACTGACCCGGGATGAGTTGCGTGAGGCGACGCATGAGGCGCGCTACCAGGGTGAACGGATCGTCATGACCAACGGTTGTTTCGATATTCTTCACGAGGGGCACGTGCGATACCTGCAACAAGCCAAACAGTTGGGGGACCGTCTGGTGGTGGCGGTCAACGATGACGATTCAGTGAAACGCCTGAAGGGAGAAGGGCGGCCGATCAATGGTATCAAACAGCGCATGGCGGTATTGGCCGGTTTGGCTTCGGTGGATTGGGTTGTGCCGTTCAGTGAGGATACACCCGAGTCGTTGATCTGTGATATCAAACCAGACCTCCTGGTCAAAGGAGGGGATTATCGGCCGCAACAGATAGCCGGTTACGATTGTGTAGTGAAAAACGGCGGTGAAGTGCGGGTGCTCGAATATCTCGAAGGCGCCTCGACCAGCCGTATCGTGGAGGCCGTGCGTAATGTCGAATGAGACCGGATCGCCATCAGGCCCCGGCATGACAGGTCGCGAACTCTATCTGCGACTGCTGAGACGGGTGCGCCCCTATTGGCGTCAGTTCAGCGGTGCACTGACAGCCATGGTGATCTTGGCGTTGACCGAACCGGCCATTCCCTGGCTCATGAAACCGATGCTCGACGGCAGCTTTGTGGATAAGGATCCGGAGATTATCTTTTGGTCGCCGATCCTGCTGATCCTGCTGTTCAGTATCCGCGGCATCATGAACTTCATCAGTGGTGTCGCATTCGAGTGGGTTGCCGGCAAGGTGGTGTTGGATCTGCGCAAGATGATGATTGAGCGAATCCTGACCATGGGTACCCCTTTCTTCGACGCCCATGCCACCGGCAGCTTGATTTCAAAGGTGACCTTCAATGTCAATCAAGTCACCATGGCGGCAACCAAGGTGCTCACAACCCTGGTCAAGGATACGATCATCATCATCGGTCTGCTGGCCTACATGCTCTATCTTAATTGGCTGTTGACCCTGGCAGTGTTTTTGGCCATGCCGATTATCGTTATCGCAGTGCGTTACCTGGCGATACGGCTGCGGCGGGTGAACCGGGCATTGCAGCAGACCATGGGTGTGATGACCCAAGCCCTCGAGGAGTCGATCAGGGGACACAAGGTGATCAAGATCTTCGAAGGTCGGCCCTATGAGCAGCGGCGCTTCATGGAACGTGCGAACTGGGTACGACGCTATAACATGAAGAGCAAGGTGGCAGGTTCGGCACACATGCCATTGGTCGAGTTTGTCGGCGCCGCGATGATTGCTGCTTTGGTCTATGTCAGTACTCATCAGACAGCCGTGGGAGAGCTGACTGTTGGCGGTTTCGTTTCCTTGATGGTGGCTATCGGCCTTCTGTTTTCGCCTTTAAAGCGATTGACCGGTATCAATCAACCGCTGCAAAAGGGCCTGGCCGCGGCCGAGAGCGTATTCAGCCTGGTGGATGAACAACCCGAAGCCGATAACGGCCAGCGTTCCATCGACAATGTCGAGGGTAGAGTCTCATTCGATGCGGTGTCGTTTCGCTATGTCGGTATGGACAAGGATGCATTGAAGCCGATCAGTTTCGAGATGTCTCCGGGATCCACAGTGGCATTGGTAGGACACTCTGGTGGAGGTAAGACAACCATTGCCAATCTGATCCCCCGTTTTTATACCCCGACGGGAGGACGGATCCTCATCGACGGTATCGATATCCAGGCGCTGAGTCTGATCAGTTTACGCAGACAGATCTCCTATGTGGGTCAGGATTCGGTGCTGTTCGACGATAGCGTGGCTGCGAATATCGCCTATGGCGCTGTGGGCGAGGTCAGTCAGGAGCAGATAGTCGAGGCAGCCAAAAGCGCCCATGCCCTGGAATTCATACAGCGCCTGCCCGACGGGTTCGATACCGTGATCGGTGAAGATGGGGTTCGCCTGTCAGGCGGGCAGCGTCAGCGGCTGGCCATAGCCAGGGCGCTTATCAAGGATGCACCTATCCTGCTGTTGGATGAGGCGACTTCCGCATTGGACACCGAGTCGGAACGACATGTCCAGGCAGCCTTGCAAGCCTTGACCCAGGAGCGAACCACCCTGGTTATCGCCCATCGCCTTTCAACCATTCAGCATGCGGACAAGATTTTGGTTATCCAGGATGGTGAACTGGTCGAAGAGGGTGTGCATCAGCAATTGATCGATAAAAAGGGTGTCTATTATCAACTCTGCCGACATCAGTTCAGCGATCAGTTCGAAACCCTGGAATAGCAAGTCGAGACGGAATTTCGATGCGGCATCTCTATACACTCATTTTTACCTTACTGGTTCCGGTCTACTTTCTGCGACTCTATTGGCGAGGTTTCAGGGCACCTGCCTATAGACAACACTGGGGGCAACGGCTGGGTATCTTCGAAGCGCCGATGGAACAGGGAGTGATCTGGGTGCATGCGGTTTCGGTGGGCGAGGTACAGGCTGTGGCGCAACTGGTCGGGCGTCTTCTGGATCGCTACTCTCATATGCCGTTGCTCATAACCACCACTACACCTACAGGTGCTGACCGGGTTAAGGCGCTGTTTGGCAGTGAGGTGACCCATCTCTATGCACCCATCGATCTGCCCTGGGTGGTCAGGCGTTTTTTAAGCGCATTCCAACCCCGCTTGTTAATCCTGGTGGAGACGGAGATTTGGCCCAATTTGATCTATCACGCCAAGCAGGCGGGCGTGCCGACGCTACTTGCCAATGCCAGGCTTTCGTTACGTTCTGCCAAGGGTTATCACCGGGTTGCGGGATTGACCCGGGACGCATTGCGTAACCTGACAATGATAGCACCCCATGCCGAGGCGGATGCAGAGCGCTTCCATACCTTGGGTGCGAGACCCGAAAAGATCGAGGTGACCGGCAGTATCAAGTTTGATGTGCACCTGCCGGGAAGTCTGTTGGAGCGTGTTGATGTGCTGCGCCGGGAGTGGGGAGGACAACGGCCGGTATGGATCGCCGCGAGTACTCATGAGGGTGAAGATGAACTGATCTTGCAGGCCCATGCAGCCATTCGGCGAACACTGCCCGAAGCGCTGTTGGTATTGGTGCCCCGCCACCCGGAGCGATTCGAGCGAGTCGGGCAGTTGGCTGAAGAGGCAGGTTTTAAACTCGTGGAGCGAACCCAGCAACAGCCCTGTGATGATGATACCGCTGTCTTTCTCGGTGACACCATGGGTGAATTGACTCTCTTCCTTGGCGCATCCGATGTTGCTTTCATCGGCGGCAGCCTTGTTCCTCATGGGGGACACAATATTCTCGAGGCCACCGCCCAGGGGGTGGCTGTGGTGTTCGGTCCCCATATGTTCAATTTCAGTGAGATCAGCGAGCTTTTTCTTCAGCATCAGGCGGCGGCTCAAGTCGATGGCGTGGAGGCCCTGGCCAATCAGGTGGCGACGTGGCTCGGTGACGCCAGCGAGCGCAGCCGCGTCGGTGAGGCAGGTAGGGAGCTGGTGGAGAAAAACCGCGGCGCACTGGATCGTTTGACCCGGCTGGTCGACAGGTTGTTGGTGAGCTAAACGGTTTGCACATCTCCAGATCTAAACGACAGATGCAGGGTGCGGCTTGCCGCACCCTACGGGTTTTTATGGCGCGGGAGGAAAGACCACCGGTGGTGGTTTGACACCGGTCCCTGTGGTTTCAGCGACGATGGACTTGGCGTGGGATTGTCCCAGTTCGAAGGCCTGCTGCTGATCCATCTCTGCTGTTGATGCTGCTTCCTCCTCCTTCTTCATATAGAGGGTTTGGCTCGGAAAGGCGAACTCGACCCCCAGTTTTTGCGCCAGGCGCAGAATATCGAGCATGAAGCGATGGCGTTCCCGTAGCTCGGTATTCCATTCCGGTGTCTCCCAAAAAACGTAGAGCAATACATCC
Source organism: Candidatus Thiodiazotropha sp. (assembly GCA_040507005.1). Lineage (GTDB taxonomy): Bacteria > Pseudomonadota > Gammaproteobacteria > Chromatiales > Chromatiaceae > Thiodiazotropha. The sequence continues at coordinate 17,027 of JBEVVS010000114.1, forward strand.
AGTGATGAAGCGGCAAATTCGTTCAGATAGGCATGATAGTAGTCCTTGCGCATATAGGGATGCTGTCTGACCAACTCCCTGACCCCTTCGCAAAATGCCTCGATACGGTCCGGTGGCGTGTCATAGGTGAGTGACAGTTTGCATGACAGACGTCGATAGCGACGCTCACCCATATTGTCCACCGTTGCGGTGATGAACTTGGAGTTGGGTACCGTGACCACTGAGTTGTAGAAGGTTCTGACCCGGGTACTGCGAAAGCCGATTCTTTCAACGGTACCTTCCACATCATCCACAATGATCCAATCACCCACCGAGAAGGTCCGGTCCATCAGCACCGTCACCGAACCGAACAGGTTCTGCACCATATCCTTTGCAGCCAGGGCAAATGCCAGGCCGCCCAGCCCAAGGCCTGCCAGCAGACTCGATATGTCCACATTCAGGTTGTCAGCGATGAATACAAAACCGATTACCGTGACGAATACCTTGAGGGTGCGGGGTATCAACGGTACCAGCGCGTCATCCAGTTTGTTATCTGACAGCTGGGCCTGTTTATGCAGATAGGCGGAGACCAGGTCGACCAGTCGATAGGCGGCCCAGACCCCTGAGATACTGGCCAGGAATTTCACCGCCAATAACAGCACCAGCATGACATTTTCCGGCAGTCCCATCAGGTTGAGGCTGCCCCACCAGATGATTGCCATCGCCATCAGGCCGAGGGGGCGCAGAATGTCTTCGGATATCTCTTTAAACTCGTCGTGCTGGGTGGTGTTTCGCCAGCGGCGAACGCTGGTTTTAAGAAACAGGGTAACCAGCTTATCGATGACAACGCCGGCCAGGATGGTCAGTAGCAGGCCGATCCATTGCCAGTTCTGCAACAAAAAAGTGGATTGTTTCAGGGATTGGGGTACCTTTTGGCGAAAGCGGATATGCCAGGGAACATACGAGGCCTCATCATTTTTGCCCGTGACACGTTCATCGCTTGCCACCTCATCCATGATGACAGGCAGGCTGTTGATGGTATTGCGGTCAAAAAGCCAGCGTCCGGATTCGCTGCGGGAGATGGCGATCTCACCGTTCAGGTAGCGTTTGAACAGATACCTGGAACCCTCGGGACGGTTTGGTATCTTTTTCAGATCGATAATTTTCGTGCGATCGAGCACCTCCAGCAGCATCCAGGCCAGGTCCTGCCCCCGCTCTTTTCTCACCAATGGGTTGATGTCGGATAGATCGAGTGTGGATATGGCTGTCTCTATCCTGTTGGGGGCGCCACGCTTGATATCGTTCATGGCATGGAGAAAGGTCTCCATGGTGGCGCGGGGCGAATTCAGGTTTGCCGGGACCGCCTCCTCTGTGCTGGACTCGGGTTTCCCCTCCTGTTCCGATGCCTGCTCCTGTTCCGCCCAGCCTGGATAGGCTGCTGTGAGCAGGAAGAGGATCAGAAGCAATCGCTGCCATATTTTCTTATGTTTCATGTTCTCACAATCCATTTACCTGTAATTGGCGGTATTTTAGGGGTGAATCTGAAAATATGCATCCGCTGCCTGGATTAAGTTCTTGGTAATACCGCCGCTATCATAGGGTGAAGCTACGGGGGCAATCACTGTTTCGCAAGCTGTTCAGCTGACCCTGACCGATCTCCGTAGATAGCAGTTTCCGTCTGACTCATCTTGTGCCGTGACACCTCTACTATGGTTGGCGATAAGGCAGGGGGTAGATATGAACGAAACAGATCCTACAAATGGGGGCTTTCTCTATGGCGCCTTAGAGGTCTTCGCCATTGTATTGCTGCTGCTATTGGCCGCTCTGCTTGTGGCAGTGATAGTCACCTATATCTATGACGTAACACAGACCAAGACGGCGATTCGTCGCAACTATCCTGTAATCGGTCACTTCCGCTATTTTTTTGAACACCTTGGGGAGTTCTTCCGCCAATATTTCTTTGCCATGGACCGGGAGGAGTTGCCCTTCAATCGTGCTCAGCGGGCCTGGGTCTACCGGGCCTGTAAAGACCTGCCGAATACGGTTGCATTCGGTTCAACCCGGGACATCCGGCGTCCTGGTTCGATTCTCTTCGTCAACTGCCCGTTCCCGACCTTGGGTGAGGATGCGGTACCGCCGGGTGCGATTACCATCGGCGAAGGCTGTCCCACGCCCTATACCACCGACTCATTGTTCAATATCTCTGGCATGAGTTATGGGGCACTCTCCAAGCCGGCGGTGCTTGCCCTCTCCATGGGCGCTAACAAGGCGGGTTGTTGGATCAATACGGGTGAAGGCGGCGTCTCTCCTCATCACATTGAGGGTGGTGCGGATATCGTATTTCAGATCGGCACCGCAAAGAACGGGGTACGAGATCTGGCGGGTAACCTGAATGACGATAAACTGCGAGAGGTCGCGGCTAATCCACAGGTCAAGATGTTTGAGATCAAACTCAGCCAGGGGGCCAAACCGGGCAAGGGCGGTATTCTGCCCGGTGGAAAAGTGACACCGGAGATAGCTGAGATCAGAGGGATCGCGGTTGGTGAGGATGCGATCAGTCCAAATCGGCATGTGGATATTCGTAGCAACAAGGACCTGTTGGATATGATCAAGCGGGTCAGGGATGTGACCGGAAAACCGGTAGGTTTCAAAACAGTAATCGGCGGCCCCCACTGGCTTGAGGAGCTGTTCACGGAAATCAAGAAAAGCGGCGTGGAGTATGCCCCGGATTTCATTACCCTGGACGGCAGCGATGGTGGTACAGGTGCAGCGCCGATGCCACTGATCGATGCTGTGGGCCTTTCACTGCGGGAGAGTCTCTATATCTTGGTCGATAAACTCAACGCATATGGCTTGAGAGGTCGTATCAAAGTGATAGCCTCAGGTAAGTTGATTACACCAGCCGATATCGCATGGGCACTCTGTGTGGGCGCCGATTTTGTAACCTCCGCACGTGGTTTTATGTTTGCATTGGGTTGTATCCAGGCCCTGCAATGCAATAAAAATACCTGCCCTACAGGTATTACAACCCATGATCCGAAACTGCAACAGGGATTGGTCCCGGAGGTGAAGGCAGAGCGGGTGGCGAACTATGTCGGACACCTGGTGCATGAGGTTGGAGTCATCGCCCACTCTTGCGGCGTCAAGTCGCCTCGCGAGTTGCGCAGACACCATGCACGGATCGTTACCGCGGATGGACCATCGGTTGCCTTGGATGAACGCTTTCCCCCGGTTAAGGCAAATCCCCAATAAGTCGATGTAAGCGAGTGGCCGACACTATTTCGGGAGTACCGTTTTAGCCCCCTGTTCGGTGCCCAAAATCAGTACATCGGCGCCGCGCATGGCAAAAATGCCGGTTGTGACCACCCCGGCTATGGCGTTAATGGTATTCTCCATCTCCCTCGGTTTCATAATCTCAAGATTATGGACATCCAGGATAAGATTGCCATTGTCGGTGATGAAGTCTTCCCGCCAGATAGGAGTGCCGCCCAGCTTTACCAGTTGTCTTGCAACATGGCTGCGGGCCATGGGTATGACTTCTACAGGGAGGGGAAATGTACCTAACACATCGACCAATTTGCTCGCGTCCGCGATGCAGATGAATTTTTTGCTCGCCCCCGCGATGATCTTTTCTCGTGTCAGTGCGCCCCCACCACCTTTGATTAGGTTGAGATAGTGATCTGATTCGTCCGCTCCGTCGATATAGATATCAAGCGCTCCCGCAGCATTCAGGTCTAACACAGGAATACCGTGAGCCTTCAAACGTTCCGTGGATGCTTCTGAACTTGAGACTGTGCCCTCGATCTTACCCTTGATGCCAGCGAGAAAGTCGATAAAGTGGTTAACGGTTGAACCCGTGCCAACGCCTACAATGCCACCGTTAACATATTCAAGGGCGGCCTCTGCGGCCTGTTTTTTAAGATCGTCTGCATTCATATTATTCTCCTGCGGCGGTCATTATATCGGACCGTAGAGATAGTACGGAGCCGAACAAGATTATCTTCACAGTTCAGATAAGAGACCCAAAAAGCGGATTGTGGGAGGTAAACTGCGAGGATCAACGGTTATTTTTCCCCTGGCTGTCCCATAATCCGGATAATTAACCACGCATTGGCATAAAAAATACGGGGTTAGTAGGTTACCAAAGCTTTTTCTTTGAGTGTGAGTAATAATAACCATACCTATGAAGAATGTCAGGTTTACGAGTAGGATACAGGGAGTCACCCTACAATTGTCGCCAGGGTCTGATAGCGGATGAGTTCATGCCACAACGTTATATAGAAAAAATACTTCGCGCCCGTGTCTATGATGTAGCCAGGGAGACGCCACTGGACCGAGCCAATCGTCTCTCGTTACGCCTTGATAATGAGGTTTTTCTCAAGCGGGAGGACCTGCAACCTGTATTTTCCTTCAAGTTGCGTGGCGCTTACAACAAGATGGTTAACCTGCCGGATTCAATCAAACGCCAGGGTGTGGTTGCCGCTTCTGCGGGTAATCATGCTCAGGGTGTCGCCCTGGCGGCGCAAAAACTGAAGATTCAGGCCTTGATTGTGATGCCTAAGACGACGCCACCGATCAAGGTGCAATCTGTAAAGAGTTTTGGGGCGAAGATTATCCTTGCCGGAGATTCCTATGATGAGGCTTATGCTCGAGCACAGACCATCGCTGAGGAGCAGGGGCTGACTTTCATACATCCATTTGATGACGCTGAAGTGATCGCAGGCCAGGGGACGATCGCAATGGAGCTGCTAAGGCAGCATCCGACGCCTCCCGAGGCGGTATTCGTTCCTGTGGGTGGGGGTGGTTTGATTGCTGGTATTGGCGCCTATATCAAATATGTCTATCCCCAGGTGAAAATTGTGGGGGTTGAACCTGAAGATGCACCATCGCTACACGACGCATTGGCCGCGAAGCGGCGTGTAATACTCAAACAAGTAGGCATATTTGCAGATGGGGTTGCAGTAAAACAGGTGGGTAAAGAGACCTACCGCCTGGCAAAACAGGTGGTGGATGAAGTGATTCTGGTAAATACAGATGAAATTTGCGCTGCAATCAAGGATATATTTGATGATACACGCACCACGGCAGAACCAGCCGGGGCGTTGTCGATTGCCGGCTTAAAAAACTATGTAAAACGTGAAGGGATAACAGGTAAACACCTGGTTGCAATCAATAGTGGTGCAAATATCAACTTTGATCGCTTGCGCCATGTAGCAGAACGGGCGGAGTTTGGTGAGCGTAGAGAGGCGTTGTTCGCGGTTCAGATCCCAGAAGAGCCGGGGAGTTTTCTGCGTTTTTGTAAACTCATTGGAAAACGCAGTATCACAGAGTTCAATTATCGCTATTGTGACGCAAAACGGGCACAGATCTTCGTCGGTATCGAGTTGAGCGATGGCGATGAGGAGAGAGAGAAGCTGTTTCAACGATTCGTTGACAAGGGATATTCCATAGTGGATATGACCGATAATGAAACTGCAAAATTGCATATCCGTTATATGGTCGGTGGACATGCACAAGGTATCGAAGGCGAGAAACTGATACGTTTCGAGTTTCCGGAAAGGCCTGGTGCGCTACTCTATTTCTTGAGTAATTTGGGTACTGATTGGAATATCAGTCTGTTTCACTATCGTAACCATGGCGCCGCATATGGGCGTGTGTTGATGGGTATACAGCTGACGAATGCGGAAAAAAACACCCTGCTAAGGCGTTTGAAGAAGCTCAACTATCCATTTTGGGATGAAACAGAGAATCCTGCCTACAAGTTATTTGCGGGTGTCAGCTAACCTTGTCAGCAGCCTCTATGCATATACCTGAGAAGTTAACTCTGATATGCATGACCTTTATCACATGCTTGCCAAGGATGAAGTCAAAAGTGAGCGTCTAAGTTAAGTTGATTCTCTGGTCCGGTACATTGCCATGCATGCCGGTATAACTTATTGATTAATAAGTATTTATAATATATTTCTCGATTAAAAAATCAGTGTTGAATCGCACAAAAAAACCCCGCAGAGCGGGGTTTAGTTGGATCAGAAAATAACAGTTTTAGCGGGCTGTTTTTTTCTTGCGAGGCGTCACTTTCCTAGGACGAGCTGGCCTCTTTTTAGCAACCTTCTTCTTGGTTGCCTTCTTCTTGGCAACCCTCTTCTTTGTAGCCTTCTTCTTAGCAACCTTCTTCTTAGCAACCCTCTTCTTGGTTGCCTTCTTCTTGGCAACCTTCTTCTTGGTTGCTTTCTTCTTAGCGACCTTCTTCTTGGTTGCTTTCTTCTTTGCAACCCTCTTCTTGGTGGTAGCTTTCTTTTTCGCTACCCGTTTCTTTGTGGTCTTCTTTTTAGCAACCCTCTTCTTGGTTGCTACCTTCTTTTTCGATACTTTCTTCTTGGCTGCGACTCTCTTCTTCGTCGTTGCCTTCTTCTTAGCAACCCTTTTCCTTGCGGGTGCCTTCCTGGTTGTGGTTGAACGTCTTACTGTTGCCTTCTTTTTGGCGGCTTTTTTCTTCGCCATTTACATTCCCTCCCGAGAGAACTACCTGATAGATGAACTGAGTATAATTCAGGTTTTAAAAAAATCCAGAATAGAAAGCAATCTTTTATCAATTATTTCAATTCGTTGTTGATATACAACACTTGCTAAGTGTTATTCATGGGTAGTGAATGGCAAGAAATTCATGCTATGAACACTCTATTTATACGTTCATATTATGAGAAGTTGTATATCGCAGCTTCTGTAATCACAGCATCGAGTGGTATATCCCATGGCATAACTGAGATTTCGGATTGGAGTTGAAACTCATGCGCCAAACCAACCAATATTGGGCCTTTTAAATGACTCCGTCTCTTTTTAAAGGCAAATGTTCGGTCGTAGTAACCCCCACCCATTCCCATGCGATTGCCTTGTCTATCGAATGCAATCAAAGGTACGAATACCATGTCCAGCGCCCATGGCACGACTAATTTGCCATGACTATAGCTCGGTTCAGGAATGCCAAAACGGTTCTTTGTGAAGCTTGTACGGGTTGTAAAAGGTGCAAACCACAGCCCCGTTGTCGGTCGGTCACGCAAGATAGGTAAAAAAACTGATTTTCCGGTATCTAGAGCGAGTTGTAGCAAGGGTGCCGGGTCCATCTCACCCCGGACGGCGTAGTAGAAGGCGATGCGTCGACTATGCCTGAAGTGTTTATAGTTTCTGGCCAGGCGCAATACCTTTTGGCTATGAAGGTTGAGCGTTTGCTTGTTTAACTGCTGCCGATGGGCCTTGATTCTCTGACGGGTTTTGTGTGATTCCATTGTGTCAGCGGGTTTGGATAAGAGACATCCCCCGCCTGTGCCGTCGCAAACCGCTGTTCTTGAACCAGAGGGCTCAAGTGGGAACAACAGAAGTGCCTCAGGCTTTCCGCTGGAATGCGGACATGCACACCGGCACGATCATTATGTTCCCTGGGTAGTTGTTAGGCTCAAGAAAATACCCTGGTTGCTTACGAACACCGCAGGGGATGTCATACCTCTAGGCTAAACCTATTTCGCTCAAAGTTCCAGTTGATTGGTGGTGTTGAGTGCGAGCTCGATCTTTTCTTGCAGGTTTTTTATGCGGCGCGATATGTTCTGCGAGCCGTCTTCCCTGTGCTGCTGGTTGGATAGCAGGTCATTGGCAATGTTGAGCGCGGCCATGACCGCGACCCGCTCGGTGCCTATGATGCGCCCATTCTGCCTGATTTCACGCATTTGGCCATCGAGATAGGCCGCTGCTTGCAAAAGGGATTCTCGTTCTTCCGGCAGGCACGAGATCCGGTACTCTTTATCGAGGATATTGACTGTAACAGGCAGTGGATCGTTGCTCACTGGGGTGTTTCCATCGATTTCAGTCGGGTAATCATGGCTTCGACACGGGCGCGCGCCAATTCTGTCTTTTCAATGAGTGCAGCGCGTTCAGCTACCAGGTTATCCTGGGTGGCACGTAGCGACTTGTTCTCATCTTTAAGGAATGAGCAGGCCCGGATCAGCTCTTCGACCCGGATTTCAAGCTTGCGCAGGTCCAAATCTGCCGGATTTTGTGTCTCTTTATCAGTCATGGCCATCAATATAGAGGTCTGACACTGGTGGGTCAATCTCTAGAGCTGCATGTTATGATTTGATCATAGGGCCTGTCATCACTAATTTGATTGTCACTTCCAAGCCCCTGTTTTTCTCCTGCAAGGCAGTAGAAACGTCGTGTAGTGAGTCTACATAAACAACTGACCTATATGATAGAGGAATATGTAGATGATTGAGAACAGCCAGATGCCTGATTATTCCCGTGTTGAAGGGGCACTGAAGGCGATCGGACTCGATCTGGGTGCCAGTGAGATTCATGGTGTGATTTGTGGATTGGTTTGCGCCGGTACCAGTCAAAGCCATATCGACTGGATGACGGCACTGTTCGAAGATTGGCCTCAGGAGGATCTGTTGGCACGCGAGGCCAGAGACCTTATCGGTGAAATATACTATGCATCCCGTGACCAGATCGGGAACGATGACCTGACCTTCATGCCTTATCTTCCTGACGACGCCCAACCCCTCTCTGCCAGGGCCAAGGCATTAAGCGAGTGGTGTGAAGGCTATCTGTATGGTTTGGGCATGTCTGGCATCACCGATCAACAATTCGAGGGTGATGCCAGGGAGGCATTGCAAGACATATCCCATTTCACCCAACTCGACTATGAGTCACTCGAATCGGGTGATGCGACAGAGCAGGCCTATACGGAACTGCAGGAGTTTCTGAAGGTGGTGACCTTACTGATTTGGGGTGATCTGTCTCATGTCCGGGAGCGTGGCGATGCTGAAAAGTGAATTCAAACGGCGGCGTCGTGAACTGATGCGCATGATGGGGCCAGGCAGTATTGCCATCCTGCCCACTGCACCACAGCTGATTCGCAATAGAGATGTACACTACCCATACCGCCCCGACAGTGATTTCTACTATTTGACCGGTTTTCCCGAACCCGATGCGGTACTGGTTCTGATTCCGGGAAGAAAACAGGCGGAATATATCCTTTTCAACAGGGAGCGGGACCCGGTTAAGGAGCAGTGGGATGGTGCCATTGCGGGACAGGAAGGTGCTTGTGATGAGTATGAAGCTGATGACTCCTTCCCCATCGGAGACTTGGATGACATCTTGCCGCGCATGCTTGAGCAGTGTGAGCGCATCTTTTACATCATGGGCTGCAATGCAAAGTTCGATAAGCGCCTCTCGGAGTGGATCAACACCATTCGTTGCGAGGCGCGCAGCGGCGTTCAGGGACCAGTCGAGATCATTGCCCTGGATCACTATCTACACGAAATGCGGTTATTTAAGAGCCGTTCTGAGCTGAAGGTTATGCGGCAGGCTGCAAGGATTTCCGCCAAGGCACACAAAAAAGTGATGCAGCGCTGTAAACCCGGTGTATGGGAGTATCAACTCGAAGCCGCGTTCGTGCACGAGTGTACGCATTTGGGTGCCAAGACCCAGGCTTATCCCCCGATCGTCGGAGCGGGCAAAAATGCCTGCACACTTCACTATATCGAGAATGGGGATAAGGCGGGTGACCGGCAGTTGTTACTGATCGATGCCGGCTGCGAGGTGGATTACTATGCTTCGGATATCACCCGCACCTATCCGGTAAACGGTAGCTTCAGCGCATCCCAACGACAGTTGTATGAACTGGTATTGGCTGCACAGGAAGCAGCGATCGCCAAGGTCAAACCGGGCAATCATTGGAATGATCCCCACGATGCAGCGGTTCGTACCATCACTAGGGGTCTGATCAAGCTGGGGATACTCAAGGGTTCTCTGGCTAAGTTAATACGTGAAGAGAAATATAAGGCCTTTTTTCCGCATCGTACCGGACATTGGATCGGTATGGACGTTCATGATGTGGGGGATTACAAGGTCGATGGTGCTTGGCGTTTATTGGAACCGGGTATGGTTTTAACCATCGAACCGGGTATATACATTCCCTCCGGCTCCAAGGGTGTGGCCAAGAAGTGGTGGAACATCGGCATCCGCATTGAAGATGATGTGGTTGTGACCAAGGACGGCTGTGATGTGTTAACCAAAGATATTGTTAAATCAGTGGCTGAGATTGAGGCCATTATGGCGGCATGATATGACACGGGATTTTGATCTCCTGATCGTTGGTGGTGGCATGGTCGGCGCCAGTCTGGCGCATGCAGTCAGCGGCCAGGGATTGAAGATCGGTGTCATCGAAGCCTGGCCGCTTGCATCCTCTTCCCAACCCAGTTTTGATGACAGGGTGATCGCCCTATCCTGGGGTAGCCGTGTCATCTTGGAGGCAATGGGTGCATGGCAGTCCATCCAGGCTGCCGCGGAACCGATATTGGATATCCACATCTCCGATCGAGGCCACTTCGGTTTTACCCGGCTTAACCATCAAGAGGAAGGAGTCGAGGCCTTGGGTTATGTGGTGACCGCGCGAGCGCTGGGTGAGGCGCTGCTGCAGGACCTGCTTGATCATAAAGGTGTTGAATTGATCTGTCCGGCCAGGTTGAAGAGTCTTGCCGTATCTGACACGGAGGTTGAGGTCCGAATCGATCAGGAGAGTGGCGAGAAGCGTCTCAATGCAGGTCTGTTGGTGGCTGCGGACGGTGGTGAATCCCAGGTCAGGCAGTTTCTATCGATTGGCTTGAAAGAGAAGTCCTATGGCCAAACCGCCATCATTGCCAATCTGCGCGCTCAAAAAGCACACCATGGCGTCGCTTATGAGCGATTCACCGATAGTGGCCCTTTGGCGTTATTGCCCATGCTTGATGATCGCCTCTCCATGGTCTGGACAGCGCAGGATGATCAGGTCGCCGAACTGATGGCTCTGCGGGATGATGCCTTCCTGCTCAGGTTACAGGCGCGTTTCGGTTATCGTCTCGGAGGTTTATATGAGTTAGGTAAGCGGGTTGCTTACCCACTGCGTTTACGCCAAGCGACTGAGCAGGTTCGTCCCAGAGTCGCCCTGATTGGAAACGCCGCACATGCGATTCATCCTGTAACGGGGCAGGGATTCAATCTCGGTCTGCGGGATGTTGCGGTACTCGCAGATCTACTCTCCTCTGCAGCGCAGCGGGGTGATGATCCAGGAGATATTGAATTGTTGCAGGAGTATGCGAGTTGGCGCAAAAATGACCAAAACAGTGTTGCCATGATTACCGATAGCCTGGCGCGTTTTTTTGCTAATCCATTCGGTCCGCTGCGCCTGCTTCGAAACATGGGTATGGTGGGGCTTGATATTGCTCCCAGTATGAAGCACCTTGTTGCGCGTCAATTCATGGGCTTGAATGGACGATTGCCAAGATTGGCACGGGGAGTACCTCTTGACTGACGAAACATACGATCTGATTATCGTAGGTGGCGGTATGGTGGGGGCCGCTTTGGCCTGTGCTGCTGCCGACGCAGGGATGTCTATCTGTATCCTTGAAGCAAGAGAGCCACAACGCAGTTGGCCATCGGATGAAGTCGATTTGCGCGTCTCCGCTCTCACGCGCGCCTCTCAACGCATGTTGGAAAACCTGCATATCTGGACCAGGATGACAGAGATGCGCATCAGTCCCTACACCGATATGCAGGTATGGGATGCAGAGGGCAGCGGGCGCATCCATTTCAGCGCTGCTGATATCGGCGAGCCGGATTTAGGTCATATTGTGGAAAACCGCGTTACCCAGCTTGCACTCTGGGAACGCTTGGAGAGGCTGCCCAATATCAGATTGCGTTTCCCGGCGAGCGTAGCGGCGTTACAACTGGAACCGTTGCCGAGGGTGGTTTTACAGAGTGGCGAGCAAATTACAGCCAAACTCATCGTAGCGGCGGATGGTCGGGATTCGCAAATGCGTGAGATGGCGGATATCGGTATCAAGGGTTGGGATTACGATCAACATGCCATCGTCGCAACGGTTAAACCCGCGCGCCACCATCAACAGACCGCTAGGCAGCGTTTCATGCCGCGAGGACCATTGGCGCTGCTCCCTATAGATGACGGGCGTTGCTCTATCGTCTGGTCCACTTCACCGACTCATGCGGATGAGTTGATGGCGCTCTCCGATAGCCTGTTCTGCGATCAACTGACCCTGGCCAGTGAAGCGATACTGGGTGAGATGGTTGAAGTCGGTCCACGTGGTCTCTTTCCACTGCGACTTGGACATGCCCAAACCTATTGTCGTCCCGGTTTCGTGTTGGTCGGGGATGCGGCTCATGCCATGCATCCCTTGGCGGGGCAAGGGGTCAACCTCGGCTTCATGGACGCCATGACCCTGGCCGATGTGCTGCTTGAGGCCCATGCTGCGGGCAGAGCTATAGGATCGATGGCTACCCTAAGACGCTATGAACGGGCGAGAAAGGGGCCGAATATGGCTATGCTGGCGGCGATGGATGCCTTTAAAAGAGTTTTCAGCAACGATCTGATGCCCCTCAAGCTGATGCGTAACCTGGGCCTGAATTTGGCCGATAGCTCCGGAATTTTGAAACATCAGCTGATACGCCGGGCCATGGGCATGAGTGGTGAGCTCCCGTCCCTGGCCAGGTGACTCTCTTAAAACAGATGATTTCAGGCCCACCAACAAGGTTTTTCGCAATTGGCAAGCGGTTTGCGGCAAGGTATAGTCGTCAACTCGATCCACCCCCGTGGGAGAGGCCGGCTCAAACCGGCGCCGAAGGCGCAATCCCGCCCGGAATCGCTCAGGCAAAAGGACCGTGGGGGGTAAGTCGCCTCGTGCAGAGCAATCAACGAGGGATTTAGGTCGACTCTGGAGAGTGGTGCGACGGCACCCACCGAAGGGGCAGGCGCTAGCTAACACTGTTTGGAATGATCGCGATTGGTGTGCCACCTTAGCGAGCCAGACAGGGGCAGTGCCAAACTCTCAGGTTTTGGACAGAGGGGCGGCGCGGGTGATCTTCATCCGCGCCGCCCTTTTTGCGTTTTGGACCGGGAGAAGAGAATGAATAAGCAGACCGTTCTTTACGAAACTCACAAGTCGATGGGGGCCAAACTGGTTCCTTTCGGTGGTTGGGATATGCCATTGCACTACGGCTCACAGTTGGAGGAGCATCATCAGGTTCGACGTGATGCAGGCATGTTCGATGTGTCGCATATGACTGTTGTCGATATCAAAGGCAACGGTGTTAAACCTTTTTTACGTTACCTGCTGGCCAATGATGTGGATAAATTGAAACATCAGGGTAAGGCCCTCTATACCTGCATGCTCAACGAATCGGCCGGGGTGGTGGATGACCTTATCGTCTACTTTCTTCACCACAGCTGGTATCGCCTGGTTGTCAACGCCGGCACCACAGAGAAGGATCTGGCTTGGCTGGAACAGAAATCAGAGGCCTTTGAGGTAACCATCACCCCCCGTCGCGATCTTGCCATGATTGCTGTACAGGGACCCAATGCCCGCTCCAAAGCATTACCGCTGATGTCGGAAGTTCTGCAACAGACAGCTGCTGACTTGAAGCCGTTCAATGCGGTTGCCGATGCTGAGTGGTTTGTCGCCCGAACCGGGTATACCGGTGAAGATGGATTCGAGATCATGCTGCCGGCGGATCAGTCCCCCTCTTTCTGGCGAGAATTGAAACAGGCAGGGGTTGAACCCTGTGGACTCGGCGCCAGGGATACACTGCGCCTGGAAGCAGGTATGAATCTGTATGGCTCCGATATGGACGAAGAGACCTCCCCCCTGGAGTCCGGGCTTGGCTGGACCATTGCCTGGGATCCGTCGGAGCGGGATTTTGTCGGCCGAACAGCGCTGGAACAACAGCGCAATGATCCGCAAAAGCGACGTTTCATCGGTTTGGTATTGACCGGACGTGGGGTGCTGCGTAACCATCTAAAGCTGTATGACGGCGAGAGGGAGATTGGTGAGATCACCTCAGGTGGCTATGCTCCCACAATGGAACGGTCCATCGCATTCGCCCGGGTCCTGCCCGATATCGGTGAGACCTGTGAGGTTGAAATGCGAGGCAAACATGTCAAGGCGCAAGTGGTAAAACCGCCGTTTGTGCGCAACGGTAAAGCCATCATCGACTTGTAATCCTGAATGCAATCAACTTATCGGGTTGACCCTGTAATATATTTTCCACGAAGGTAAGAAATATGAGCAATACACCTACTGATAGACGCTATGCCAAATCCCACGAATGGATTAAAGATGAAGGCGATGGCAGTTTCACCATCGGTATCACCGAACATGCACAGGAGTTGCTGGGTGATCTGGTTTTTGTCGACCTGCCCGAAGTGGGTGCCCAGGTGGAGGCCGGCAGCGACTGTGCCGTGGTTGAATCGGTCAAGGCGGCTTCCGATGTCTACAGCCCGGCCTCGGGTGAAGTCGTCGCCATCAATGAATCCCTCGATGGGGCGCCTGAAACCATCAATGAGGATGCCTACGGCAGTGGTTGGATGTTCAAGGTCAAAGTGACGGACACAAGCGGCATGGATGAGCTGCTTGATGCAGGCGGTTACGATGCAATGGTCGCCGAAGAGGAATGAACCCGGTTTCACCCTATTCATCTCTGCTGCGGATCCTCGATTCGCTGGCACAGTGACATATATTTTTTAGCAGACGAGAGAGCGATGCCTTTCATCCCCCACACAGAAGAAGATATTCAAGAGATGCTGGCGACTATCGGGGTCGAGCATATTGATGCACTATTTGATGAGATACCCGAGGAGTTGCGTTGCGGAGAGTTGAATGCAATACCTTCAGGTATATCGGAAATGGAGCTTTCCCGACTGATGCAGGCACGTGCCCGTGAAGATGGACAACCACTCTGTTTTATCGGGGCTGGCGCATATGATCACCATATTCCGGCGGCAGTGTGGGAGCTGACCACCCGCGGTGAGTTCTATACCGCCTATACGCCGTATCAGGCTGAGGCGAGCCAGGGGACATTGCAACTGCTTTATGAGTTTCAGTCGATGATGACCGCGTTGACCGGCATGGATGTCTCCAATGCATCCCTCTATGATGGCGCATCTGCCTTGGCCGAAGCGGTGCTGATGGCAGTCAGGGCAAATCGCAAGTCGAAGTCGAAACGCATCCTCGTTCCGCGCAATCTGCATCCCACTTATCGCAAAGTGATCCATACCATAGTACGAAACCAGCAGATCGAGTTGGTTGAGGTGGGTTATGCGAGCGGCAGTGGCGAGATCGATAGACAGGATCTGGAGAGTCACAGCGGTGAGGATTTCGCTGCATTGATTATTCCGCAACCCAATTTCTTTGGTGTGCTGGAGTCAGTGGATGAGCTGACGGATTGGGCGCACGCAAACAATATGTTGGCTATTGCGGTGGTGAATCCGCTGGCCATGGCGGTCTTGAAACCGGCTGGTGAATGGGGTGAGCAGGGGGCGGATATCTGTTGTGGTGAAGGTCAGCCGCTGGGTGCGCCACTGGCCTCCGGCGGACCCTACTTTGGATTTTTATGCAGTACCCAAAAATTGGTGCGGCAGATACCGGGGCGCATCATTGGCAAGACGGTGGACATGGATGGAAAAACGGGTTACGCCCTGACACTGCAAGCGAGGGAACAGCATATCCGGCGTTCGAAGGCAACTTCCAACATCTGCACCAATCAAGGTTTGATGGTGACCGCAGCGACCATCCATATGACCCTGATGGGTAGCGAAGGTCTGCAGCGTGTTGCAGCCGCAAGCCACGCCAACACCGAAAAGCTGACTCGGGTCCTGACCTCACTGCAAGGCGTGGAAAGTGTGTTCGATGGTGCAGGATTCCATGAGCGTGTAGTGCGTTTGCCTATTGCTGCAAAGAAGGTGCTGCGCGCATTGGCGGCGCACAACGTGTTAGGTGGTTTCGATCTCAGTGATGACTATCCCGAACTGGGTGATGCGATCCTGGTATGTGCGACTGAACTAAGAACCGATGGTGATATAGAAAGCTATCGGAGCAAGCTGGAGCGGGTGATTGCATCACAGGTGGAGACACCCTGTCAGCTGAAACCTGATTGGTAATGGTGAGGATATGATATACGAACGTTCACGAAAAGGGCGTCGGGCGACAGCTCAGGCACCACTGGAACAGGCCGACCTGTCAACCATCCCGGCGGCCATGTTGCGAGATAAACAGGCATCTCTGCCGGAAGTGTCCGAGATGCAGGTGGTGCGTCATTTTACCCAGTTGTCACAGAAGAACTTCTCTATCGACACCCATTTCTACCCCCTGGGTTCATGCACCATGAAATACAATCCGCGGGCCTGTAATAGTTTCGCAAGCCTGCCCGGATTGGTCTCAAGGCATCCATTGGCGCCAGAGAGCCACAGCCAGGGCTTTATGGCATGCCTTTTCGAGCTGCAGGAGATCCTCAAGACTGTGACCGGAATGCATGCGGTCTCCCTGACCCCAGCCGCGGGGGCTCAAGGTGAGTTTGCCGGCGTTGCGATGATCCGTGCTTATCATGATGCCAGGAATGATACGGCGCGCAGTGAGATCCTGGTGCCCGATGCCGCACATGGCACCAATCCCGCTTCGGCGGTGATGTGCGGCTATGAGACGCGAGAGATACCCACCGGCGCCGATGGGGATATCGATGTGGAGGCCTTGAAGTCTGCCCTGGGCCCACAGACCGCCGGCATTATGTTGACCAATCCATCCACCGTGGGCGTCTTTGAACGGCGGATCAAGGAGATTGCCGAATTGGTCCACGCCGCGGGGGGACTACTCTATTACGATGGCGCCAACCTGAATGCCATTCTAGGTAAGGTCAGGCCGGGTGACATGGGTTTTGACGTCATCCATATGAATCTGCATAAAACCTTCTCAACCCCCCATGGCGGTGGCGGCCCGGGCGCCGGTCCGGTCGGGGTCAGTCAACGTCTCGAACCCTATCTGCCGGTTCCCATGGTCGATTTCGACGGCAGCGACTATCTCTGGCTGACAGAAAAGGAGAGGCCCGAATCCATGGGGCGCCTCTCCGCGTTTGCCGGCAATGCCGGGGTGTTACTGCGCGCCTATGTGTATGCCCGCCTGCTGGGGAAAGAGGGGATGCATCGGGTCGCGGAGTTTTCCACCCTGAATGCCAACTATCTGCTCAAGCGGTTGATGGAGGCCGGTTTCGATGCGGCCTATCCTGAGCGACGTGCCAGTCATGAATTTATCCTCACCTTGAAACGGCAAGCCAAGGAGTTGGGTGTCAACACCATGGATTTTGCCAAGCGCATGCTCGATTATGGGGTGCATGCACCAACCACCTATTTCCCCTTGTTGGTCCCGGAGTGTCTGCTGGTGGAACCCACCGAGACAGAGGCCAAGGAGGAGTTGGATAACTTTGTCGAGATCATGAAGAACATCCAGCAGGAGGCGGAAACCCAACCTGAGATGGTCAAGCAGGCGCCCCATACCATGCCGGTGAAAAGGCTGGACGATGTGCGTGCCGCAAGAGAGCTCGATCTGGCCTGGAGAGGGGAAGAGTAGATCTCCTTTCCAGTCATTAGTTTCACAATTCATCAATCTGTTTTCGACAAGAGGTAAGCATGTCGGCCTTGATCTGTGGTTCATTCGCCTTCGATACCATTATGGTCTTCGATGATCATTTCAAACACCATATTCTTCCTGAGCAGGTGCATATTCTGAATGTCTCCTTTCTGGTGCCTGATCTGCGCAGGGAGTTTGGGGGTTGCGCCGGCAATATTGCCTACAATCTGAAAATGCTCGGTGGCGAAGGGAGGCCGGTGGGTACCGTGGGTGAGGATTTTGCTCCCTATGGGAAATGGATGGACGAGTGCGGTATCAGTCGTGAACAGGTGCTGGAAGTACCCGGCAGCTATACGGCCCAGGCCTATATCACTACGGACAAGGATGATAATCAGATCACCGCCTTTCACCCTGGGGCTATGAACCAGGCCCATCAAATCGATGTCTCAAAGATCGATGGCTGTACCCTTGGTATGGTCTCTCCGGATGGCCGCCAGGGTATGATCGAGCATGCAGAGCAATTCGCCGAGAGCGGGGTGCCCTTTATATTTGATCCCGGTCAAGGCATGCCTATGTTCGATGGCGATAGCCTGATGCAATTCACCCAACAGGCAAGCTGGCTCGCCTTCAATGATTATGAGGCGAAGCTGATGCAGGAGCGTACCGGACAGAGCCTCAAGCAACTGGCGCAGATGGTGGAGGCGATCATCGTAACCCGGGGCGGTGAGGGTTCAGAGATTGTCACCAAGGAGCGTGTCTATTCCATACCTGCCGCGCCGGTGAAGGCGGTCGTGGACCCCACCGGCTGTGGTGATGCCTATCGCGCCGGTATGCTATACGGCCTGATGAATGATATGGACTGGGAGACAACGGGTCGAATCGCTGCATTGATGGGGGCGATCAAGATCGAACAGGCAGGAACGCAGAATCATATCGTTACGCCGGAGGAGTTTGGCCATCGTTTTGAGAAGGCGTTTGATTACAAATATACATAGAGAATGATTTATGTCCGGACATTTTAAAGAAAGTGACTTTGTGCCCCTCAATCTGGCTATATTAACTGTCTCGGACAGCCGCACGGAAGAGACCGATAAATCGGGTCAGACCCTCAGAGACAGGGCCTTGGAAGCCGGTCATCAGGTAGTTGATAAGCGCATCGTTGCGGATGATATCTATCAGATGCGAGCGGTGGTCTCGACCTGGATCGCCGACACCGAAGTAGATGTGATCGTCTCCACCGGCGGTACCGGCATTACCGGGCGTGACAGCACCCCAGAAGCACTGTTGCCGCTGTTTGATAAGTCCATCGAGGGGTTTGGTGAACTCTATCGTGCGATCTCTTTGGAGGAGATCGGCAGCTCCTCGATTCAATCCCGCGCGATTGCCGGATTGGCCAATGGCACATTGATTTTTTGCCTGCCCGGATCCACCGGTGCCTGTCGCACCGGGTGGGATAAGATTTTGCAATCCCAGCTTGATATGCGCACCCGGCCGTGTAATTTCGCGCAAATGTTTCCCCGCCTGTTGGAGGATTGAGATGGCTGATTGCGATTCCCATCAACCGCAGCTTAAGCCGGTCGATGAGGCGCTGTCGTTCCTGCTTGATCAGGTCAAACCCATCACCGGTCTTGAGACCCTGGGCTTAAATGAGGCCCTGGGTCGAGTGCTGGCTGCCCCGGTCAAGAGTCAGGTTGATGTGCCGCCCTGGGATAACAGTGCCATGGATGGGTTTGCCGTCAACACTCAAGATCTCCAAAAGTACGAGGGCCGCCTGAGTGTGGCGCAACGCATCCCCGCCGGATCAACCGGTACCCCGCTAGCGCCTGGAACGGCTGCACGGATATTCACCGGTGCGCCAGTACCTGAGGGTGCGGATGCGGTGGTCATACAGGAGGTCTGCAAGATCGACGGCAATGAGGTCGAAATCACCCAGAGCGCTGCGAGCGGCGCCAATATCCGTAGGGCGGGAGAGGACATCCTGCAGGGTGAGGAGATATTGTCGTCAGGGATCAAGCTCGATGCGCAACACCTGGGTTTGGCCGCTTCAGTGGGGGTGGCTGATTTATCGGTCTATGAACGGTTGAAGGTGGCGGTTTTTTCCAGTGGCGATGAGTTGGTCATGCCTGGTGGGGTGCTGAAGGCGGGTCAGATATACAACTCCAACCAGTTCACCTTGGCCGGACTGCTGCAGCGGCTGGGGTGCGAAGTCATTCAATTGGGCATAGTTGAAGATACCTTTGAGGCAACCTGCGAAGCCCTGGCTCGGGGTGCTGATGAGGCCGACCTGGTACTTGCGTCGGGTGGGGTTTCAGTGGGAGAGGAGGATCACGTCAAACCTGCTGTTGAACAACTGGGATCACTGGAGTTGTGGAAGATCGCCTCGCGTCCGGGTAAGCCCTTGGCGTTTGGCTATATCGGGGAGACGCCCTTCATGGGTGCGCCGGGCAATCCGGTCTCGCTTTTTGTCACCTTTTCACTCTTCGCCAGGCCGTTCATCCTAGGTATGCAGGGCATAACAGGGGAGGTGTTGCCAACACCGATCAAGGTCATTGCAGGTTTCGAGAAGGCCGCCACCGATAAGCGGCAGGAGTATGCCCGCGGACGACTGGAGTTGAACGAACAGGGACAGGCGGTAGTCAGGCTCTATCCCAATCCGTCATCCGGTGTATTAAGCTCTGTGGTATGGGCAAATGGACTTGCGGTACTGCCGCCGCTTACCGCCATCAAGCCCGGTGATGTGGTGGACTTTATACCCTTTAGCGAGATGATGAGATGATCCAGGTGCTCTTTTTTGCCCGATTTCGCGAGGAGCTTGGGGTTGCATCCGAGCAGCTCGAGTTGAATGGTCTGACATGCGTAGATGACCTGCTTGAGGCACTCAGGGGGAGAGGAGGTCCATGGGCCCGGCTCTTTGCCGAGGATCAAAGGGTGATGATGGCTGTAAACCAGCAATTGGCAGACAGGAAAACGCCACTGAATAGGGGTGACGAAGTTGCCTTTTTCCCGCCTGTCACCGGAGGTTGAGAGTGAACAGCGTATCGATACAGGCTGATCCGCTGGATCCGAATCATGAGGTAGACCTGTTGCGCGGTGATGATTCTTCCATTGGCGCCGTAGTGACATTTATCGGCCTGATGCGGGATATCAACGAGGGCGACAGGGTGGACAGTCTAACCCTTGAACACTATCCGGGCATGACTGAGCACGCCCTGCAACAGATAGTCCATGAGGCAGAGAGTCGCTGGGAGATTCAGCATTGTCGCGTGGTTCATCGGGTAGGAACCCTATTGCCAACCGATCCTATCGTATTGGTGGCAGTGGCGAGCCGTCACCGTAAGGAGGCGTTCAAGGCCTGCGAATTCATCATCGATTATCTAAAGACCCGGGCGCCGTTCTGGAAGAAGGAGAAAACGGCTGCAGGGGAGCGCTGGGTGGAAGCCAGGGATAGCGATGACGAGGCAAGGCTGCAGTGGCAAAAAGCAGATAAGTAATGGAAAAGTGCTTGGAAGAATCGATAACCGGGATGCGCGGGTGCATCCCGGTTTGAAGCTGAGCTACTTCTTGTTCGAGTGGAGCAGGACCTGCTCGAAGATGTTTCTCTTGATGCGGCTACGAATGGGTTCCGGCAGGTTGTGCCAGGCCTTGGCCACTTCAACCGCTTCGTCATCCATCACGGAGGTCGTGGATTCGCCGAACATCAACCAGGCTGGATTGACGTCCAGGACCTGGGCGATCTCATCGATCTTACGGGGACGAAGACTCTTCCCGTTCTCAATTTTCTGGATCACGGCCTGATTGGTTCCCGCACGGAGCGCCAACTCCTCTTGGGTCCAACCTCTTTCCCGTCTTTTCCTGCGTAATCGAGAGCCTAGAGTATCCATTTCCCGCGGTATATAAGTTTCAAATTTTTGTGCGTGTACGTAGCTCATGGTCCTTCCCGTTAAGATGCCGATGTGGGTTTGCATCACCTGTACGTGGTAGCGGCTCAGCGTTCAAAAACTTGACACCTCGTCGAAGTCCGTCATAACGCTTGCGAAATAAATTCCAGTACATGGGGAATTTGTGACCGATTTCACAGTATCCTATCACGAAAATATGCCACGAAATTGTGGATTTACGATTTCTTGGCGCATTGGCGAATAGAATTCCTGTGATACCATGCACCCCCATGATCACTTACCCGGAAATCGACTCCACCCTGTTGTCCCTGGGGCCGGTAAGTATCCACTGGTACGGAATGATGTATGTGGTCGGCTTTCTGGGAGGCTGGTGGCTGGGTCGTCGCCGAGTGGGCAAACCGGGTGTAATTTGGGACGCCCGTCAGGTGGACGACATCGTCTTTTATATCGTGCTCGGGGTGGTTCTGGGGGGGCGGATAGGCTATATCCTGTTCTACAACTTCAGCGCATTTCTGGCAGATCCCCTGTTATTGATCAAAGTATGGAATGGCGGGATGTCGTTTCACGGCGGGCTGTTGGGTGTTTTATTGGCAATGTGGTATTTTGCCCGCAAACATGGACGAACATTTTTTGAGGCCACCGATTTCATTGCGCCCTTGGTCACCATTGGGTTGGGGACTGGTCGGATCGGGAATTTCATCAATGCGGAACTATGGGGTGGGGTGACCGATCTACCCTGGGGAATGCGTGTTCCCTGCAGTGTGGGGGAAGGGCTCTGTGCCCGGCTCGGGTTGCCCTTGGATGCGGAGTACTCGCTGCCGGTCCACCCCAGTCAACTGTACGAATCCTTGCTCGAAGGCTTGGTACTGTTCCTGATCCTATGGGTCTTCTCAGCCAAGCCAAGGCCGAGGATGGCGGTTTCAGGACTGTTTTTGGTCTGTTACGGGATATTTCGATTCTTGGTCGAACTTGTGCGCATGCCTGACCAGCACATCGGCTATCTCGCATTTGACTGGTTGACCATGGGGCAGCTACTGAGTCTGCCGATGATAATATTTGGTGTCTTGCTGCTCTTCTTGGCCTACAGGCCTAAGTTCAGCCAAGGCTAGCTTTTCCAGTAGGTATTACAAATGAGACGAATTTTGCCAAGTCGTCGGGCAGTGACGGCATGAAGCAGTATCATGATCTGATGCGGCATGTACGGGATCATGGTGTCATTAAGGAAGACAGGACAGGTACCGGTACCCGGAGTGTGTTCGGTTACCAGATGCGTTTCGATCTGGATGACGGATTTCCCCTGTTGACCACCAAGCGTCTCCATCTTCGTTCCATCATTTATGAGCTGTTATGGTTTCTGAAAGGCGACACCAATATTGGTTATCTGCAGGAGAATGGTGTCTCCATCTGGGATGAATGGGCGGATGAGAATGGTGATCTGGGTCCGGTATATGGCTACCAATGGCGCTCCTGGCCGGCACCGGAGGGTGGGCAGATCGATCAGATCAGTCAGTTGATAGAGCACATCAAGGACAATCCCGACTCGCGACGTTTGATTGTCTCGGCCTGGAATCCGGCGCAGGTGGAACATATGGCCCTGCCCCCCTGTCACTGCCTGTTTCAGTTTTATGTGGCCGAAGGGAGGCTCTCCTGCCAACTCTATCAACGCAGCGCCGATATCTTTCTCGGCGTGCCCTTCAATATCGCTTCCTACGCCTTGTTGACCATGATGATCGCCCAGGTGACCGGGCTGAAACCTGGTGAGTTTGTACATACCTTTGGCGATGCCCATCTCTATAGCAATCATCTGGAACAGGTGGATCTGCAGCTCAGTCGTACCCCGCGTCAATTACCGAGGATGAAAATAAATCCGGCGGTGAAGACGATATTCGATTTCCGTTTCGAGGATTTCGAGTTGCTCGACTACGATCCTGATCCCCATATCAAGGCACCCGTGGCGGTATAGTGGGCATGCTTGCCGGTGGTGGATGCGGGGTGGGGAGTGGTTGAGTGAAACCGATGATCTCGATTATTGCGGCAGTAGCGAAAAATGGCGTCATCGGGGTAAACAACAGCCTGCCCTGGCGTCTGCCCGCCGACCTGCAGCATTTCAAGTCCCTGACCATGGGCAAGCCCATCATCATGGGGCGCCGCACCTGGGAGTCGCTCCCCGGTCTCCTTCCAGGACGCCGCCACATCGTGATTACCCATAATCCGGACTATCGTGCAGAGGGTTGTGAGGTTGTGAATTCGGTGGATCAGGCGCTACAGGTTGCCGGTGAGGTACCCGAAGTCATGATCGTCGGCGGTGGGGGTCTCTATGGGCAGATGCTCCCCCGCGCAGATCGCCTCTATTTGACCCTGGTGGAGATTTCAGTGGACGGGGACGCCTATTTTCCTGAGATCGACTGGGATGCGTGGCAAGAGGTCAGTCGTGAGACTCATCCTAAGGATAACAGTAATCAGTTCCCCTATACCTTCATCGTATTGAATCGCATCAACCCTTGACCGGGCAGGATACCTGGTAGGCTTCGGGGGGCTTGTGCTTACGCAGGCGCAGTGCGGTAAGCTTGCCTCCCCAAAAGCAGCCGCTATCCAGGCAACAGATGTTGGCGGTCTGACGATAACCGAAGGTCGACCAATGTCCGAATAGGATTCGCTCCTTTTTTGTCGGCCGTCCGGGTACATCGAACCAGGGAATCACGCCGTTGCTCTGTTCTTCCGGGGCGCCTTTATCGTTTAGCGAAATACGTCCATCATGGGTGCAGTATCGCAGCCGGGTGAAACAGTTGGTAATGAAACGGAGTCGCTCCATTCCGCTGAGTTTGTCGGACCAGAGATCCGGTTTGTCCCCATACATGACTTGGCAGAATTTAGCGAATTTGGCTCCCCGCAGGACCTTTTCCAATTCCGCTGCGCATGCCTTGGCGGTGGCCATGTCCCATTGTGGCGCCAGTCCGGCGTGGACCATGCTATATCCTTTGTTTGCGTGATGCACCATCATCGGTCTATGGCGCAACCATTCGATCAGCTCCAGTTTGTCGGGGGCATCGAGTATCTCCTTCAGGGTACCGTATTTGTTGTGGCTGCGATTGCCTTGGGAGAGGGCGAGCAGATGCAGGTCGTGATTGCCTAAAACCGTGACAGCCCGGTCACCGAGAGATTTGACGAAGCGAAGTACCTGGAGTGATTTTGGGCCTCGATTGACCAGGTCTCCGGCAAACCAGAGGGTATCCTTGGAGGGATCGAAGCAGATCTTCTCCAGCAGTCGCTGGAGCTCGTCATAACAACCCTGTATGTCACCTATGGCATAGGTCGGCATCAGATCACCCTGAGTAGAGAGAGTTGTTTAGCGAGGCTTGTTTTGCGCAGCAGTTCACTTTGCCTTCCCAGCTCCATCTATATGCACATTCTGTATAGGTTGGTGTTCGTGTTGAACGGCGGTTAATGGAGACTGCCCGGACGGGCAAGGGAAAAGGGGGGTATCAAGGCGTCGAAGCGATTGCCTTGACCGTCCACCATGTCATAACTTCCTTGCATACTGCCGACGGGTGTGTCGAGTACAGTACCGCTGGTATAGCGGAAGGTCTCACCAGGATTGAGCTGCGGTTGTTCACCCACCACGCCTTCACCACGAACCTCCTGCACTTTGCCGTTTGCATCCGTGATGATCCAGTGCCTGTTCAGCAGGCGAGCACTCGATTCCCCCTCGTTACGTATGGTTATGGTGTAAGAGAAGACGAACCTATCCTCGTTTGGCAGGGATTGCGATTCCACATAGCGGGTCTCGACTTGAACGTCAATCTGGTGCTGCGATTCCTTATCCATATATACGTATTAACTCTGCTATGGCGTGGTTTTGATTGTTTACATTACAAGGTTACTGAGGGGATGGTGTGAGTGCAATGGTTAAGAATTAAATGCCGATGCCGATATTGGGGGTAAGCCAACTATATAGGATGTTTGTTCGTGAGAAACACTGTTTTGACAACACTGTTCCTGATGTTGTTCAGCGCCCATGTCTGGTCAGCGGAAACACCGCAACAGTCCCAAGCGCTGATATCCGCCGCCATGCTGGGCGATGTGGGACGCATCAATGACCTCCTTGCCCAAGGGGTTGATGTCAACAGTGCCAATCCCTCAGGTAGAAATCCTCTCCACATCGCCGCCTTTAATGGCAATCTGAAAAGCGTCAAGGCGCTCCTGGCAGGGGGTGCAGATCCCAATCTGGCAGATAGCAGAGGCATTACACCTATTATGGAGGCCTCTGCATTTGGACATCTGGAGATCGTGCGCCTGCTGCTGCAACGAGGTGTGGATGTGAATGCCGCTGATCAGGCCGGAAACACGGCCCTAGCCCTGTCGAACAGGGGCAAGCATGAAGAGGTATCGGCGCTGCTGACTGAAATGGGGGCGGTGGAAGGCGGTGGAAAAGATCCCAAGTAGCTGGCGCGAGTGGTTTTTTGTTTTGATCCTGATCAGTGTTTAGTAAGTAAAAGGATAAATTGGCTGAAAATTGCACAACAACGTGAACAGGGTCTAAGTCAAGTTGGAAAACTGCACAATAATCTTAGTTAAGTTATTGAATAGGCTTATAAGGTAAATGTACAGACATCATCAACATCGCAAACCTGATTTCTTTGCCGTGGTCCTGGTGTTGGTAATGGTCGGCTTTGGTCTGACATTGGCTGTACAGGTCAGTTTGGTTGACCGCCATCAGGTGGTGGAGAGCGAAGTGATCGAAGTGACTCCCAAGGCCGGGTAGTCTTGATCAGAGGTAGAATACCGACTTAGTCATCAGTTTCGAGGTCAGCTTCATGGCTGCCTTGATTGGACCAGGCAGCTCCGCACCCCCCGCTTCCAGCGCCACCGTCGCGTGGTGGATCTCATCCTCTTTCATCTGTTCGAGTATGGCAAGGCTCTTCTGGTCCTGGGCCGGGATGCGGTTTATGTGTTCGTTCAAATGGGCTTCGACCTGGTGTTCGGTCTCCGCGACGAAGCCAAGACTCCATTTATCCCCTGCCAATCCGGCCGCTGCGCCGATCAGGAATGAGCCGGCATACCAGAACGGGTTGAGCAGGCTTTTCCTGTTATCCAGTTCATCGAGGCGGGTCTCGCACCAGGCCAGGTGGTCGTTTTCCTCTTGCGCCGCGCGCTCCATGGTGTCGCGTATTTGCGGCAGTTTCGCGGTCAATGCCTGTCCCTGATAGAGGGCCTGGGCACAGACCTCGCCGGTATGGTTGATGCGCATAAGGCGAGCGGTCAGATCCCTCTCCTCTTCGCTCATCTCCACTTCCTCGAGGGCCTCGGCCGGGTTGCTCCGTTCGGTCACCTGAGGGCGTCCGAAGAGGGTGCGCAGGGCGCTATCGATGCCGATCATGACTTGGTCGGCAGCATTGAATTTTCGCTTGTTCATGATTAAACCTTAGCCTCTTTCTGCGCCGCGATACAACCGCAGTTTTTGCTTATTTGCCGATCAGGCGGGCCATTGTCGATGGATGAGTTCGATGGGGTGCATGACCTGGACCTTCATTCCGGCCTCGGCGATAAGTTGGCGAAATTGCATGCCGCAACCGGTATTGCTGGTGATCAATATCTCTGCTCGACAGGCCTTGAGTTGTTCGATCTTCGCCCTGCCTAACGCGCTGGAGAGAGAAGGTTGAGTGAAGATGTAACTCCCCGCGGCGCCACAACAGATTGTGTTGTCCGCCAGGGGAAAGATCTCCGCCACTGGGATGCGCCGCAACAGTCTCAGGCTGAGGTCATCCCGACAGCTGCAAGGGGCATGCACCGCCACCCGGCCAGCAAAGGGTCTCAGACTGGGTAGTTCGTGCTCCGGCAGGGAGAGCAGCAGTTCCGTCAGGCTCATGACGGGGATTTCGCTGGCATGCTGCTCGCGCAGTTCGAGCTCGCATGCGCTGCTGAGGGTGATCAGGGCCTGGGCCTGACTCTTTGCCGTCTGCTGCCGGTTGGTTGCGCAGAATTGTGCCGCCCTCTCCTGGAATCCATTGTGACGATGGATGGCGCCACAGCAGCATTGGGACTCGGGTATCTCCACCGCATACCCGAGCCGGCGCAGCAGTGCCAGTCCGCTTTCGAGCAGGGGTTGTTCAACCTGGGTGGCGACGCAACCGGTGAAGAGTTGCAGCAGTCTTCCCCTGGGCAGATCAGCGGCATAGAGTCCCGCCGGGATGGGTGGTGCAGCGGCGAGCTGACCGCTCAATTGGGACAGACGGCCATAGCTCTCCGGCAGCAGTGCGGCAATGCCCTGGGAGATACCCATCTTTTGCAGTGGCCGGTAGCTGCGGCTGAGCCGCGCCAGTCGTTTGGGATCTGTCAATTGATCGAACAGCCAGCGCAGCAAGGGCCTGCCCCGCTTGCGTTTGGCAATCAGCGTGCGGCTGCCGTCCAGCAGCTGCCCGTATTTGACCCCCGAGGGACAGACGGATTCACAACGCCGGCAGCCAAGGCAGCGGTCCAGGTGGGTTTCGATGCTTGTGTCGAGATCGAGTTCGCCCGTTGCCAGGGCCTGCATCAGACTGATGCGGCCACGGGGTGAGTCAGCCTCGTTGGCGAGCAGCTGATAGGTTGGGCACTCGGGGAGGCAGAGGCCGCACTTTACACAGCGGTCCGCTTCGGTCAGCAGCTGTTCTGGAGTCACGGTTTGATCGCGTGGAGCCGGAATTGATGAAACAGGCCCTATCATAACGGTTAATCACCGTTGTATCATCGCCAACAGGCCTTTATGAGTGATTTTTTTTTAAGTTACACTATGCCTCCATGTCCTACTATCGCCACCATCTCTTCTTCTGTGTGAATGAACGCAGCGACGGCCGCCCCCACTGTGCCCAGCATGGGGCGAAGGCGATGCGTGACTACCTCAAGGGGCGGATCAAGGCCATGGGTCTCGCGGGGTCCGGCGGGGTCAGGGTGAATACCGCCGGCTGTCTCGACCGTTGCGACAAAGGACCGGTGCTGGTGGTCTATCCCGAAGCGGTCTGGTATACCTTCGTGGATCATGAGGATCTGGAAGAGATCCTGCAATCCCATCTGATCGAGGGCAGGGTGGTTGAGCGTCTGCTGATCGATTGAGGATCAGACCCGCTGGATATGTGATTCCTGTCAGGATCGGGTGATTGATTACTAAAGAGGCGGGGAGAGCTGCCGCTAGTTTACTGACCCTGTGATCACTGGGACCATGGGTCGTTTTTGGTTCCTTGGTAAAAAGCGTGAAGTGCGTTGGTATTGAGGAGAAAAAACAGCCGGGTGATTGCTTATAATCACTTGCAATACCCGATTGATTGTATACTATTAAGAAATTAGTCTAAGTTTCTGCCCTTAATGGACTGTTTCCTATGGGATTTTGGAGTTTGCCATGTCAGGTCTAGCCCGCTTATTAACTGCCCTTTCTCTGATCCTGCTGCTCGCTGCCTGTGGCGGTGGCGATCCGGATGTGCCTTGGGATTCATCCACAACGGCAGATGGCGACACGATCGACGATGCCGGCACGACAGGTGCAGATATCTTCATCGGCAGCGGTTCAGGAAGCGCTTTCAACGCGGGTACCCTGGATATCGCGGTGACATCACTCGCGGCGGGCGGTCAGACCACGGTCTCGGCAACCCTTGCCGACTCCGCGGGCAATCTCTATCAGAATGATGCCAGTGTTGCCTTCAATACCGATTGCTTCTCCACCGGCTTGGCGACGATCGATACCCCTGTGGAGTCTGTCGGGGGTGTGGTGACAGCCACCTATGTGGCCCAGGGCTGTTCCGGGGCGGACACCGTGCGGGCCACGGTTACCGTCAATGGGGAGACCACCACAGCGACCGGCACCATCAATGTCCAGCCCGCCGAGATCGGCTCCATGGAGTTCGTCTCTGCGGAACCGGCCCTCATCGGCCTGCGCGGCGTCGGTCTGACCGAGGTCTCCCGGGTCTCCTTCAGGGTGTTGGATCAGAACGGCAATCCGGTGCCTCAGCAGCGGGTCAATTTCTCCCTGAGCACCGATGTGGGCGGGGCGAACATTCCGGCAGGGGCCGAAACCGCCGTCAGCGATACCAATGGCCTGGTCGGCACCGATGTCAAGTCCGGCACCATCCCCACCGCGGTGCGGGTCACGGCGTCCCTGGACGCCAATTCCCTGATCTCCACCCAGTCCGATGGCCTCACCATCTCCACCGGCATTTCCGATCAGAACAGTTTCTCTTTGAGCACCGAGGTCTTCAATCCGGAGGCTTGGGCGTATGACGGTGAAGAGGTCGCACTCACGGTGCATGCCGCTGACCACTTCAACAATCCGGTGCCCGATGGCGCAGCGGTCTACTTCACCACGGAAGGGGGACAGATCCAGTCCCAATGCCAGATCGAGGATGGCAGCTGCAGTGTCGCCTGGACCAGCTCGAATCCCAGGCCCCAGGAGGATGATGTGCCCGGGGGCATGGCGGGTCGGATAACGCTCCTCGCCACCATGCTCGGTGAAGAGAGCTTCATCGACAGCAACGGCAACGGCGTGCTGAATCTCAACGATCCTGTATTTTCCAACATCCCCGAGGCCTTCCGGGATGACAACGAGGACGATATCAAACATCCCACCCACGAGGAGTTCGTGGACTTCAACACCAACGGTGTCTACGACGATGCCAACGCCGATACCGACTACAACGGCGTACTCTGCTGTGATACGGCGGCGGTGACCGCGGCGGAAGCGGCAGTGGCTGCCGGTGATGATCCGGGGGTCTGCTTCGGTGTGACACCCATTACATCACCGGTCTGTAGCGCTGAGAAGAATATCAACGTGCGCGATGACATCGTCATGATCATGTCTGAGAGTTTTGCCACGATCACTCAAGTCTCCGGCACGGTGGCACCAGGCTCTTCAGTTACATTCGAAATCGTGGGTGCTCAAACCGGACAGATCATGCCTGCGGAGACAAGCATTACGGCCACACTCGTGCAAGGCAATATAAGAGACTCCTACTCTGTGCCGAATACCAACTTCAATGCCCGCTTGAATGACCGGTTAGGCTCTGACCTCTTCACTTTTGTTATTCCGGGGGATGGAATAGGCCCGTTTACCCTGTTAGTGACAACGCCAAAGGGTAATGTCACCAGGTTGGATGTCAGTCTTTAATTCACTATTGGAATAGTCAATCGGACCTGTTTAGACCCTATCAGACACTGAGAAACATCACATCTTGAATCAGCGGCTCCCCGTCAATGGGGAGCCTGATTCTCAGCTGCGTTTTTTCAACCCTGCCTTTGGCTACAGGATGGGTATGCGGTTTCAATCTCCGCCACTCGAGCTTGACGCTCATCCTTCGCAACGCCACAATGCCCCGATCTTCCCCCGTCCACAGGGACTTCCGTTTAGAAGGCTTAAGTGAACAGCGACGAACCACTGGTCAAAATCCGCAACCTGCACTTCTCCCATGGGGACAGGGCCATCTTCAATGGTGTGGATATCGATATCCCCCAGGGCAGGGTGACCGCCATCATGGGGCCCAGCGGTACCGGTAAGACCACGCTGTTGAAACTGATCGGCGGGCAACTGCGTCCCAGTCAGGGTAGCATCGAGGTGGATGGTCAGAATGTCCACCAGCTCTCCCGCAAGGAGCTCTATCGGCTGCGCATGCGCATGGGCATGCTGTTTCAGAGCGGCGCCCTGCTCACCGATCTCACCGTCTATGACAACGTCGCCTATCCCCTGCGGGAACATACCGACCTGCCGGAGTCGATGATTCGACGTCTGGTGCTGATGAAGTTGGAGGCGGTGGGCCTGAGGGGCGCCCGGGATCTGATGCCCTCGGAACTCTCCGGCGGCATGGCGCGCCGGGTGGCCCTGGCCCGGGCCATCGCCCTCGATCCGATGATGGTGATGTACGACGAGCCCTTTACCGGCCAGGATCCGATCTCCATGGGGGTGCTGGCGCAGCTTGTGCGGCGTCTCAACGACGCGGCCCGGCTCACCAGCGTGCTGGTCTCCCACGATGTTGAGGAGACCGCAGGCATTTCCGATATGATCTATGTCCTGTCCGGCGGCAAGGTGATCGAGTCGGGTACCCCGGCGGCATTGGGTATGTCCCAATCCCCCGCGGTGAAACAGTTCATGGGCGGCCTGCCCGACGGCCCGGTCCACTTTCACTATTCAGCGCCGGCGCTGAATGATGATCTGCTGAGCATGCGGGGGGCGAAATAGTGCTCGATGCCCTGGCTCGCTTTGGCCGCGTTGGACTGGCGGCGTTGGAACGTCTCGGTCGCGGACACCTGTTGCTGATCCAGATTCTCGCGGGGATCACCAGCCTGCTGCCCAGGTTGGGGCTGCTGATCACGCAACTGCACAGTATCGGTGTGCGCACGACCACGATCATCGTTGTCTCCGGCCTGTTCGTCGGCATGGTGCTCGGCTTGCAGGGCTATTATGTGCTGTCGCAATTTGCCGCCGAGGACAGTCTCGGGGTGATGGTCGCCGCTTCCCTGGTGCGGGAACTGGGTCCGGTGGTGACCGCCCTGCTGTTCGCCGGACGCGCCGGTTCAGCCCTCACCGCGGAGATCGGTCTGATGAAGGCCACCGAGCAGCTCTCCGGCCTGGAGATGATGGCGGTGGACCCCATTCGCCGCATCCTGTCGCCACGCTTTTACGCCGGATTTATCTCGATGCCGTTACTCGCGGCGATGTTCAGCGCAGTCGGTATCATCGGCGGCTACTTTGTCAGCGTGGGGCTGTTGGGGGTGGACGAGGGCGCCTTCTGGAGCCAGATGCAGGCCAAGATCGACTGGAACGAGGATATCATCAACGGGGTGATCAAGAGTCTGGTATTCGGCTTTGTCTGTACCTGGATCGCCCTGTTTCAGGGATATGACACCATCCCAACCTCAGCCGGTGTCAGTCAGTCGACTACCCGTACCGTGGTCCATTCCGCATTGGCGGTACTGATACTGGATTTCGTTCTTACAGCACTGATGTTCGGAGAATAGTCATGAATACAAGAGGAATGGAGATAATCGTTGGCGCCTTCATGGCCGCCGGACTGGTTGCGCTGTTTTTTCTCGCCATGCAGGTGAGTAATCTGGCCAGCATAACTGCCAGCGAAGGTTATGAAGTGAAGGCCCGGTTCGATAATATCGGCGGTCTCAAGGTGAGATCCCCCGTCTCCATGGCAGGGGTGCGGATCGGCCGGGTGGTCGCTATCGTTTATGACCAGGAGAGCTTTGAAGCCGTGGTTACAATGTCAATCGATCCGGCTTATAGTAAGATTCCGGATGACAGTATCGCCAAGATCTATACCTCCGGACTGTTGGGTGAGCAATATGTCGGGCTCGATCCCGGGGGCAGTCTGGAGAGCCTGCAGGGTGGCAGTGAATTGATGATGACCCAATCCGCTTTGGTATTGGAGGAGATAATCGGTCAATTTCTGTTCAGCAAGGCTGAAGAAAACGCGATCAAGGATGAGTTATAGCCTATGAGTATCACAAAAGTCGAACGGGATGGAGCATTCCGTTTTCATGTTCAGGGAGATATGACATTCGCCAGTGTCAAAGGACTGCTGCAACGCTCCGATGAGCTCTTCTCCACGGTCAAGGAGTTGGAGGTGGATCTCTCTCAGGTGGATCATGCAGATAGCGCTGGATTGGCGTTGGTGCTGGAATGGATGGCGCAAGCAGCCGAGCGGAACGCCAAGATTGTATTCACCGGCGTACCGGAATCGATGCTCTCCATTGCCCGCCTGTGCCAGGTCGAATCCCTGCTGGATGGGTGCAGTTGAAGCATGAAATTAAGAATGTAGTGGCATAGTCGCTGTTTTTTTATATAATTAGGTCTTGAATTATGATCAAATTTCGGATTGAATAATCAGTCCTATCCAGATGCCCCCCTCGATTTGTCTTACAAGCTTGTCTCACGGTGCCGTTCTGGATTCATAACGAGATATTAAAATGCGGGATGATTCCGCACTGCAATCCCCGATCATTCAGTTGGAGATCCTCAATCTATGAGTGAGCAGATTGTTCATGTAACAGACGATTCCTTTGAATCGGAAGTGCTTCAGTCAAATCAGCCTGTGCTGATCGACTACTGGGCCGAATGGTGCGGTCCGTGCAAGATGATTGCACCGGTACTGGATGATATTGCCAGCGAGTACGACGGCAAACTGAAGGTGGTCAAACTGAACATTGATGAGAATCCCAATACACCACCCCGCTACGGCATACGTGGAATTCCTACGTTAATGCTGTTTAAAGATGGTGAAGTGGAGGCGACGAAAGTGGGCGCCGTCTCAAAATCTCAACTCGTGGCTTTTATCGATAGTAACCTTTAACAATCTCAGGCGCCGGACGTGCCATCGCTGTCTGCCAAACACAGTTCTCTGTAGACCACCCCGTTTCGTTCTGGTAGCGCCTGATTAGCAAATCAACCAAGAATCTCAAATTGCCCTGTGTGGCCGAACTCCCTTCAAACAATATCCCAAAACAGAACAACCCCTGAAAAATTATGAATCTCACTGAACTCAAGAAAAAGCCAGTCTCCGACCTGGCTCAGCTCGCCACCGAAATGAAAATCGAGGGTATGGCGCGGACCCGAAAACAGGATCTGATATTTGCCATTCTCAAGGCGCATGCAAAGAAAGGCGAAAGTATTTTTGGTGATGGGGTATTGGAGATTCTGCAGGATGGATTCGGCTTTCTACGCTCAGCAGATAGCTCCTATCTTGCCGGACCTGATGATATCTATGTCTCTCCGAGTCAGATCCGACGCTTCAGTCTGCGTACCGGCGATACCATTTCAGGCAAGATTCGGCCACCTAAGGATGGTGAACGCTACTTTGCATTGCTCAAGGTCGATGAGATCAACTACGACAAACCGGAAAATGCCAAGAGTAAGATTCTTTTCGAAAATTTCACCCCCCTGTTCGCCAACCAGCGTTTTCACCTGGAGATAGGCAACGGCAGTACCGAGGACATCACCGCCCGTACCATCGATCTCTGCGCCCCCATCGGTAAGGGGCAGCGCGGTCTGATCGTCTCCCCGCCAAAAGCGGGTAAGACCATGATGTTGCAGAATATCGCCCAGTCCATCACCCACAACCATCCCGAATGTTACGTCATGGTGTTGCTCATCGACGAACGTCCGGAAGAGGTGACCGAAATGGCCCGCTCCGTGAGGGGTGAGGTGATCTCCAGTACCTTCGACGAGCCCGCAACCAGACATGTGCAGGTCGCTGAAATGGTCATCGAAAAGGCCAAGCGACTGGTGGAACATAAACACGATGTGGTGATCCT
Organism: Candidatus Thiodiazotropha sp.; assembly: GCA_040507005.1. Taxonomy (GTDB): domain Bacteria; phylum Pseudomonadota; class Gammaproteobacteria; order Chromatiales; family Chromatiaceae; genus Thiodiazotropha. Next base: position 51,618 of record JBEVVS010000114.1, read on the forward strand.
GCTGGATTCGATCACCCGTCTCGCACGGGCCTACAATACCGTCGTGCCCTCCTCCGGCAAGGTCTTGACCGGTGGTGTCGATGCCAATGCACTGCACCGGCCGAAGCGCTTCTTCGGCGCCGCACGGAATGTGGAAGAGGGCGGCTCCCTGACGATCCTGGCCACCGCCCTGGTGGATACGGGATCACGCATGGATGACGTGATTTACGAAGAGTTCAAGGGAACAGGCAATATGGAGGTTCATCTGGACCGGCGTATTGCAGAGAAGCGCATCTTCCCGGCGATCAATATCAATCGTTCCGGCACCCGTCGGGAGGAGCTGTTGATGAAGCCGGATGAGTTGCAGAAGATGTGGATTCTGAGGAAGATCCTCCACCCCATGGATGAACTTGCCGCCATGGAGTTTCTCTATGACAAGTTGAAGGTGAGCAAGACCAACGACGAATTTTTCGATGCCATGAAGGGTTAGCTTCAAAAGCCACCCACTCCCTCTCGATAGCATGCATAAGGCTGTTTAGCAGGATGCGGTTCACCCCAGGGTAACCGGTCTGCTGCCTGGGGATGCGTTTCTCCCAAGAACCGGTTACATTGTCTGCAAGCTAATCAGCTCCCGAAAGTAGAAACAATGATAGCCATGATACTGGCCGCTGGGCGTGGTGAGCGCATGCGACCCCTGACCGATAAGCTACCTAAACCACTCCTGCCGGTCGCCGGCAAGCCCTTGATTGTGCACCATATCGAAAGGCTTGCAGCGGCGGGCTATCAGGAGCTGGTTATTAATCATGCCCATTTGGGTGAGATGATCGAATCCACTCTGGGTGATGGTAGCGCTTGGGGCGTTGAGATCCGTTACTCGGCCGAGGCGGTGGCATTGGAAACAGGCGGGGGCATCTATCATGCACTGCCCCTGTTGGGTAAGGAAGCCTTTTTGGTGGTCAATGGGGACATCTGGTGTGAATTGGATTTTTCCCAGCTAACCTTGAAACAGGGGGATATGGCGCATCTGGTGTTGGTGCCAAACCCTGAACACCATCCGCAGGGGGATTTTCAACTGCGACAGGGCCGGGTAGGCCAGGGCGGGGAGAGCCGGCTGACCTTCAGTGGCATCGGCGTCTATGATCCGCGACTGTTTGCATCCTGCAGGGCCGGCGTATTCCCATTGGCACCACTCTTGAGGGACGCCATGGAGCGTGGCTTGGTATCAGGGGAGTGCTTCCGTGGGGTGTGGATGGATATCGGCACACCTCAACGATTGTCGCAGCTGGAACAACTCATTCTGCAGCGCGACCGGGGTAGCGGCACGGCTTGAGATCAACTTCATCTCCAGCGATGGCAAGCAACATACGACGGTGCCATAGAGGCGTTTGGGTATTGGAGAAAGCATGGGACAGGAAATAGATTCGAGTGAATTCTCTGCTGATGATTTTGCCGAGTTTCAGCGCCGTCTCAAGCGAGAGACCGAACTGCTTGCCGAGTGGTTTGAAACGGGGGTGTTCGCCTCGGAGGGATCGATCGGGGGATTTGAACTGGAGGCCTGTCTGCTGGATGGGAAGGGGGCGCCCGCGCCACTCAATCAGCCCTTGTTGGAAAAGCTGGATGAGCCATTGGTGGTCCCGGAGTTGGCCACCTTCAACGTTGAAATAAACAGTACTGCCAGACCGCTGCGGGGAGATGTGTTTGAGCGTATGGCGGAAGAGTTGCAGTCTGTGTGGAATAAGTGCAACCGTTTAGCGCATCCATTGGGTGCCAGAATGGGCATGATCGGCATCATGCCGAGTCTACAGCAACAGGCGCTCTCACTGCATAACATGTCCCCTTTGAACCGCTACCAGGCCCTCAATGACCAGGTGTTTAAACTACGTCACGGCAGACCCTTGTCAGTACACATCGAGGGCAGGGAGAGCCTGAATCTGCAACACGACGACGTCATGCTCGAGTCGGCGGCAACCTCTTTTCAGATTCATCTGCAGGTGGATGAAAGGCATGCCGCGAGGCTCTATAACCTGTCGAAAATTGCATCCGCGCCGATGGTGGCTGTGAGCGCCAATGCACCCTACCTGTTTGGCCATGACCTATGGGACGAGACACGCATACCCCTGTTTGAACAGTCCATTGCAGTGGGGGCATCGGATTTGACCAAGCGGGTCAGTTTCGGCATCCGCTATGTCTACGAATCGATACTGGAAAATTTTGAGGCCAATCTAAAACGCTACCCGGTACTGTTACCCCTGTTGATGGACGGTGCGGTTGAGAATCTGTCCCACCTGAGATTGCACAACGGTACCATCTGGCGTTGGAACCGACCGTTGATCGGTTTCGACAGTGGGGGTAAACCCCATTTGAGGATTGAGCATCGGGTGGTGCCGGCTGGACCTAGCGTACTCGACTCCATCGCCAACGCCGCATTTTATTTCGGTCTGGTAACAGGTATGGCGGAACGCTACCAATCGCCGGAAAGGGAGATGGGATTTATCCGTGCCCGCAGCAATTTCTACAATGCGGCGCGACGGGGTCTGCAGGCGGAGTTTTTCTGGTTTGACTGGAAAACCTGCACCGCCGAACAGTTGATCCGGGAGCAGCTGCTGTCGTTGGCCCGAGAGGGCTTGACCGTTCTTGGTATTGAACCGGCCTCCATCGACTACTGGCTGGGGATTATTCAACAGCGGGTCGTGAGCGGAATCAATGGTGCCACCTGGCAGCGGCAATGGGTGGCGCGCCATGGCAGGGACTTTCAGGCCCTGATGCAGGCCTACCTGGAACAGCAGGAGAGCGGCAGACCAGTGCATGAGTGGTCCTTGGCTTAGTGCTTTCTCTTCGCAAGCGTCTGACTCGAAGCGTCTTGTAGAGGCGCCGGGGTTGTAAATCGTAGTTTTTTTTCTGGAGCTGCACTGACTTGCGGCACCAATTGCTGCGACAAAAACGGGCTAGCCTCGCCCATTCAGGTAAACTATAAGTATGCTGCAGGAATTCGATCATCTACCAAAGAATCTGTTGGCCCTGGAGGCGCATCAGCTCGCCGATCACCTGGATGGTCCGAGCCTGTTCCATCTCCCCGGGAGAAGAGCGGAACCCCTGTTTGTCTCTGTGCTGATGCATGGCAATGAGACAGTCGGCTGGGAGGCCATACGCACCCTGCTTACCCGCTATGCCGGGGGTAAGGAGCTGCCCCGGGCCCTGAGTCTGTTTATCGGCAATGTGGATGCAGCGGCTCAGGGGCTGCGGCTGTTACCCGGACAGCCCGACTACAACAGGATCTGGAGCGGCAGCGAAGTGGCCGCAACGCCCGAACACCGTATCATGCAACAGGTCGTCGAGTGCATGCGTGGGCGCAAGCCCTTTGCCAGTGTCGATATACACAACAACACCGGCCTGAATCCCCACTACGCCTGCATCAATCGGCTGGATACCGGGTTTTTTCATCTGGCGCTGCTGTTTTCCCGCACCGTGGTCTATTTTTTGCGCCCCAAGGGGGTGCAGTCCATGGCCTTTGCGGATCTCTGCCCCTCGGTAACCCTGGAGTGTGGCAAGGTCGGCAGTACCCATGGTGTCGAGCATGCCCGGGACTATCTCGAGGCCTGTCTGCACTTGGCCGAGCATCCCCAGCACCCTGTGAGTCATCTCGATATCGATCTGTTTCATACCGTGGCCCAAGTCAAGATAGCACCGAGTGTCAGCTTTGGCTTTGCACCGGGGGCGAGTGATATCGTGTTGGATCCCGACATCGATCATCTCAATTTTCGTGAATTGCCCGCCGGTACCCTGTTCGGCTGGATCAATGGCGCAGGACTCGATGCCCTGGATGTCCGGGATGAGCGGGGAGAGGCGGTGGTGGGTGACTATTTCGCTATCGAAGAGGGTCAGCTCTGTCTGCACCGCTCAGTGATGCCTTCCATGCTGACCAAGGATCTGAATGTTATTCGCCAGGATTGTCTCTGCTATTTGATGGAGCGCTATGATTCCCACCTGACACCATCGGCGGCAAACTCATCCGGCGGTGGTTGATTCCCGTGCTGCGGCTCTGACTAATCCTGCAGTAAGGGATTCGCCTGCAGATCCGCATGATAGGATGAGCGCACCATAGGGCCGCTGGCAACGCTTGAAAATCCCATCTCCTTCGCGATCTCCCCCAGCTGTTCAAACTCTTGGGGCGTGACAAAACGTGACACCGGCAGATGGTCCTTGCTCGGTTGCAGGTATTGACCCAGGGTGAGCATCTCGCAACCATGCTGACGCAGCGCCTGCATGACATCGAGAATCTCTTCCCGGGTTTCACCCAGTCCCAGCATCAGCCCAGACTTTGTGGGTAGATCCGGGAGCAGCCCCTTGAAGCGCAGCAACAGATCGAGAGATCCCTGGTAGTCGGCCCCGGGACGGGCCTGCTTATAGAGGCGAGGTACTGTCTCCAGGTTGTGGTTGAAGACATCGGGGGGATCTGCAGTCAATGACGCCAGTGCCGCATCCACACGGCCGCGAAAGTCAGGTACCAGAACCTCTATTTTGGTCTCGGGGCGGTGTCGGCGTACTGCCGAGATGCATTGTGCGAAGTGGCTCCCGCCGCCGTCTCGCAGGTCATCCCTGTCAACCGAGGTAATCACCACATAGTTGAGTTGCATGGCGGCGATGGCCTCGGCCAGTTGTGCTGGCTCTTGTTCATCGAGGGGTTGGGGTTTGCCGTGGGCAACATCGCAGAAGGGGCAGCGGCGGGTGCAGATGTCCCCCATGATCATGAAGGTGGCGGTGCCGTGATGAAAGCACTCCCCCAGGTTCGGACAGGCAGCCTCTTCACACACTGAACTCAATCCCCTGTCGCGCAGGATGCGGCGAATCCGGCTGATCTCCTTGCCAAGGGGGGCCTTGGCCCGGATCCATTTGGGTTTGCGCAGGATATTCTCCTGGGGTTCCACCTTGATCGGGATGCGCGCCAGTTTGGATTTGCCCCGTTGATGGCTCTCCGGGGTTGTGCGCGAGGGTGGCAGGATATCTTTGTCGAGGCTCATGGTTCCACTTCTGTATCGATGCAGGTCAGAGTGTAACCTAAAGCCTGCGCCAGGTGGTGGGATAATCCTAGGCCAAGGGTAGGGATATCTGTCTCGATCTTCTGCTCGGCCAGTTGGGTGACATCGAGGTCTGGATAGCCACAGGGATTGATGCGCTTGAAGGGGGAGAGATCCATGTCCACGTTAAGGCTCAGTCCATGATAGGTGCAACCCCGGCGTACCCGCAGTCCCAGGGAGGCGACCTTGCTGTCAGCGATATAGACACCGGGGGCATCCCGGCGTGCAGCCGCTTCTATGCGGTACTCCCGCAACAGGGCTATCACCGCCTCTTCCAGGTGAGTGACCAGGGTGCGAATGCCAATCCGTGCCCGGCGCAGATCGAGTAGCAGATAGGCGATGAGTTGTCCGGGGCCGTGATAGGTCACCTGTCCGCCCCGGTCGGATTTGATCACGGGGATCTCACCGGGGTCCAGGATATGTTCGATCTTGCCCGCCTGTCCCAGGGTGAACAGTGCTGGATGCTCCAGTAGCCAGAGCTGATCGGGACTCGCAGCAGTGCGTCTATTGGTGTACTCCCGCATCGCCTGCCAGGTGGCTTGGTAGGGCTGCATGCCGAGTTGTCGGACCAGGAGATTCGAGGATGGGTTGGGCATTTCCACAGCTGTCGCAAGAGCACTGCTTGGGACGTCGGTCACTAGAGCGCCATAACCACTTTTTCATGGGCGCTGAGATCCAGATAGATGGCATCCAGCTGGGCTTTGCTCTGGGCGCGCAGGGTGATGGTGACAGAAACCCATTTTCCCCCCTTGCTAAGGCGGCTGTTGATCGCGGTTTCAAGCAGCTCTTCAGTATGCCGGCTCACCAGTTCCACAACCATCGCCTCAAAACCCGGCTCCGCTTTTCCCATCACCTTGATCGGAAAATCGCAGGGGAATTCCAGCAGTGTCTCTTCATCCTGGCTCATCACGGCTCAGCCTTTACTCCAGCCACAATAGGGCGCTGTCTTTGATCTGTTGCCAGATGTTACCGTCAGCGATACTCTTCAGCGCCACCAGCGGTTCTTCGATGACGGGGTCCCCGTTCAGGGTGATGCTGAGGTGACCGAGGACATCGCCCTGTTTGATGGGCGCCATGATCTTGGGTTCGATCTCCATTCGGGCATCGAGGTTTTGATATTGATGGCGGGGGATGGTCACGTTCAGGTCCCGGCTGAGGCCCAGGGGCAGTTTCTCTTTCTCCCCCTTCCAGATGCGGGTCCGATTGAGTACCTCCCCCGCCGTGTAGAGCTGGTGGGTCTCAAAGAAGCGAAAACCGTAGTTGAGCAGGCTTTGGCTCGCCTTGGCCCTGGCCTCCTCGCCCTTGGTGCCCATCACCACTGAGATGAGACGCATGTTTTCCCGTTGAGCCGATGCCACCAGGCAGTATCCTGCAGCCTCGGTATGGCCGGTCTTGATACCGTCCACACTGTCGTCCCGCCACAGCAGCTTGTTCCGGTTGTGTTGAGTTATATCGTTGAATATAAATGACTTGTCGCTATACCAGGGATAGTATTCAGGAAAATCCCGAATGGTGGCTGCCGCCACCTTGGCAATGTCCGCCGGGGTCGTGTAGTGGTCATCGTGGGGAAGTCCGGTGCTGTTGATGAAGTGGGTGTCGGTCATCCCCAATTCCCTGGCATGGTTATTCATTAATTCGGCAAAGGTGGCCTCACTGCCTGCGATATGCTCGGCGAGGGCGACGCAGGCATCGTTGCCGGACTGAATAATCATGCCCTTGACCAGATCGATAACTTTGACCTTTTTTCCCACCTCGATGAACATCCGGGATCCCGGTGTACGCCAGGCCTTCTCACTGATCAGTACGTTGTCCTCCAGATTGATGTTACCCAGCTTCAACTCGCGGAAGACCGCGTAGGCGGTCATGATTTTGGTCAGGCTGGCAGGTTCAAGCCGATTGCTGGCACCCTTTTCCGCGAGTACCTCACCGCTGTGAAAATCAACCAGAAGATAGCCTGAGGCAGAGACCTCCGGCGGGGCGGGGGTAGGGGCGGCGGCATGGCTTGAAAGTGCAATCAGGCCGCTTAGCCACAACAAAGCGACTTGCATAAATCGGGATGGTGAAAGATGGTGCATGAGTAAGGGTATTCTGCTTGGCATAGTGGTGCGCTATTCTATTATTTCGCTAGCGAATGACAACATGTGGATCGGCAATCCCCAGCTTGGCCAGTTGTTGACTGAGATGGTCGGCAAGCTCCACACTGGCAATCGGACCCACCTGTACCCGATAGACCGGGCTCTCCAGATGTTCGTTGTCTTGTATGAGTACACTTGTGTTTAATTGTTCCTCGAGCCTTTTTTTCAGGCGCTGGGCATTATCGGAACTGCCGAATGCGCCAACCTGCAGATAGAGCTCAGGCAGCATATTGCCTTCTCTCAGCTTCACGGCTTGCTTCTTTGGCGGCGCTTGCGGGCTGTCCGGATCGAGAGTCACCACCTCCACCAACCCCGTTCCCTCACCGATGATGCCCAGCTTCCAGGCGGCCGTATAGGAGAGATCGATCAGGCGGTTGTCATGAAATGGGCCGCGATCATTCACCTTGACCACCACACTGCGGTTATTTTTGAGGTTCGTGACCCTGACATAACTTGGCAGGGGCAAGGTCTTGTGCGCCGCGGTCATGGCGTACATGTCGTAGCTTTCGCCGCTGCTGGTGCGTTGGCCGTGAAATTTACTGCCGTACCAGGATGCAATGCCGCGGGCGCTGTAATCCCGGCCGCTGCGCAAGGTGTAGTAGCGCTTGCCGAACACCTCATAGCTTGCAGGATTGCCATAGCGGCTTTTGGGCTCATTCTTGGGTACCGCATCAGGGATGCTTTGCATATTCGCGGGAGGGGGGTGGCGGTGGCTGACTCCATCCTGCTGGGGGACTCGCCCGATCTTGCTGGTGCTGCAGGCAGTGATCAGCAGCATGCCGATCAGGGCGCTGATACCGGTCTTTATCGAAATCCTGTTTGGGATATATATACTGTTGCGCTTCTTCATCTACCTGGTTGCATCTGCCGCCTGTTTTGCGGCACGGATCTCCTGGCTTAGTTGATAGACGGCCATGGCGTACAGGTTGCTGTGATTGTAGCGTGTTATGACGTAGAAATTGTGCAGTCCGAGCCAAAATTCATGCTCATCACCCGCATCCAGTTTTATCAGGCTGGTCAATGTTTCAGGGGAGGGTGATTCGCCGTTGACCGGGCGTACCCCTTTGGCCAGCAGTTTGCCTACCTGGATGCTGGGTTTCATACCGGCATCGACAAAGGCCTGCAGGCCCTCGCCACCCTTGGTGAGCAGGGTGATAGGCTGGTTGGCTCTCCAGCCATGGGTTTTGAAATAGCTGGCAACACTGGCGATGATATCGGCATTGCTGTTCCAAAGATCGCGCCGGCCGTCAGCGTCATGGTCCACGGCGTATTGACGGTAGCTGCTGGAGATGAATTGGGGCTTGCCCATGGCGCCTGCGTAGGAACCCATGGCACTCTCCAGGTCCACACCCTCCTCCCGGGTCAGCAGCAGGAACTCTTCCAGTTCACGACGAAAGAAATCCGCCCGTTTCGGATAGCCGAAGGCGAGGGTGGTCAGGGCGTCGATGACCCGGTACCGGCCAGTATGTTTACCGTAGCGGGTCTCCACGCCGATGATGGCGACGATAATCTCAGCCGGTACGCCGTATTCTTGGCTGACCGAGGCCAGCAGGGCCTCATTCTCCTGCCAGAAACCGACTCCTCCCTCGATCCGGTCGGGTTTCAGAAAGATTGGACGGTATTCGTGCCATGCCTTGGATTCGGCCGGCCGTGTTATGGCGGCGATGATGTCATCTCTGAAGGTGGTGCTGTTGAGCAGGCGCTCTATCTGTAGCGCATTGAAATTGTGCTTGCTTGCCATCTCCCGGGCGAATTTCTTGTAATCACTCGTCTGCTGTTGCGTATGTGCGCATGCCAGGGTGGCCAAGGTGAGGGTAATAAAGAGCAGGAATCGGGTTATGAGTCGCATGATCGTTTATGTTGGCAGTAGTTTTTTGTGGGTATGAATAGACATCAGCATACCGAAGCTGGCAAGAATGGTCACCAGGGATGTCCCTCCATAACTGATTAGTGGTAAGGGTACACCCACTACCGGTAGTAATCCTGTGACCATGCCTGCATTGACGAAAAGATAGACGAAAAAAACCAGTGATAGTGAACCGGCCAGGATCCTGCCAAAGGTGTCCTGGGCCTGAGTGGCGATATAGAGTCCGCGCATGATGATAAAGAGATAGAGTGTGAGCAGTGCCAAGACGCCAACCAAGCCAAACTCTTCGGAGATCACGGCGAAGATGAAATCGGTGTGTCGTTCGGGAAGAAACTCCAGGTGTGACTGGGTGCCGTTGAGCCACCCCTTGCCGCTGATGCCCCCTGATCCGATGGCGATTTTTGATTGGATGATATGGTAGCCGGTACCCAGTGGGTCACTCTCGGGGTTGAGGAAGGTCAAAACCCGCTGGCGTTGGTAATCATGCATAAAGTACCAGGCAACCGGCCCGAGAGCGGCCATTAAAAGACCGATCGCGCTTATCACCCGCCAGCTGATGCCGGCTAGAAACAGGGCGAATGTCCCAGCGGTGGCCACCAGCAGCGCGGTGCCCAGGTCCGGTTGTTTGGCGATCAGCAACACCGGCAGCAAGGTAAACAGACCCGCCATTATCAAACGGGAAGGACTGGGTGGCAGGCGATGTTCAGCCAGATACCAGGCGATCAGCATCGGCAGGGTGAGTTTGAACATTTCCGAGGGTTGGAAACGAATAAAACCCAGATCGAGCCATCGTTGGGCGCCTTTGCCCTGCTCGCCGAAGAGGATCACCGAGATCAGCATCAGGATCCCGACGGTGTAGAGCAAAGGGGCCCAGCGGCGGATATTGGCAGGGTGGATCTGAGCCAGGGCAAACAAGGCCACAAAGCCGAATCCCAGGCGAATCAACTGCTTCTGCAGGAGTAACATCTGCTGATCCCCAGCGCTGTATAGGATGGTCAATCCAAAACCCGCCAACAGCAGCAGACCGGTCAGTAGGGGAATATCGATATGCAACCACGCCAATAAGCCACTTGCCTGTGCTGGCTGTGATTCATAGAAGGTGGTGTAGCCTCTACTCCTCATCAGCGTCTCCCACGAGATAGCGATCCATCACCTGACGAGCGATGGGTGCGGCCACAGAACCCCCATGGCCGCCATTCTCTACCACCACGGCGATGGCGATACGCGGATCTTCTACCGGGGCAAAGGCGATGAATAGGGCATGATCACGTTTTCGTTTTGCGATCGTCTCTTCATCATACTCCTCATCTTGTTTCACGCTGAATACCTGAGCCGTGCCGGTCTTGCCGGCAATTCGATAGTGGTCGGTGTAGATTGACCGGGCAGTACCGCGCACACCTTCCACCACCTCAGCCATGGCATGGATTATTTGCTCCCAATGCATGGGATCGAGCTGATGCAGATCGTCGACGATTTTTGGGCTTTCCACCTGAGTGCCATCGGGTTTCTCAATGCTATCGACCACTCTGGGACGAATACGGTGCCCGCGATTGGCCAGGGTTGCCGTGGCGGAGGCGAGTTGTAGCGGGGTGGCCAGAAAATAGCCCTGCCCGATACCCACGATCAGGGTTTCCCCCGGATACCAGGGCTCCCGTTGCTTCTTCTGTTTCCATTCGCGACTTGGCATCAGGCCTGGCAATTCTCCATCCAGGTCGACTTTGGAGGGGTGTCCAAAGCCGAATCCCGCGAGGAACTCATAGAGTCTGTCGATGCCGAGTGTGCGTGCCAGTTCGTAGTAGTAGACATCACAGGACTCCACAATCCCTCGCTGCATATCGACCTTTCCATGCCCCCATTTTTTCCAGTCCCGATATTTATGGTCTTTCCCGGGAAGCTGGTAGTAACCGGGGCAATAGGTCTCCTGATAAAAACCAACCACGTCATATTCCAGTCCAGCGAGACCGATGAAGGGTTTGACCGTGGAGCCCGGCGGATATTGCCCACGGATAGCGCGGTTGAAGAGTGGATTATCCAGGGATTGTTCCAGCGCTTGGTAGGCCTTGGCACTGATCCCCTCTACAAACAGATTGGGATCGTATCCCGGTTTACTGACCAGGGTCAGCACGCCACCGGTCTTGATATCGATGGCCGCCACGGCGCCGTTGTAGTCCCCCAGCGCCTGGAGGGCGGTAGCCTGCAGATCCATATCTAGAAACAGCCGCAAATTATCCCCGGGGCGTGGCGGCTGATTTTCCAATACCCGCAGTACCCGGCCCTTGGCATTGACCTCCACCTGCTGGAGCCCCACACTGCCGTGCAACAGGCTTTCATAACTCTTTTCAACACCGTTCTTGCCGATGAAATTGGTGCCCCTGTAGTTGGAAATATCGATGATCTGCAGTTCCTGGGCATTGATTCGGCTGACATAGCCCAGCAGATGGGCGGTCTTCAGCCCTTGTGGATAGTCACGCAGCAGGCTCGCCTTTACCTCAACCCCGGGGAAACGGTGGCGATTGACCGCGATTCTGGCAACCTCTTCGTCTTTCAGGCGCACCCGAATCGGTATGCTGTCGAATCGCCTGCGCTGTTTGCGCAACTGGTGGAACCTATTGATGTCATCATCGGTTATATCAATGATTTCACTCAGTTTTTGGATAGTATGATCGAGGTTTTCAGTTCTTTCCGGGGTGATCTCCAGGCTGTACGCGGGTAGGTTTTGCGCCAATATCTCGCCGTTTCGGTCGTAGATCAGACCCCGCGTCGGCGGCAGCGGCTCAAGCTTTACCCGATTGTCTTGCGACAGGGTGGTGTAGTGATCGTGGTTCTCCACTTGCAGGTAGAACAGGCGCCCAATCAGGATCAACAGCACCAGCAGCACCAGCGTGCCCGAGACGATTGCCCGTCCCAGGAACAGCTGACTCTCATGCAGATAGTCCTTGATCGAGGATTGAGGCACCAATATCTCCTAGTGTCACCTAGCTAATATGAAAACGGCGTCGAATATCCCGAAGAATAATAAAAACCCAAGGCCAGAGCAGGGTACTGATCAATGGGGTTATCCAATACATGAGCGATGGCGTCGGATAGCCTGCCGCTCCAGTTGACCACAAAGCCAACAGACGTTCGAGGAGCAGCAGCACGAAAATCGTGAAGACTTGTTGTCGCAATGGCATCACCCGGACCCGAAGATGCAGCTTCAACATAATATAGGCGATTACCGAGAATCCCAGGGCGTGTTGGCCAAGCAGGGTGCCGGTGAGGACATCCAGCAGCAGGCCGGTCGTCCAGCTGAAACCTACGCCAAAGCGTTCAGGCATGGCCATGCACCAGTAGATCAGGATCAGGGCCACCCACTGTGGCCGATAGGTGGAGGCCCACTCAGGCAGTGGCATGATGGTAAGGATGAAACCGATCAGCAGGGTTGTAGTGATCACATATCGACGGGATTGGGGTTGACTGATCACTCGGCTTCCTCCCCGCTCGATTCGGCTGTCTCCGCTACCTCTTCGGTCTCTTCGGTTTGCCCTGTCTCCTCGATTTGGTCGGTGTGTGGGCCCATGCCCGGGTCCAGAGTCCAGACCAGCAAGACCTCACGAATGCGGTCCAGATGGGCTGTGGTTTGGGCGATTACAGAGGCGAAGGGCTGACCGGGCTTGCGTTTCACATCAATCACTTCGGCCACGGGATAGCCGGGAGGAAAGCTGCCTCCCAAGCCCGAGGTGGTCAACAGATCGCCGACCTTGATATCCGCGTTATTGGGAAGATGAGGCAGCTCCAAGCGGTTGATCAGGCCTGTGCCCAGGGCGATGGTGCGAAGGCCGTTGCGATTGACCTGCACCGGCAGAGCATGGGCGGCATCGGTGATCAGCAGCACGCTGGCATTGAAGGGGCTGATATGGGTGACCTGCCCGACCACGGCACTCGCATCGACCACGGGTTGGCCGACGAAAAGTCCTGATGTGCTGCCTTTGTTTATCAGGACTTGTTGCCGGAAAGGGTCCTGTTCCACGGATATCAGTTCCGCGATCAAGACCCGGTCACCCACCTTGAATGAAGAGTCCAAAAGACCTCTAAGGCGCATGTTTTCCGCTTCCAGCGCTTCGAATTTTTGCTGTCTGGCACGCAGCAGAAGATTCTCTGCGTGCAATTTGTCCCGTTCCGTGGTCAATTTGTTGCGCTTGGTGATGGCCTCGCTGGCCGATTCGCTCAACAGCAGGGGCAGTGAGGCGAGGTATTGTACCGGGAAGAGAAGCACCGAGAGTCCGGAGCGCAGAGATTCCAGATGGTTGTAGCGATGGTCAAGGACCATGACAGAGAGGGATAACAGCACTGCCACCACCAGTCTGGTGGTGATCGAGGGACCCTGTGTAAAGATGAGTTTAATGGCTGAATGACTCCACTTTCATTTCGCCGGCTCCCTGGGTTGGTCTCTATTCCTCCAGTCCCAGGGGGCTCAGACACTACTCTAGTCAACCATAAAGAACTCGCCACCCCTTTCATCGATGAGTTCCAGCGCTCGCCCGCCACCCCGTGCCACGCAGGTAAGAGGATCCTCAGCAACGATCACGGGTAGCCCTGTCTCCTCCTGAAGCAGCCGGTCGATATCCAGCAGCAGCGCGCCTCCCCCGGTCAGCACGATGCCACGTTCCGCCACATCGGCACCCAGTTCCGGGGGTGTCTGCTCAAGGGCGGTCTTCACTGCACCGACAATACCCGAGAGCGGCTCCTGCAGCGCCTCCAGGATCTCATTGCTATTGAGGGTAAAGCTGCGCGGAATGCCTTCCGCCAGATTCCGGCCCTTGACATCGATCTCCTTGACCTCATTACCCGGGTAGGCCGAGCCGATTTCATGTTTAACCCGCTCGGCAGTGGCTTCACCGATCAGGGTACCGTAGTTGCGTCGCACATAGTTGACGATCGCATCGTCGAAACGGTCGCCACCCACGCGTACCGAATTGGCATAGACGATGCCGTTCAGGGAGATAATCGCCACCTCGGAGGTGCCGCCGCCGATATCCAGAACCATGGATCCGCGGGCTTCGTCCACCGGCAGGCCGGCACCGATAGCGGCTGACATCGGTTCTTCAATCAGGTAGACCTCTCTGGCGCCTGCGCCGGCGGCCGACTCCTTGATCGCGCGCCGTTCCACCTGGGTGGAGCCGCAGGGCACACAGACCAGCACCCGGGGACTGGGGCGGATGATGCGGCTCTCATGCACCTTGTGGATGAAGTACTGCAACATCTTCTCGGTGACGGTGAAATCGGCGATGACCCCCTCTTTCATGGGTCGGATGGCGGTGATGTTGGCGGGTGTTCGGCCAAGCATTTTTTTCGCGTCCTCACCCACGGCGACGACCGATTTCGCTCCCCCCGGCCCTCGGTCCTGGCGAATCGCGACCACTGAGGGTTCATTCAGCACAATGCCCTGACCGCGGGCGTAGATCAGAGTATTGGCGGTACCCAGGTCGATGGATAGATCATTGGAAAATATGCCACGTATGCGTCGGAACAGCATGGATCTCTTGTCTTTTTCTCTGTTGGTAAAGGCTGGGCCGAGACAAAATCCATCTCAAGCCAAACCGAAAGTGGGTTAATCTATCAATGGTACAGGAGTTGGGCAAGAATGGGGATGGGGAATTGAGCACATTCGGCAGAATTAACTGCCCCGGCGCAGACAGGGACAGGCATCAGGGGTAGCGCAGGGTTTTGACGATTACCCCATTGATGCCAGTCGGTCAGTCATCCTCCTTGATGCTGTCGGCAATCAGGACGCCATTCACGAAATCTCCCTTTACCTCGATAACCCGATTGCTGAAGCTGTAGTCGTCCACAGCCGAGGTGTCAATGGTGATGCCGAATATCTCGATGGTGGATGAATCCACAAGATTTGCTATACCTTCCACCTCGGCGCTGTGGTTGGAGGGTGTCCGATCCAACTCGAGTTTACTTGCCACCAGGGTGCCGTTATCGGTGTAGACCTTAGCCTCAAGATAGTCGCTAGCGGTCAGCTGATCCAAGGTGAAGGAGGCGTTTTCGTCCTCATCATCGTTCTCCATGATGGTCGAGTTGTCGACCCTGATGGTGCGCCCCAACAGCGTCACAGTGCCTGCATTGAGATCCACATTGTCATTGCCCAGGACGGCGCTTATTTCACCTCTGTCTGAGGCTGCCGCTTCCAGCTCAATCTCTTCGGCGAGCAGGATATCCCCATTCATGACACCTTCGACTTCGGCCACACGTCCTTGGGTGAGTTGGCTGGTGGCTCCGCTGAGGGCGGTTGCAGAGGCATCTACGAGCTGACCGTTGAGGGCGAAAATGTCGTTGGCATCTAGGGATTGGGTAATCTGGCCTTCGATCTCAACCTCTTCACCATCCTCGGCGACCGCACTACTGCTCTCGGACTCGATTTCGATGGATTGGGCAACGAAAAGACCCCCGGAAAAACTGCTGCCCTCGACCTCGACAAATGTCCCCTCGGGCGGGATGGACGAGATGCTCGAGGCATCGACCACGAGACTGCCGATCTGGAAGCTGTCCCCTGAAATTGTGCTGATGACACCAGAGACTTCCAGTTCATCACCTGCCCATGCGAGGGATTTGACTTCGATGCGGGTGGCCAGAATGGTTCCGTCGCCGCTGGTGAATCCACTCACTTCCACTTCGCTGTTGAGCGGCAGGTTTTCAAGCAGTGTGGAGTCGATGGGATTGTCATACACCGTATCCCCATCCACGCTTATGATTTGCTGCATCACCGTGAGGGTGTTGTTTAGGGTGATGTCATTGCTGTTGACCACACCTTCTATCAGGCTGTCATAGGTTATCGAGTCAGCTGTCCCGGTTGCGTTTGTTGAATCGCTGGTGCCGCTGATACGAACCACCATACCGATAGCCAGATCGTCTTGGCTGCCAGCAAGATCATTGACAGTGAAACTGGCACTGTCGGTGTTGAATTCGATGCCGTTGACGAAGACCGAGCCGAAATTGGTGACCCTACCCTGGGTAATGCCTGTTCCTCCAATACCGCCATCGGCGACTTGAGTACCGCCCGCGCCACCGCAGCTGTAGAGTGCGACAAGCGATGCTCCCAGTGCCAACGAAATCAGGATTTTGAGAATAGGTCTATTCATCCTTCATTGTATCCTGTTCGAAATAGTAGATACCGATACCCGCCTGTTTGCGGCCTGTGCCGTCGGTATCAGGATTGAGATCACGATCGTGCTGCGACAGATATTTGTCGCACTCCACCAACAGGGCCTGGGATTTTTCAGCGCTCATATTGCGAAATTCCAGCAGTGCCTCCATGGGAAGGTTATCGTAGGAGACCTTACGCTGAAAGTAGGGTGTTTGGGAGCCCTGTTGAAGATTATGATCGATGGTATCAAGTAAAAGTTGCACATCCGTGCCGAGAATGTGCAGTTTGCCCGTCTCCCCGGTACGTGGTACATAGCCATCACTGAGGAGGGTGATCTTTCCGCTCTCATCCTTGGCTATGGTGCCGACCCTGACCAGCTCATCGTAAATCGCCCGTGGCGGTACATCGCCACTGTGTTCCTTGACCAATTCACTGAAGCTCGCTTTCCCCTTGTCGAAATAGAGCGGCGCCGGCGCACCCTTCTTGGTCAGGAATCTCGGGTCTCGCAGCCAACCGGAAATGACCCTGGCGGCACGGTTGTATTGATGGGCAATGGCGCTGTCATCGGGGGTGTCGATTTTTTGCAGCCGGCTGACCTCTTTGCGGGTCAAGCCGGTAATCACCGAGACCCTTGAGACCGTCTGCTTGCGACCGGGGATACCAAACTCCTTGGATGCCACATCCATGAAGGTCCACTTGCTCAGATCCGCAAAATCGCCATAGGTGAAGCCATTACGCAACATCAGCCTGACCAGGGGTCTGAGCAGTTTCAGAACGGAGGCAGTGAGTGTCTTTCGAATCTCGTCCATGGGCATTGTTTAACCGGATTATTTACTATCGGATTGATCTGTCTACTTTATTCCCAGCTATGTCTGGATGTCTTTGATATTTATCGCCTGGCAGGCTCTATGTTTTAAGTACGCAGTTTACGCAGCAATGGTTCTGCTGAGCATAAACCACATGTCGTTGATCGATCCGTCGACGCTCTTTGTTGGGAATTATATCCCAATGCCGCCGTTAATTAAATTGTAGCCTATTTGTTACTTTTCAGAAGTTGAATTTGGATCACATTTTTTATAGGAAGCGTTCAATTTATTAATTTCTTTTAAAACAGTCGGTTATAAGTTTTCAGATGGTGTTTGATGGTTGGGACTGGGGTCAATGGCAATGGTTTCCTCCCAAGATGATGAGTGGTCATCGGTTTGATCCGGGGATCGGGTGATCACTCTATAGTAGTGTTCCGGGCCCAAGCATCATGTATCGGTGCTGAGAATATGGTAGATTTGCCCATTTTTCAGAGTAGGTAGCAAGCGGATGTCACTAGATAAGTCCGATGTTGAAAAAATAGCCCATCTCGCGCGAATGGCACTGGATGAGTCCCATATCGATGCCTATGTGGAAGATCTGGGCAATATCCTCGATCTGGTGGAACAGCTGGAAGCAGCTGATACCGAAGCCATCGAGCCGATGTCGCACCCCCTGCATATGGCTCAGCGTATGCGTTTGGATGAGGTGACCGAAGAGAATTGCCGCGAGGTCAACCAGCGTGTGGCGCCCAAGATCGAAAACGGCCTCTATCTGGTACCCAAGGTCATCGAGTGATGGGGCGATCCATCAGCAACTTGGCTGAACAAAAAGTAGTCTCACAGATACCTATTGGACACAAATCACACTATGCAGAGTAAATCCATTGCTGAACTGGGCGCCGCTATGCGAGCTGGAGAGTTCTCCAGTGTTGAACTGACCCGCCACTTTATCGATCGCATCGAAGGCATGAACGGAGATCTCAACGCCCTGATTACCATTACCTCTGACCAGGCGCTGGCAGAGGCCGAAGCCGCCGATAGGGCGATCAACTCGGGGCAGGCCGGTCCCTTGACCGGAATTCCCCTGGTGCAGAAAGATATCTTTTGCACTCAGGGGGTGAAGACGAGTTGCGGCTCCAAAATGCTGGACAATTTCATCTCCCCCTACGATGCAACGGTGGTTGAGCGATTAAAACAGGCCGGTGCGGTCACCCTGGGCAAGGCCAATATGGATGAGTTTGCCATGGGTTCCTCCAATGAGACCAGTTACTACGGACCGGTTCGCAATCCCTGGGACAGGAAGAGGGTGCCCGGCGGATCTTCAGGCGGGTCTGCCGCGGCGGTTGCTGCGAGACTGGCAGTTGCCGCTACCGGCACTGACACGGGTGGATCGATTCGCCAACCGGCGGCACTGTGTGGCATCACGGGTCTCAAGCCCACTTATGGGCGGGTCTCCCGCTTTGGCATGATCGCGTTCGCCTCCAGCCTCGATCAGGCCGGTCCCATGACACGCAGCGCCGAGGATGCCGCCCTGATGCTGCAGGTGATGGCGGGATACGATGCCAAGGATTCGACCTGTGCAGACCACCCGGTGCCCGACTATTCGGCTACCCTGGACAATCCCTTGCAGGGGTTGAAGATTGGACTTCCCAAGGAGTATTTCGGCGACGGACTGGACAGGGCTGTTGCGGCATCCATCGAAGAGGCGATCGCGTTATATAAGGAGCTGGGAGCCGAGGTGATCGAGATCAGCCTGCCAAATAGCGGTCTGGCGGTACCGACCTACTATGTGGTTGCGCCGGCGGAGTGCTCATCCAATCTGTCCCGCTTTGACGGGGTGCGTTTCGGTTACCGCTGCGAAGACCCCAAGGATCTGGAAGACCTCTACAAACGATCCCGGGGAGAGGGTTTCGGTGCAGAGGTCAAGCGCCGCATCTTGATCGGCACATACGCCTTGTCCGCCGGTTACTACGACGCTTACTATCTGAAGGCACAGAAGACCAGACATCTCATCTCCGACGATTTCAAACGGGCCTTTGAAACAGTGGATGTGATCGCGGGGCCGACTTCGCCAACCACCGCCTTCACCCTGGGTGAAAAGATGAATGACCCGGTGACCATGTATCTGAACGATATCTATACCATCGCCACCAATCTCGCAGGACTGCCCGGTATCTCCATACCGGTGCAACCGGTAGGGGGATTGCCGGTTGGATTGCAGATAATCGGTAACTATTTCGATGAAGGGAAGTTACTGAATGTGGCTCATCGGCTTCAGAAAGAGACGGATTGGCACCTTCAGACAGCTGAAGGTTTTGCCTAAGCCGGTGGCGCAAAGCCATCAACTCCAACAGTATTTAGAGAACAGTTATGCAGTGGGAAACCGTTATCGGGCTTGAGATTCATACTCAATTGGCGACCAGATCGAAGATCTTCTCCGGCGCCTCGACCGCCTATGGTGCCGATCCGAATACCCAGGCGTGCATTATCGACCTGGGATTTCCCGGCGTATTGCCGGTGCTCAATGAGACCGCAGTGGACATGGCGCTCAAGTTTGGAATTGCGGTGAATGCCGAGATTGCCCCTCGTTCCATATTTGCACGCAAGAACTACTTTTACCCCGACCTGCCAAAGGGCTATCAGATCAGCCAATTTGAGCTGCCGATCGTGGGCAAGGGCTCGATCGGCATAGACCTGGAGGATGGCACGCATAAGGTGATCGGTATCACCCGCGCCCATCTTGAAGAGGATGCGGGAAAGTCGCTGCATGAAGATTTTCATGGCATGAGCGGGATCGACCTCAATCGTACCGGGACCCCGTTGTTGGAGATCGTTTCCGAGCCGGATATGCGCTCCATCAAAGAGGCCGTGGCTTACGCCCGTAAGATCCACCAATTAGTCGTCTATCTGGGTATCTGTGACGGCAACATGCAGGAGGGGTCGTTCCGGGTCGATGCCAATCTCTCCATTCGCCCCATGGGCCAGGAGGCCTTCGGCACGCGTACCGAGTTGAAGAACATCAACTCCTTTCGCTTCATGGAGCGTGCCTTGAACTTTGAACTGGAACGCCAGATCGATCTGCTCGAAGGGGGCGGCGAGGTTGTCCAGGAGACGCGGCTCTACGATGCCGACCGGGATGAGACCCGTTCCATGCGCAGCAAGGAAGAGGCGAACGACTATCGATACTTCCCCGATCCCGATCTGCTGCCCGTGGAGATCAATGAGGAGCGTTTACTGCGTGCCAGGGAAGACATGCCCGAATTGCCCGATCAGAAACGGCAGCGTTTCGAAGCCGAATACGAACTGAGTGTGTCGGATGCGCAGACCTTAACCCAAAGCCGTGCTATAGCAGACTATTTTGAGCAAGTGGTCGCCAATGGCGGTGAGGCTAAGATGGCCGCCAACTGGGTCACGGTGGAATTGGCGGGGGCGCTGAACAAGGCGGGAATGGAACTGAGTGCTTCGCCGGTCAGCCCGAAACAGCTTGGCGGTCTGCTCGAGCGCATTGCGGATAACACCATTTCCGGGAAGATTGCAAAGCAGGTATTCGAGGCCATCTGGAATGGCGAGGGTGATGCGGATGCGGTCATCGAGGCCAAGGGATTGAAGCAGATCACCGATAGCGGTCAGATTGAGCAGATTATCGATACCGTGATTGCCGCCAATCCCAAGCAGGTTGAACAGTTCAGGGCCGGCAAGGATAAGCTGCTCGGTTTCTTCGTCGGACAGGTGATGAAGCAGACCCAGGGCAAGGCCAACCCGGGTCAGGTCAACCAGATATTAATGGCCAAGTTGAAAGGTTAATCGTCTATCGGGTCGGTTGTTATCGATGTGGCGCAACAATTATCAATAGTGAAAAGGGATCAGTGATGCGGGAATCTACTGTGATGTGTATGAGATGGATTCTGGCAACCCTGTTCCTGTTTTTCCCCCCTTTGTCATCCGCTGCTATCTGGCAGGATGCGGAGACCCCTGAACTGGCGGCAAAAGGCATCGATCTTTCATCCATCTACTATCGTAAACTTATCGCGGACAGCTCCGCCTTGAGACAGCGGCTTCTGCAAGCGCCTTTGCAAGAGAGCAGCTCATCGGCTATTCAACTCGAGCTGCCGCTGCCCTATGGATCGATGCAGCGCTTCCTGGTGGAGGAGTCACCCGTAATGGCCGAATCATTGGCCAGGCGCTATCCCGAGATCCGCACCTACAGGGTCAGGGGAGTGGATAATCCCGCCAGCAGCGGACGTTTGGATCTGACGCCGGCTGGGTTTCATGCCATGCTGACCACACCGGCGGGTAGCGTATTCATCGATCCGGATGGTGACGGCGGGTACCGGAGTTATTACAAGCGGGACTACGCGGCAGCTCAATCCGGCCAATCATCGCCCTTGGTCTGCATGCATAGGGACGGGCAAGCCCATGTCTTGCAAAGGGCCGCATTCGTTTCGCCAACCCTTGCAAGCAGAACTGTCAGTGGCTCCCAGCGTCGGATCTATCGCCTGGCCGTGGCGGCAACCGGTGAATACAGCGCCTATTTTGGCGGCACTGTCAGTTCAGCCCTGGCGCAAATCGTCACCACCATCAATCGAGTGAATCAGGTCTATGGCCGCGATCTGGCGGTGCAGTTTCAGCTGGTGGGGAACAACGATCGCATCATCTTTACCGATCCTGATGCGGATCCCTACACTCAGACTGCTGCCGGTATCAGTTTAATGCTGATCGAGAATCAGGAGACACTCGATTTTATTCTGGGTGTGGACAACTATGATATCGGCATCCTGTTCGGTACGGTCGGCGGCGGTTTGGCCAGTGTCGGTTCGTCGTGTACCGTCTACAAGGCACAGGCATATACTGGGACGCCAACCCCGGATAACGATGGTTTCTATATCGATTTCGTCGCCCATGAGCTGGGCCATCAATTGAACGCATCACACTCGTTCAATGGCACAACGGCGAGTTGCGGTGGCGTGAATCGGGTCGCAACTACCGCTATGGAGCCGGGTAGCGGTTCAACCATCATGAGCTATGCGGGGATTTGCGAAGCTGAGGACCTGCAAGCCAATTCAGATGCCACCTTTCATGCCATCAGTATTCAGCAGATGAATGAATTCATCACCCAGGGTGAAGGCAATCAGTGTGGCCAGCTGACAATCACAGGAAACAACGCCCCCAGCGTGGATGCCGGTCAGGAGGGGGAGGATGTGGTCAGCATCATTCCTGCAGCCACCCCGTTCAGGTTGAGTGGTACGGCTGCTGACGTGGATGGTGATGTTCTCTCCTATCAATGGGATGAGATGGATGCAGGGGGGGTTGATGGCGCCACCGATGCATCAACGATCGGTACCGACCTGCCCGATGCGAGCAATCCATTGTTCAGGTCATTTCTGCCAAAGCGAACGCCAGTGCGCTATTTTCCGCGCTTGAGTCAATTGTTGACCCAGCAGAGCGATATCGGTGAGACCCTGCCGCAATCCAGCCGAACCATCAATTTCAGGCTTACTGTGAGGGATGGTGAGAGTGGTGTCGCTAACGATGACATTGCCATACAGGTGGATGGCAATCAGGGACCGTTCAGGATTACTGGCGGTGAATTGAATCGTTCATCGACTTTTATGGGTGGTTTTACACATACACTTGAGTGGGCAACTGCTGGTACCGAAGCAGGTTGTGCAAACGTTCATGTATCACTGCTTAGTCTGAGTCCAAGTGCTACTCCTGAAACCTTTTGTGATATGCATGATAGCGGATACGAACAGTTGTCTCTGGGTGAATTTCCTAACACTGGCAGCGCCAATATCGAATTGCCGAATATCAATGTAGGTTATGCCAGGGTCATGCTCAGCTGTTCAGACAATGTATTCTTTGCCGTCTCCGATCACACCCTGAGTATTGCGGGTTCAGGCGTGGACCTTGGCCACGAATGCCAGCCATTGGACGGAGAGGATCTTGAACATGGGGTGGTTTTCAACGACGCTGACGGGGCGAGTAAATTTGATAGTCCCGGTGGCGGCGGTCGACTGGATTGGTTTTTTCTTGCGCTATTGCTTGGGTTAATCCTTCAGTTCGCACTTCAAGGGCAAAGGCAAGACCAAAATTAATCCCAGCTATAGGCGTTTTTAGTTTAATTGCACTTTCCTCATAACTATCGGCTATAGATTCAATTTACATTCTCGATGTTGCAATTGGTGATGTAATCCAATAGTGGCTAGACATCAGGACAATGCTCTACTTTTATTCATTAACTCAGTCTCTTACAGTTATTTTGGCTGATTTTTCAGTTGCTATAGATATCTCCTATAGAGTTGATCAGATTTAGGTCTTGGACAAATAGAGGTGCCTGGTAAATAGTTTAGTCTAATGGTGGTTATCTCCATTCAAACCGAGACGGTGTCAGTAACTCATGGCATGCATGTCGCAACAGGTTGGGCGTTGCACTTATCGTTTCAACAGTTGATCCATAAAGTATGAGGAGAGGGGGTACAGATGCATATTGAACCAGGCATTGTTGAGGGTGTAAAAATAACGCTTAGTGTTGTGACCGCTGCGGGTGCAATCGGATATGCGGCAAAACTCGCGTTGGGCACGCTTAAAAATAACGGTATTTCTATTTTAGCCATGCGCAGTGTGATCACGACGTTACTCGTGTTCTGCTTTTTCCAAGTATTGCCGCACTATCCGGTAGGCATTTCTGAAGTGCACTTCATTCTTGGCGCTACGCTGTTTCTGATCTTTGGTGCGGGTGCTGCAGCAATTGGCCTGGCAATGGGGTTGCTTGCTCAAGGAGTACTGTTCGCCCCAGCCGACCTGCCTCAATATGGTATGAATGTAACCTCTCTGTTAGTGCCACTGCTGATTGTCGATGCATTGGCGCGCCGTTTGATCCCAGCAAAGACTGCTTATAAGGACGTCAAATATACACAGGCGCTTGCACTATCAACAGCCTATCAGGGCGGGGTTGTCGCATGGGTTGCATTTTGGGCATTTTATGGCAATGGGTTCGGTGCGGAGAACCTTGCTCAGGTAGGTACCTTCAGCATGGCTTATATGTTGGTTGTGGTAATAGAACCATTGCTGGATGTCGCTATTCTTGCGACTGCGAAGAGCTTGCATCAACTCAAGGACAACAGACTTTTTCACTCTCGCCTCTATCGAGCGACTGCCTAGGGTGATCAGCCGAGGCATCCGCCTGTTGGCGGAGGCCTCGGATTTTTCTCTGATGCTAGTTGGTTTGTCATTTTATAAGTCGTAAGTGAAATAGTGGATAGTCCATGAAATGGCTGCTCGAGATCCGCACCGATTCGTCAATGAACTCGATAATGAGGCAATTGGGCGTCTCATAACCAGACTGGAAAGCCGGGCAAAAGATGCTGTATTCACCAAGCTCATCGAGAAGTATTCTTCCCGGCTGCTGCATGACAATCCCCATCAGGTGTTGGAGGTCGGTTGCGGTACTGGCGCAATGATACGCTCCTTCGTGCGCCGGGATGAGTTTACAGGAAGTGCTGTTGGAGTTGACCAAAGTGTCCCGTTCATTGAGGCTGCCAAAAGTTTTGCTGAGCAAGAACATGTCGCCAACAGGTTGGAGTTTCGAACGGGTGATGCGCATCATCTTGAGTTTCAATCAGCATATTTCGATACGGTTATTGCCAATACCCTGATCAGTCATGTTACTGATCCAACGCGTGTGCTTGAAGAGATGGCAAGGGTGGTCAAGTCTGAAGGGACAGTGGTCATCTTCGACGGTGACTATTCATCCTTGACTTATGCTTTTCCGGATCATGAATTCGGTCGTTCGATGGATGCCGCCCTGGCGAATGCATCTTTCTGCAATCCCAGGATAATGCGTGAATTGCCAGGAGTATTGGCGGATATCGGATTGCGATTTAAAACTGCATGGGGGGATGCGGTGGTGGAGATCGGCAAGGCAAGCTATTTCAAATCATTTGCGGAAACCTACGCCCCCTATGTTTCGAATTCTGGCCTGATGACGCCAAGCGAGGTAGAGAATTGGCTGTATGTGCAACAGCAGGCAATGGAGTCAGGAACCTTCTTTGCGGCATGCAACTATTACACCTATCTCCTGGGGCGCGCATAACTGAATTCACAGGATTTCCTTGGGTGGAGGGGCTATGCAAACAAATTTTACCCAATATCAGCTAACGCTACCCGCCATTGCCAGTGCCGAAGTGGAGCTGCGTGCTTGCCTGCAATGCGACTATTGTACACCGAACTGTCCAACCTATAATCTATTGGGCGACGAGTATGACAGTTCCCGCGGTCGTGTCTATTTGATCAAGGAACTGCTTGAAAGCGAGGGTAAACCGCCTCAGCAGACTGTGGATTACATCGATCGCTGTCTCTCTTGTCTGGCCTGCATGTCCACCTGCCCATCTAGTGTGCACTATCAGCACCTGCTGGATCATGCGCGGGAGAGTATTGAACAAAGGCACCAGCGGAAACCCTTGGATCGGTTGTCGCGTTGGCTATTGGCAAAACTCCTGCCCTATCCAAATCGTTTTCGCCTGGCGATGCGAACGGCAAAAATGTTGAGGCCGGCGACATCGATACTACCTCATCCGCTGCGTGGCATGGTGGAGTACACGCCTGATAATCTACCGCCCCCGAGTCCAAACGATGTACCGCAAGTGTTTCCTGCGGTGGGTGAACGCAAGCGTCGGGTGGCGTTATTGACAGGTTGTGCGCAACAAGCATTGAATACAGACATCAACGACGCAACGATTCGCATTCTCTGTCGGCATGGCTGTGAAGTTGTTGTTGCGCATGGTGCTGGGTGCTGTGGTGCGGTTACCCACCATATGGGTAAATCGAAAGAGAGTCTGATGGCTGCGGCGAAGAATATTCGTGCATGGATGAGCGAAATCGAGGCTGATGGCCTGGACGCGATCGTAGTCAATACAAGCGGTTGTGGTACGGTTATCAAAGATTATGGATATATGTTCCGTGATCACTCGCTTGCACGACAAGCAGAGATAATTGCAGGACTGGCCAAGGACGTCACCGAACTGCTTTCAGAAATGGAGTTGGACTATAGGGTTGAGCCGCGATTACGCATTTCCTACCATGCAACTTGCTCATTGCAATTCGGACAACGCATTAGATTTACCCCCAGGCGGTTGCTGAAAGCGGCGGGCTTCACGGTAATTGAGCCACGTGATTCCCATACATGCTGCGGTGCTGCCGGGACCTACAATCTTTTACAGCCAGAGATCTCCACACGACTCAGGGAGAACAAATTAAAAGCCCTCGAAGCGGGATCACCTTCTGCTATTGCTGCGGGTAATATAGGTTGCATGATGCATTTGATGTCTTGCTCCAGGGTACCCGTAGTGCATACCGTGGAATTGTTGGATTGGGTGACAGGAGGACCAATGCCAGCAGCTTTGACTGATATTCAGCGGCAGGCGGTATAGTCCTAGCACCCGGGGTTGGTTATTTACTGATTGCTAGCTGTGTGCGTTTGGTACGCACACCTCTGACATCGGGCAGGGGCCAGTGCGCTTTACGGGTGTATCGTGGCAACCGTCTACCCCCCACTCTGCCGCCAATTCCTTGAATGCAAGGGATGCAGGACTCTTATATGAGTCTTTTCTGCTGATCAGTGTGATTGTGTGATGGGGTAGTTCCGGAATCAGCATCACCGGAAATATCTCAGTCTGTTGACATGCGATGGTGTTCGGCAGGATGGTGGCAAGTCTTCCCAGACGCAGCACCTCGATGATTGTACTCAGGGAGTTTGTCTCAATTGCGATCTGCGGTTTAATGTCGTGTTCCAGACAATAGAGATCGATGTGCCTGCGTAGTGCGAAATCGCTATTCAGGAGTGCCAGCGGTTCCTGCTCGAAAGAGTGTTGTCCCAAAGGGGTTTCCATCCCGGCATATTGGTGAGTCGACCCTACTGCCATATTGAGTGGTTCCATGAACAGGTGTTGCGTCTCTATGTATTCATAGTTGGCTGCAACCGTCAGGGTATTGGTAAATGCAATGCCGATATCTATGTTTCCAGCCAGGATGCCGCTTTCAATATCATCCTGTGGCATTTCGTAGGTGCCGACGGATATGCCGGGAAAGCGCTTATTGAATCTATCTAATAGCGGCGCGGCAAGATAGTCGGTGATGGGTGTCATGCCCAGACTGAGTGAGCCTCTGCTCAGGTCCTGAAGTTCTTGAATGGCGCGTTTGCCGGCATCCAGTTCACCAAGGGCCCGGCGGGCATAGCTGATATATACCTCTCCCGCATCAGTAAGGTGCACGGTACGGCCTGAACGGTCCAAGAGCTGTGTCTCAAGAGACTCTTCCAACTGTTTGATTTGTTGAGAGAGAGTGGGCTGTGAAACAAATAGCGCTTCGGCCGCTCGGGTAAAGCTGTGATGTTCGGCAACAGCCAAGAGATAGCGTAGCGAACGAGGACACATGATATTTCTATCCATAGCCAACCCCTATGGAAGTTATAAAAAAAGTGGATATTGCCAATTCCACCATGGTGTGACTTAGTGTAGACCAAGAAGCGAAATAGGAAGTGCTTTTTGTAAAAAAAATTTTATTTACGCTTTAGATTGCTATGCAAATGTAAATTGTTAGCCAAGGATCTCACTTCATAGCCATCGCCTATAGAGCTAATCAGAATTAGGTCTTGGACAAATATTCTGACCTGGTAAATAGTTTGACTTAACACCATAGATAGTCGAGTGCTTTGTGAAATGAGGCTGGCTTAAGATCCTCTTAGCTTAAGCTTATCTTAATAATCCATTTTCATGTGTTTAAAGCCGCGACATCACTATTTGCTGAAGTGATCAAACACTATTTGAGAAGAAGAAATTAGGTAGATAAGGGTGTGCTTATTTAAAGACCTAATAGAGGAGTTCACGTAACTATGTCATCAACCATCAGACGAAAAGTGATGAAACATCTGGAGATTGTAAAACAACTCCAGCCTTCTCTGCATGAGGAAACCCATGCGCCATCTCCTGATCAGGTGGATAACGAACACTATAGGGCCTATACACGAATGGCGCATGATGTTGGTGGTGAACCTGACGTGCCAATCACATGGGAAGAGAAGGAAGAAGAGGTATGGGAACACAATACATTCGTCACCTGCGAGGTGCTGGCATGGCGCGGTGTCTGGAACGCCGAGGAGAGGCGTCGCAGACAGAATGTGGATGTGGGACAGACAATGTATTTGGGTCTGCCCTATTACGGTCGTTGGCTGCTGACCGCCGCGAGAATTCTGGTCGATAAGCAATATATCACAGTCACCGAGTTATCCGACAAGATTGACGAGGTCAGGAAACGCTATGAGTAAACCACATTATGATCGAGAGCATCACGTAAAGAAGGCCACGGGTATTGGCGATCCGCAATGCTTTAAGAACGAAGCGGGTAAACCCAAGTTCAAGGTGGGCGACAAGGTACGGGTAAAGGATCTGCCGGATATATTTTATACCCGCACACAAGTCTACACGCGCGGTGCACCTGCCACTGTCGCCGAACTTGTCTATGAAAGCCCCGCGCCTGAGGATGAGGCATGGGACAACACAGATAAAGTAGTCTGGTTTTACAGCCTTGTGTTCAAGCAAACGGACCTCTGGCCGGACTACCCCGACGCGTTCTCGAGCGACACGGTCGAGACCGAACTACCCGAGCGGTGGCTTGAGCCACTATAGCTGTGCATGGAAACAGCGCGCGATGGTTAGGGTAAAGAAACAAAGAGGAAAAGCTAATGGCGGAGAAACACAAACCAGCACCAATGGTCGATGAGGTCAGCGAGTTCGAGGTACTCGAGATAGCCGTTCGTGAACTTGCGATAGAAAAAGGCCTATTTACCGCTGAAGATCATCAAAGCTGGACCGAGTATATGCATACCCTTGGTCCTCTTCCTGCGGCACGTATGGTTGCCAAGGCTTGGTTGGATCCGGAGTACAAGAAACTTTGTATAGAAGATGGCGTCAAGGCCAGCCTTGATGTGGGGATTGATTGGGTGAACAGTATGCCATCCCATTTCGGCACACCCAGTGATTATTGCAATCTCCGTGTATTGGAAGATACGCCAACATTAAAACATGTGGTGGTGTGCACACTCTGTTCATGTTATCCGCGTCCCATTCTCGGGCAGTCGCCAGAGTGGTACCGGACACCTAACTATCGGCGTCGCCTGGTACGCTGGCCGCGTCAGGTGCTTGCAGAGTTTGGCTTGCAACTGCCGGACAACGTGGAAGTCAGGGTGGAGGATTCGAATCAGAAATCGCGTTTCATCGTATTACCGGTTCGACCCGAGGGGACCGAGGGATGGAGTGAAGATCAGTTGGCCGAGATCGTAACCCGGGATTGTCTGATCGGTGTGGCCCTGCCGAAACCCGGCAAGACTGCCAATGATCCGCGCCCAATACGTCCCGCTATCAATCCCTACGGTCACTAGGAAGTCCCATGTCTGAGATAAATCCTAAGTATTTCGAACTCGATAAAGAGATGAGAGATCGCCAATTCGATGATTCAACACCGGTCTCATTATTGGAAACGGTGAAAAGAAATGGACGAGTTTGGGACGATTTGTGTGAACAGTATGGTGTGGACAACCCCGATCCTCCCTGGCGAATCACCCTGGAAGCAACCTGCGATATGCTCGCGGGCGGTTATTGGGAGACCTTCAACGTCTGTAAGCCAAAGGATGAACGCAATCCACAAGAGGAGCAGAAGAAACTCGATGCCGTCGAGCGTCGCTGGGAAGAGGATCAGCTTGTCAATAAACACTATGCCGAAATACCTTTTCCAGAAAGTCAGTTATTGGCCCTGGCCCATACTTTGATCCGGCGCGGATTGTTTGATGAGGACGAGTTGGAACTCCGCATGGAAGAGGTTGAGCGTCGCCTGAACAGCGCGTGAGCATGAAGCTGTCTTACTGCTATCGAATGGATGTGCGTGGTTCGCTCGAGAGCAGTCCATCCGTTTGATACAGAGGGTAGATTTAATGTCGATACGCGGAGTCCGCATCAAGATTGAAGAGCTTAGCCATCGCTATACTTCGAAAAGTCCTATCACTTTCGACAAGGTTAACCTGGAAGCTAGGCAGGGTGAGATACTCGCCATAATTGGGCGTTCCGGTTGTGGCAAGTCAACTCTGTTACATATTCTTGCGGGCCTGCTGAAGCCGACAGATGGTTCCGTTCTCCTTGATGATACACCGGTGACAGCACCTTCACCGCAATGGGTCATGATGTTTCAGGCGCCACATCTTTTTCCCTGGATGAAGGTTTCGCAAAATGTCGGCATCGGTCTCCATTTTGCCGGTTGGGATGATGAACGGATGCGCGAGCGGGTCGATGATTCACTCAATCTCGTCGATCTTCAGGATTATGCCGATAACAACGTCCAGGATCTGTCGGGTGGTCAACAGCAACGTGTTGCACTTGCGCGCTCCTTGGTGATGGAGCCCGAGTTGCTGCTGCTGGACGAACCCTTCTCCGCACTTGATGCCTTTACCCGGTCATCCCTGCAAAAGGATGTTCGATCGATCGCCAAGCGCCTGGGTTTCAACGTTGTTATCGTGACCCATGATATCGATGAAGCGGTATTGATGGCGGATCGGGCGCTGATCATGGCCGGCTCTCCCGGCAAGATCTACGATGAGCTCGAAGTCAACCTTCCCGACCCGCGTGAAAGGCAGGATCCGGCTGTGCAAGCGATGCGCGCACGCTTGATGGAGGCCTTTAAAAATGCCGCCAATGAACACCCAAGCTCCTCCAGCAAGGATGCTGGTGATGAATCCAGTCCACACAGCGTCACGCAGCATGCCTGACCCTGCATAAGTCGGAATATCCGATTACCTAACGGAGGATACCGAAGATGAATAAGCCTAAGCAGCTAGTCGATAAGTATGGAGATGGTATTGACGATCCCGAACTTGTCTTGGATTATGATCCGCTTTTTAAGAATGTCTTGGGTAGTGGCGTAGACAGGCGCGATTTTCTAAAGATGGGTAGTCTTGCGGCAATGAGCAGCCTGATACCCTCCGCGGCAACTTTCGCCCAGGAAAAGAAATGGGACCCTGTGGTTCGAATCGGGTATATACCGATCACCGATGCTGCAGCTCTGCTGGTCGCACATGAGTTGGGCTTTTTCAAAAAAGAGGGTATCGATTCTGTTCGGCCAACCCTGATTCGCGGTTGGTCACCCCTGGTTGAGGCCTTTGCATCGCATCGCTTCAACCTGACCCACATGCTTATCCCGATCCCGATCTGGATGCGTTACAACAACAAGTATCCGCTGAAGATTACTGCCTGGGATCACACCAATGGTTCAGCGATCATCGTCCACAAGGACAGTGGAATCAACTCGCCCAAGGATTTTGGGGGTAAGCAATTTGCCGTACCTTACTGGTATTCGATTCATAATATCGTATCCCAGAAGATTATGAAGGAAGCGGGCATAACCCCTGTGATACGGCCGCAAACCGCCAAGCTGGGACCCAATGAATGTAACTTCCTGGTACTGAACCCACCCGATATGCCACCGGCCCTTGCAGCAAAGTCGATTGACGGTTACTGCGTGGCAGAACCGTTCAATGCCCTTGGGGAAATCAAGGCAGGCGGCAAGGTGCTGCGTTTTACCGGTGATGTCTGGAAGGGTCATCCCTGCTGCGTGGTAGTGATGCACGAAGCCGATGCAATGGATCCGGATCGGGCGGCATGGGCGCAGGGTGTCCACAACGCAATCATCGCTGCGCAGATTCATCTCGGTGAGAACAGGGAGGAGATGGCGCAATTGCTCTCTCGTGACGGTAAGAAGTATCTGCCGTTCCCGAAGAAGATTATCGAACGGGCGATGTTGTTCTACGATCCTGCCTACTACAACAATCCGGTGGCTATCAAACACCCGGAATGGGGTATGGATAGAATCAATTTTCAAAGTTGGCCCTATCGCTCCGCCACCGAGTTGGTGGTCTCAGATCTGAAAAATACCGTGCTTACGGGTGATGCAGGTTTCCTTGATAATCTCACTCCTCAGCATGTGGCTGATGACTTGGTCAACTACACATTCGTTAAGAATGCGTTGGAGGCGAATCCAAAGTGGAAAAACGATCCCAGTGTGCCCAAGTCAGGCGACCCCTATTCCAGAGTTGAGGTGGTTGAGCTGTGAGTGGAGATGCCGCATCTTTCAAGGTCGGCGAATCCAAGTCTTACCGCGCCCTGAAATCATCAGGGCGTGGTTTGACAAATTTCTTTGGTGGACTGGCGATTCTGTTTACTTTGTGGTGGATTGGCGGCTACTTCATCTCCATCAATCCGTCTACAGAACACTTTGCTGCATTTGGGCCTATCCCCACCTTCAAGGCATTCCCTGAGTTATGGTCAGCTGGAACGATACAAAATGCGATGGCGGCCAGTGGCTATCGTTTGGGTATTGGACTGCTGATCGCAATTTGCATAGGTGTGCCGGTTGGCATCCTTATGGGACGCAGCAAACGCTTCCGTGAGATCAGCAATTCCCCATTTCAACTGTTGCGAATGATCAGTCCGTTGGCCTGGATGCCCCTTGCAGTGGTGGTATTCACCACTTGGAATCAATCGATCATTTTCCTGATTGCGATTGCATCCCTCTGGCCGGTGGCCTTTGCTACAGCTGCTGGTTTGGCAAAAGTCGATCCGGCCTGGTTCAAGGTCGCACGTAACCTGGGTGCCAAGCCTATTCATCTACTCACCAAGATTATCTTGCCGGCGATCAGCTTTGATGTCTTTACAGGTATCCGGCTGGCGTTGGGGGTGGCCTGGATAGTGTTGGTGCCGGCGGAGTATCTGGGTGTGACCTCAGGCCTGGGTTACTCCATAGAGGATGCCAGAGAGACTCTCTCATATCACCATCTCACCGCCATAGTATTGGTGATTGGCGCTATCGGTTATGTGCTTGACAGCACCTGTGTGTTGCTGATCAAACGATTCAGCTGGCATAGAGGTGAATCGTGATGGACGGGATAAGCAGCATGGATATGTGGCTGACAATGCCTATCGAGAGGTTGCATAACCATGAGCAATGACACCGCGCCTCTTGGGGTGAATGTACTCAACGGCGGGCCCGGTGACTCCATGTCGTCCCGCTTTTTGAAATCCTCGTGGCGGGGGCTATCGAATTTTTTTATTGGTCTTGCGATCCTGTTTGCGATCTGGTGGTTCGGTATCTTCCTTATCTCCTCCAATCCTTCCACCGAACACTTTGCCGATTTCGGACCGATACCGGCGCTGAAGGCGATGCCGGTATTATGGGATGAGGGAACCATCCAGAGTGCGATACTTTCCAGTGGCTACCGTCTCGGTAGCGGATTGCTGATCGCTATCTGTATCGGTGTTCCTATTGGTATTTTAATGGGACGGAGCAGAAGATTTCGCGAGTTGAGTAATTCGCCATTTCAACTGCTGCGCATGATCAGTCCCCTGTCATGGGAGCCTATCGCGGTCATCGTGTTTGCTACCTGGAATCAGGCGATTATCTTTCTCATAGCGATCGCATCGGTGTGGCCAGTTGCGTTCGCAACCGCGGCTGGTCTGGCCAAGGTGGATCCCGCATGGTTCAAGGTTGCGCGGAATCTAGGCGCCAAACCCTGGCATCTTGTAACCCAGATCATAGTGCCGGCGATTACATTTGACGTACTAACCGGTATCCGGCTTGCACTTGGCGTGGCATGGATTGTACTCGTTCCCGCGGAGTTTCTCGGTGTGAGTTCAGGTCTAGGCTACTCGATTCAGGATGCCCGTGAGGGTCTTTCATACGACCATCTCATGGCATGGGTTCTCATCATAGGTGTTATTGGCTACGTCCTCGATAGCTCCTGTGTTTTGTTAATCAAACGTTTCAGTTGGCATCGTGGAGATCAGTGATATCTAGGAGCTTTTACTGCGTTGATTCAACCTGGAATGCTTGATGCTTAATATGAGTCGTGTGCTGGTATGGACGCGAGGTAAAAGTGATGAGCAGATTACGCTTCACCGAAGAGCAGATTATGGCAGTTCTGAAAGAGGCTGAAGAGTCAGGTGAGAAGATAACCGAAATATGCGCCAGGCATGGTATCTCTGATGCAACATTTTATAAATGGCGGACGAAATATGCAGATAAATCAGCCAATGATTCAAGACGTTTGAAGCAACTCGAGGAGGAGAACCAGCGTTTACGCACACTTGTCGCCGATCTCACATTGCGCAATCAAGCGTTAAAGAGAGTGGTGTCGAAGAAGTGGTGAGTGGAATAGAAGAGGTACAGGTTATGCCCCAGCGTTACCATATCGTTTGCTTGAGCGGAACCCGTGAGAAGCTACAGATGGCCGCAATGTTCGCTTCGGTGGCGGCGGCAACGGGTGATCAGGTTACGGTGTTCTTTTCAATGAATGCCTTGCCCTATTTTATCAAGGATTCGACACCCAGGGTTCCTGTGGAGGGTCAGTTTGGAGAGCTGATGGAAAACGAAGCGGGGGTACCGCCGTTTAAGCAGCTGTTTCAAAGTGCCGCGGAATTGGGCGATGCGAAATTACTGCCCTGTTCAATGGCACTTGACCTTTTGAAGGTCACTGAAGACGCGCTCGACCCGGTGCTTGGACCGGCCACCGGGCTGACCCGTTTCCTGAGCGATGCGGAAGGTGGACAGCTGCTCACATTTTAAAACATTAGCGGCTATAGCTATGTCAGTATGAGGATTGTTGAATGAGTGATTTTAAAACCATCGATGCACGCGACACGTTTTGTCCCGGACCACTAATGGAGCTCATCACCTACATGAAGCAGGCGGCCGTGGGGGATATGCTGGAGTTGTTGTCCACAGACAATGGAACGGCAGCCGATGTTCCGGAGTGGATCAAGAAAGTCGGCCACGAAATGGTCAGCAGTGAAAAGATTGGAGATGTTTGGCACTTGAAGGTGCGTAAGCTCAAGTAGCTGAAATCAGAACTATCCCAGAAAAGAGCGGATTAGGAGAATGCAATGAGAATCTTAGTCGTCGGTGGTGGCTGTGGCGGTACCATACTGGCCAATAACCTTGCGCGGCGGCTCGCCGGCGAGATTCGAAATCGTAAGGTCAGAATCACCATGCTGTCAGCCTCCGATAAGCATATGTACCAGCCCGGTTTGCTGTATGTCGCCTTTGGACAGATGATGCCGGATGAGTTGTATCGCGATCAGTTGAGTCTGCTTGAGCCATCTATCGAGTTTCATGTGGATCCGGTTGAGGAGTTTCATCTCGATCAGAATAGGGTCAAGACCAAGAGCGGGCGAACCCACGAGTACGATGTGATGGTGATTGCGACCGGCTCGCGTATCGTCCCCGAAGAGGTGCCGGGACTGATGGAAGGTTCCGAGACCTTCTATTCCGAGGCGGCTGCGGTGAAGATGTTTAAACGCCTAAGAGAGTTTGAAGGTGGCAAGGTCGCGATTGTCGTTGGCGTTCCACACAAATGTCCCATCGCGCCGGTTGAGGTGACATTCTCTCTGCATGACTATTTCAAGATGCGAGGTATTCGCGACAAGGTGCATATCAAGTATCACTATCCCATCGGGCGCATTCATACGATTGAGAATGTGGCCAAATGGGCAAAACCTGAATTTGATCGTATGGGTATCGAATACGAAACCCTGTTCAACGTCAAGGAAGTGGATGTGGAGAATCAGGTGGTAAAGAGCGAAGAGGGCACCGAGACGGAATACGACCTGCTGATCTCCATTCCGCCACACCGGGGGATGGAGGTCATAGAGCGGGATAGAATGGGCGATGGAGGCTGGATACCCACCGATCGATACAAACTGACCATGGAAGGGCATGACAATGTCTACGTGCTGGGTGACACAACCAACCTGCCGGTGAGCAAGACCGGCTCCGCTGCCCATTTCGAAGCGGAAGTGGTGGCCGAGAATATCTCATCGATCATCAAGATCGGTACGCCGGTGCGTGATTATGACGGCAAGGTCTACTGTTTTATCGAAGCCGGGCATGATCGAGCGACCTATGCGATGTTCAACTATGAAAATCCACCTGACCTGAAGGCGCCGAACAAATCAATGCACTGGTTTAAAATGAGCTATAACAAAATGTATTGGACCAGCGTCCGCGGTCTATTATGAGGAGGCGTGGTAATGACTGCACAGACTGAATCACCTCAAACCGCAACACCTGTGGATCGGGATGAGCTCGCTCAGGAGCTGGAGCAACTGTCGGAGCTTGCAACTCTGGTGTTGTCGGCGCGGGATGCCTTGTCGGATGATATTGTCTCCCGTGTCGCTTCCGCCTTGAGTGAAGGCATTACGCTACTCGACAGACTCACGCGCAATGAGGGGCTGATGCGTTTACTGCAGGTGCTGGATACGCCTGAGAGCCAGCATCTGTTACACGGTCTATCCACGGCCCTGAGCAAGATGAGTCGTGATATCGCCATCTCACCCCCGGCCAAGGGAGGTGTGGTGGATCTTGCCAAGCTGGCCATGGAGCCAGGCACCCAGGAGGGGCTTAGATCCCTTTCATTGTTGGGTAAGTATTGGAGTGACAGTATGCGCGAGCTTCACAGGACTGGCGGAAACTGATCAACAATCAAATTCAGAGGCTGCATCTCTTTGTACATGATATACAGAGGCTTCTTGGTGGCAAAGGTGAGTATGCGGGTGCGTGAGGGATAGAACAGGTGGCTGCATAGAAACATATGCATCTCCTCTCGCTGCATGAGAAACGCCTTCAAGCGAAGAATATTCTTCGTATCCACATCATCTTCAAGTTGATGTTCGTAGTTATTCAGCACCACACTATGGTTGGTCAGCAGCAGTTGTGGAATCTCATCGTGATGTCCCAGCAATTCATGCTGGGCATGTTTTCGCAGCTCGGAGGAGAGTATCAAACCGATTCGGTCCGCGCCGAATAGCCAACTGATATCCCGCTCTTCGTCATAGTCCGCACTATGTTCACCAAAGGCAAGGCACCAGCCCCGATAGTAGGCGTTGTAGCGTTTGACGATTCGCGAATCACTCATTCTTTGGTCTGGGTAGTCGTGCCTTGCACTGCCAACGGGTGGTGAGCGAAACAAGACATTCAATGACAGTATGTTATCAATGACCGGCCTTTATTTTTGCTGGAGTATGGCCGGTGCTGGTTGGCGCAATGGATTGGTCTTCATACTACTTAAATCGGACATCGCATACAAACTCCTGAGGGGGTTTTGCTTGCAGCTTAAAACACCAGATTCATCACCAGCATCATCACACCCAGAAATAACAGTGTCATGATACCGCCCGCGCGCATGAAATCAGAGACACGATACCCGGCAGGTCCCATGATCAGTGCATTCACCTGGTGGGTGGGAATGAGGAAGGAGTTGGAGGTGGCGATGGCCACCGTGAGTGCGAATACGGCGGGATCGGCATTGGCGCCGATGGCGATATTAACTGCCAACGGCACCAGCAGCACCGTCGCCCCCACATTGGACATGACCAGGGTAAAGAAGGTGGCTAGCACGGCGACCGATAACTGTATCACCCAGACCGGCATGTCACCCACCACCCAGAGCACCTGCTCGGCAATCCATTTCGCGGTGCCGCTAGTCTCCACGGCGAGTCCCAGGGGTATCAGGGATGCGAGCAGAAATACCGTTTTCCAGCTGACCGCCTCATAGGCCTCTTCAATGTTCAGCACCCCGGACAGCACCATGCCGATGGCGCCGGTGAGGAGGGCGACCGACAGGCGGATATCGGTAAACAGCACCATTGAGAGTGCGATGGCAAAGAACAGCATCGCCCAACCCACTTTGTGCGGGCGTAACTCCTCATGGGGGTATTCGGTGGTGACGACGACGAAGTTTTTGTCTTTTTCAATCCGCGGCAGCACCTCCCATGGGGTATGTACCACCAGGGTGTCCCCGGCCATAAAGGGCATGTTGCGGATATCTTCCCCCTCGCGCATGGTTTCACCGTTACGGTGCAGGCCGATCATGGCGAGGCCATAGGTCTTGCGCATCCAGACATCCCGGGCACTCTTGCCGATAAGGGATGAGCCCGGAGGGATGACCACCTCGGCAATACCTGCCCTGTTGGCGGAGAGATCGTTGGCGAAGGTGCGCAGCTGAGTGCGGCTTTTTAGCTTGAAGGCTTCGATGAAATTGGTCAGGGAGTCCGGGTCGGAGACCACGCCCAATACCATGCCGGCCTCGAGATCCACGTCCCGGGCCAGGGCGCCCGGGCCGATGCGGTTGGCCTCGCCGGAGAGCTTGGTGGCAATTACCCGAACCCGGTAGGCGGTTTCGATATCATCCAATTGTTTGCCGATCAGGTCGCTGTTATCGGTGATGACCACTTCTGACAATCGGTAGCGCAGACCGTAGACATCCTGGAAATACTGCATGGGATCGGTGCCGCTGGTGCTGCTTTCGCTCTTGGTTTTCGGCAGCACGAAGCGTCCGGCAAGCACGAAATAGAGGATCCCGCAGGCAATCAAGGCGATGCCGATGGGGGTCACTGAAAAGAGTCCCCAGGTCTCCATTTGATGATCCGCGGGCAGCGCCTTGTTTGATGTGAGGATCAGGTCATTGAGCAGGATCAGCGGGCTGGAGCCGACCATGGTCATGGTGCCCCCAAGAATCGCGGTAAAACCCATGGGCATCAACAGGCGGGACATGGGCAGTCCTGAGCGGGCGGAGATGCGCGACACCACCGGCAGGAACAGGGCGGCTGCCCCCACATTCTGCATGAATGAAGAGATGAAGCCCACGCTGGCGGAGATGATGGGAATGATTCTGTTCTCCGTGCTACCGCCGATCTTGAGGATAAATGAGGCCACGCTGTTCATGATGCCGGTCCTGTCCAGGCCGGCGCCGATGATCATCACCGCAATTATGGAGATGACCGCATTGGATGAGAAACCGTCGAACAGATGCTTGTTATCCACCAGACCCTGATCGAGCCCCATGACAGGCGCAAGCAGGGATGAGAGACCCAGTAGCACCATGATGCTGGCGGCCGCCACATCCACCCCGACCACCTCGAAGGCAAACAGGTAGATGGTGAGCATAAGGATGGCCCCGACCCAGGCGATCTCGATCGTGGGAGAGACCAATCCCAACAGCAGAGCGCCGATGAGGAATAGGATGCTGGCGATGAGTTGTTTGGGTGAGAGGGGTCTCTCTTGGCTGGTGGTGGATAGCTGGTCGTTGAGTGGGGTCATTCTGTTACTGCTTTTGTCTGTAAATGGTCGTTATTGCGCTGCAAAAAGTACCATGATGTACATTCCGATATGGAATTACATTCGGACTCATAGGGTGTGGTATCTTGCGCTTGTTGGCCGGTAGATAGCCTGGAAAGGGGAGTATCCTGCCTAATCACTAAACTATTTTCAAATAAATAATAATGTCTTAATATTCCTTTATGGAATATTCTAGTCTGCCTGATCTAAAGCATTTGGCGACCCTGCGGGCGGTTGTGGAGCAGGGAGGTGTGTCGGAGGCCGCGCGACTGCTGCATATTGGCCAGCCGGCGGTGACCAAACGGCTGCGTGCCTTGGACAGTTGCTATGCGGTGAGTTTGATGCAGCGCCAGGGACGCAGTCTGGTGCTCACCCCTGCGGGGCAGAGAGTTTACGCCTATGCGCGACTGGTGCTCGATCATCAGGCATCCCTGCTGGATGACCTGGAGAATCTGCGCTCGGGGCGTAACAAGCTGCGTCTCGAAGTGACATTTGTGATCGGGGAGCGTCTGTTGCCGAGTCTGTTGCTGCGCTTCTCGGAAAACTATCCCGAGTACGAAATCGAGAGTCGCATGGGCTACAGCCGGCATATTCAGCGTCGCCTGGCGACCGGCCTTTCAGACCTGGCACTGCTGGAGCAGGCGCCGGATCATCCTGAAATTCTGGTGCAAAAATGGCTCGACGATGAGCTGGTGCTGGTGTGCGGCAAGGGGCATCCGCTCTGGGCCAGCGGGTTGTTGCCGGTGACCGAGTTGGGGCGTCTGCGATATGTGCTGCGCGAGCCCCAATCCTCCATGCGAATCACCTTGGACAAGGCGCTTAATGATATCGGCATCCAACGACTGCCCGTCGCCATGGAGGTGGGATCGACGGATACCATCGTGGAGATGCTGCAACACGGCGGTCATGTGAGTTTCCTGCCGCGTTTTGCAGTAGACGATGCCCTGCAGGCCGGCACTCTCTACCACATAAAAATCCAAGGCCTGAGAATCAATCGTACCCTGTGGATCGCACGCACCCGTTCCAATCTGAAGAGTGCCGTCGCCGAAGCGTTTATCCAACTGTTGAGGGATGGTCTATGAAAGCTGTATCCCTGGCTGTTGTGTATGTCATGCCTTCGCAAGGTATCAGCCAAATCTTGTTTTGCTTTATTAGAATGTTGTAATTATCAGAAACACCCTGGAGTGACATTTTGTCATTTGGCTATGATCATTAGTTATTATTTGTCCCTATTTTCCCGTAATTATCAGGGGCCGATTTTTTTCGCTGAAATATTTGATCTCTAAAAATTTCCCAACTAACCTACAACTGTGCACTCATCAGATTCCGGCCCTGTGACGGAGATGTGGTGGGTGACCAAACATCTTCTACGCCAATTCGACTCGACCATAAGCCTTGGTAGCTGTTTTTTACCGAGGAGGTGATCACTCGTACAGACAATAATTAAAAACGTCTGTGTTTTGCCAGGTTAGAGGTC
This sequence comes from Candidatus Thiodiazotropha sp., assembly GCA_040507005.1. GTDB lineage: Bacteria > Pseudomonadota > Gammaproteobacteria > Chromatiales > Chromatiaceae > Thiodiazotropha. The sequence continues at coordinate 92,295 of JBEVVS010000114.1, forward strand.
AGACCAAGTTAATCAATAATATTTCTATGCCTTAATCTTTTTTAAGTTGGGAAGGAGAACAATATGCTCAGGTCCCTTTTGATCGATGCGGAAAAATGTACCGGATGCGTACAATGCGAATTGGCGTGTTCCTATGAAAATGAGGGGGTATTCAACCCCGCTAAATCGCGAATCAGGGTTTTTACATTTCACCATGAAGGGCGTTTTGTTCCCTATACATGTACCCAATGCGCAGAGGCCTGGTGTATGCAGGCCTGTCCTGTGGATGCCATCACCTTGGATGCCGACCTAGGTGCGAAGGTAGTCAACGCCTCGGTTTGTGTCGGCTGCAAGGTGTGCACCATTGCCTGTCCCTTTGGCACGGTCAATTACAGCAGTGACACCGGCAAGGTTGTCAAATGCGATCTCTGTGGCGGAGATCCGGCGTGTGCCAAGGCCTGTCCGACAGCTGCAATCACCTATGTGGATGCGGATCAGACAGGATTTGAAAAAATGCGTGCCTGGGCGGGTAAAACCGATGCCGGCAGTGCTGCAAGTGCATAATTTGGAGGTATATAGCTATGTCATGGGCTGGAAAAATTCTTCGCGTCAACCTCACTCAAGGTAGCTGCACCACCGAGGCACTCAATCGTCAATGGGCACAGGAGTACCTCGGCCAACGGGGACTGGCAACCAAATACCTGGTTGAAGAGATCGATCCGCAAGTCGATCCCCTGAGTCCCGAAAACAAGATGATCATGACCACCGGACCCTTGACCGGGACCATGGCCGCCACCAGCGGCCGTTACTCGGTGGTCACCAAAGGGCCCCTCACCAACTGTGTGGCCTGTTCCAATTCCGGGGGATTCATCGGTGCGGAGATGCGCTTCGCCGGATGGGACATGATCATCCTCGAAGGCAAATCACCAAAGCCGGTCTATCTCTATATTGTCAACGACAAGGCGGAGCTGCTCTCTGCAGAAGAGATCTGGGGTACCAGCGTCTGGCACACCGATGAGTGGCTGCATGCCAAACACCAGGATCCGATGCTGCGTATCGCCGCCGTGGGACGTTCCGCCGAGGCGGGCTGTCTCTACGCGGCCGTGGTGAATGATCTGCATCGGGCGGCAGGCAGGTCCGGTGTCGGTACTGTGATGGCTTCCAAGAATCTCAAGGCGGTGGCGATCCGCGGTACCAACGGGGTCGACAACATCGAGGATTTCGGGAAGTTCATGGATGCGGTCAATGCGGGCAAGAAGGTGCTTGCCGACAATGCGGTCACCGGACAGGGACTGCCCACCTACGGTACCCAGGTATTGATGAACGTGATCAATGAAATGGGTGCCTTGCCGACCCGCAACATGAAGGAGGTGCAGTTCGAAGGGGCTAACAAGGTCTCTGGCGAGGCGATGCATGAGAATCGAGCCTCCGACGGCAAACCCAACCTGACCACCAATGCCGGCTGCTTCGGCTGCACCATTGCCTGCGGCAGGATCTCCACCATCGACAGGGGGCATTTCTCCATTGAGAACAAGCCCGAGTACTGGGGCAACTCCGGTGGTCTGGAGTATGAGGCGGCCTGGGCCATGGGACCGGACACCGGTGTCGATGACCTGGATGCATTGACCTATGTAAACTTTCTCTGCAACGAGGACGGTTTCGATCCGATCTCCTTCGGCGCCACCCTAGCTGCCGCCATCGAGCTCTACAAGATCGGCGCCATCACCACCGAACAGACAGGCGGTAAGGAGCTGGATTTCGGTTCCGCCGAGGCCCTGGTCTGGGGTGCGGAGACGCTGGTCTCGGGGGAGGGCTTTGGCAAGGACCTGGGATTGGGATCGAAGCGTCTGTGTGAAAAGTACGGACATCCGGAACTCTCCATGACAGTCAAGGGGCAGGAGTTCCCCGCCTACGATCCCCGGGGTATACAAGGAATGGGGCTTGCCTACGCCACCTCGAATCGTGGCGCCTGTCACCTGCGGGGTTATACCGTGGCCTCCGAAGTCCTCGGCATTCCGGAGAAGACCGATCCACTGGAGACCGAGGGCAAGGCCGGGTTGGTGAAGGCCTTCCAGGATGCCACCGCTGCGGTGGATTCCAGTGGCCTGTGTCTGTTCACCACCTTTGCCTGGTCGCTGGAGGATATCGCACCCCAGGTGGATGCGGCCTGTGAAGGTGACTGGAGCGCGGAACGTCTGGCGGAACTGGGTGAGCGGGTGTGGAACATGGAGCGGGACTTCAACCTGCGGGCCGGTCTGACCGCCGCGGATGACACCCTGCCGCAACGGTTGTTGAAAGAGGCCGCCAAGACCGGGCCCGCCGAGGGGCGTGTCAACGACCTGGACAAGATGCTGCCCGAGTATTATGAACTGCGCGGCTGGTCGGCGGATGGCACGCCCACCGATGCAACCCGGCAACGGCTCGGCCTGACCTGACACTGCAGGGGGATGTCAGATGCACTATATCGTAATCGGTGCCGGGCCAGCAGGTGTTACCGCCTGTGAAACCCTACGTAGCCTGGATCCCACCGGTCAGATCACGCTGATCGGTGAGGAGCCGGAGCCCCCCTATTCCCGGATGGCGATCCCGTATCTGTTGGTGGAGCAGATAGATGAATCGGGAACCTATCTGCGCAAGAGCGAGGGTCACTACCAGGACAAACGCATTGAACATATCAGGAAGCAGGTCACACAGGTGGATCCGCAACAGCATCGTGTCACCCTGTCCGATGGCAGCAGCCTTGAATATGATCGCCTGTTGATCGCAACCGGCGCGACGCCGTTGAAGCCGCCGATACCAGGCATAGACCTGGATGGGATCCACAACTGTTGGACTCTGGCGGACGCCCGTGCCATCGTCGCCCGCGCCAAAGCGGGATCGCCGGTGGTATTGATCGGCGCGGGTTTCATCGGTTGCATTATCCTCGAGTCCCTGGTGGAACGGGATGTGAAACTCACCGTTGTGGAGAAGGGTGACCGGATGGTTCCCCGGATGATGGATAATGTCGCCGGCAATCTGTTGAAGAGCTGGTGTGAAAAGCGGGGCGTGAGAATCCTCACCAGCAGCGGCGTAGTGGGTTTCACCGAGTCGGGCAATGGTGTGAGCGTCAACCTGGACAGTGGTGAAAGCCTCTCCGCAGAGCTGGTGATCACGGCCATGGGTGTTCGGGCGAATATCGATTTCCTGGCCGGATCAGGGATAGAGACCGATCAGGGGATCCTGGTGAACGATCACCTGCAGTCCAATTGGAAGGATGTCTATGCCGCAGGGGATGTGGCCCAGGGACTGGACTTCTCCAGCGGTGTCGACATGGTGCAGGCGATTCAACCTACCTCGGTGGAGCATGGCCGCATCGCTGCCATCAACATGGTCAATGAGGGTTCGATAACCCATCAGGGAAGTCTCAATATGAATGTCCTGGATACACTGGGCCTGATTTCGAGTTCATTCGGTCAGTGGATGGGGATCGAGGGTGGCGAGCAGGCAACCCTATTGGACGAGAGTGAGTTTCGCTACATGCAGCTGCAGTTCAATGGAGACTATCTGATCGGTGCCAGCACCCTCGGGCATACCCAGCACATCGGTGTGATCAGGGGATTGATTCGCAGTCGTGTACCCCTGGGTGCGTGGAAGGATCGGTTGATGAAGGATCCAACCCGGTTGATGGAGGCCTATCTGGGATCCGTGCAAGGTGCCAGTTGAGTTGATGTCTGAGGTAACCATCGAGTTCAAGCTCTATGCTTCGTTAATGACCTATCTGCCACCCGGTGCACTCAATCACGCGGTCAAGGTGAAGCTGCCTGAAGGCGCAACCGTGTACGATGTAATGGATCGTTACCAGGTCCCTCGCGAACAGGCCCACCTGGTGGTATGCAACGGTCTGTTCGTGCCACCCTCCCAGCGTGAGACCTATCAGCTTAAGGATGGGGATGTGATCGCGCTCTGGCCGCCGGTTGCCGGCGGCTAGATGGCGCACACCCATTCTGTCGCACCCTTGAGTCACCTCGCCAGCACAGGGCTTAAATGATGCAGTCTAGGGCCAGCCGGACGATGACAATTTCCCAGGCAGAGTTTTTACGCAGCTTGTCGCCACTCAGGCGTTACTACCGGATCGAAATTGATGAGACCGCTGCAGCGGTGGATATCTTCCATCCGACATTCAGGGCTGTTTTGCAACTGCGTCTGAACAAGCCACTGAAGATCGGTTCTCTGAGCATGCCATCTCTACAAGTCGATTTTCAGTTCAAGGATTCTGATAGAGATGAAGTGGCAAAGTTTTGGTCCAGATTCGATCTCTGCTTCAGACGTGGAGGCGGGTGAAGTTATCCCTGCAAGACGATAACCGGCTAACAAAGCCGAATTTTTCTACTGCTGAGGGATAGTGGGCTAGAATAGGGCTGTTAATAATAACAAGGGGGATAGATAATGATAACAAGACAACAGGGTTTTAGATTGTCAGGCGTCTTACTCGCCATCCTACTGATTCCATGCCTCGTTCTTGCCAAGGATAAGCCCTATGCCGGTGTAGTGGTTTTCGGTGACAGTCTGTCAGATCCGGGCAATGCATTTTTTCTCTCCGGCATCAATCTGAAACCCCCCTATGAGACCCTGAATGAATTTTTGATTCCCGATGCACCCTATGCGCGAGGTGGCAACCACTTCAGTAATGGCCCTACATGGGTTGAGCGGCTGGGAAGAGAACTCGATCTGGGCGACAGTGTAAAACCCGCGTTCAAGGGAGCAAAAGGTAAAGCACTGAAACGCACCAACTATGCAGTCGGTGGCGCACGTGCCCGGGATGTGGGTGACAGTGTCAATCTGAATATCCAGCTGGAGGCTTTTTTCAGCGACGCCCAGGGTGTGGCCGCGACGGATGCGCTCTATGTAATAGCCCTGGGAGGCAACGATGTCAGGGATGCGATCAGCAGAAACGGATCAGCGTAGTTTTCCTGTTTGTGGCGTGTTAAAAATCGTATCAGGCGCACAGATGATCGATGGGGAGGAACTGAGTGAACGTCGGGCGGCGGAGAGGATCATAAAGTTCATCACTGACAAAGAGATCGCCATTTTGAATGTGGCGGGGCCGCGGGCGAGTGGGGATGCCCGTGCCTATGACTACACAAGAGCGGTTATCGCAACGGCGTCGAGAAGCCTCATCGGTTAACATGCTGCCAGCTGTGCTTCTTCAAGGATGATGGGAAGGTCGAGGATTGATTATGGACAAGAAAAACGCTTTGGTTACCGGCAACAGCAGTGGTCTCGGGTTGGGACTCAGCGAGGTATTGCTGGCCCATGGCTACAAGGTTTTCGGCTGTAGCCGGCGTGGCTGTGACCTGGCGGGCGATGTGGAGGATATACGCTGTGATCTTACCCGTTTTGACACCATCGGGGAGAATCTGGAGCGCCTCCTGCAAGGGGTTGGGACACTGCAATTGGTGGTGCTGAATGCCGGTATCCTGGGTGAGATCAAACATATCAGCAAGACCTCATTGGATGAGCTGCGGCAGATTATGGATATCAACCTCTGGTCGAACAAGGTGATCCTGGACTGGCTGCTTGAGTCGGGTATCAAAATCGACCAGATCCTGTTGCTCTCTTCCGGCGCTGCCGTGTTGGGCAACAAGGGCTGGGGGGGTTATGCCCTCTCGAAATCTGCCCTGAACATGCTGGGGCGTCTCTATGCCCACGAATTTCAGTCTACCCATATCGCCTCCATCGCCCCTGGCCTGATCGAATCGAGCATGATGGATTATTTGTGTAGCGAGGCAGACAGCAAGGAATTTCCTGCACTGCAACGGCTGCAGCAGGCGCGAAAAGAGGGTGCCGTATTGTCGCCGGTTGAGGGGGCTGAACGGATCCTGGAAACCTTGCCGCGCCTGAGGGACTTTGAAAGCGGCAGCTATATCGATCTCAGACAGATTCTCGCCCCGGATGAGTATCAGGCATTGATCGAGGCGAGAAACAGGCCATGACTCTGCCCCCGGTGTTGCGGGAGATGTTGTTTCTGTTATCACTGATCCTGCTACTGTTTCTGGCGATCACCCTCTACCTCTATCTTAATCAGACCAATTTGATCCATCTGCCCGATCTTCCATCCAGGCGTGTGGCTGCCACACCCCACCAGGTGGGATTGGCCTTTGAGTCGGTGAGCCTGATGACTGAGGACAATGTAAGGCTGCACGGCTGGTTCCTGCCCCATGAAGAGCCCCGGGGGACGCTGCTTTTCTTTCACGGCAATGCCGGCAATATATCCCATCGCCTGGAGTCTCTCTCCTTGTTCAATGAATTGGCCTTGGCGGTTTTTATTTTTGATTATCGCGGTTATGGCAACAGTGAAGGGAGGCCGTCCGAGAAGGGGGTCTACAGGGATGCGGAGGCGGCATGGCGCTATCTGACAGAGACAAGGGGAATACAAGCAGGCGAGATCCTGTTGTTTGGTCGCTCATTTGGTGGGGCGGTCGCGGCTTATATCGCCGTGCAAAAGCCTGCCATGGGGCTGGTGTTGGAGTCCACTTTCACCTCAGTGCCCGATATGGCGGCAGAGCTCTATCCCTGGCTGCCCGTGCGCTGGTTGGCCAGATATCAATACAATACCCTGCAACGCATAGCGACCATCGACAGCCCGCTAATGGTCATTCATAGTCGTAATGATGAGATTATACCTTTCCGTCATGGTCAACAGATTTTCCAGCGAGCCAATGAACCGAAATATCTTGTTGAATTGAGTGGGGACCATAACAGTGGTTTCATGCGGGAGCTTGATCGATACCGGGATCACTGGGATGATTTTATTCGCCTTGCCAAAAAAGAGCAGATTCGATGACAGGACTTCCCATACGTAAAACCAAGATAGTGGCCACCATCGGTCCCGCGTCCGATTCGGTGGATACCCTGGAAGAGATGATCGTGGCCGGGATGAGTGTCGCCCGGTTGAATCTCTCCCACGGAAGTTACGCAGAGCATAGTCAGCGTATCCAACGTATCCGTCAGGCATCCGACAACCTGCGCATACCGGTTGCGATCATGATCGATACCCGGGGTGTTGAGATCCGCACCGGGAAGATACCCCAGGGGAGTATCGAACTGAGCTCGGGTGATAGTTTTTCCATCTTCACCGATGGACGTGGCGGTGACCAACAAGGGGTTTCAGTGACCTACCAGCGGCTGCATCAGGAGGTGAATCCCGGTGATGTGATCCTGCTCGATGATGGGGCGCTGGAGCTGACGGTGCAATCGATCCTTGACCGTGAGATTCGCTGTAAGGTCGTCTTGGGTGGCGTGTTGAAAGAGAACAAGGGGGTCAACCTGCCGAATACCCAGCTCTCCATGACGGTGGTGGAGCCGGAACATCGCGATGATATCTTGCAGGAGCTTTCGTTTGCGGTGGAAAACGATGTGGACTATATCGCGGCTTCATTTATTCAGGATGCCGATGAGGTGAACAGAATGCGGGAGATCCTTGTCGCCAAGGGGGTCGATATCCCGATCATCGCCAAGATCGAAAATCGCGCCGGTATCAATAATCTCGAATCCATTGTGGCAGCGGCGGATGGGATCATGGTGGCGCGGGGGGATATGGGCGTGGAGCTGCCCATGGCGGATGTGCCGAGCATGCAGAAGAAGATCATCCGCATCACGGTAAGCAACGGCAAGCCCGTGATCACCGCGACCCAGATGCTTGCCTCCATGGAGCACAATCCAAAACCGACCCGGGCGGAGGCGAGCGACGTGGCGAATGCCATCCTGGATGGCTCCTCGGCGGTGATGCTGTCCGGTGAATCGGCCATGGGGGACTACCCGGTGGAAGCGGTCAAAACCATGGACATGCTGGCGATCCGGACCGAGGCGTCGCTGCGGGAATATGGTTATCTGCAGCACATCATTCCCCATCCCTCCAACGTGGTCACCGAAGCGGTCAGCCACTCGACGGTGGACATGGCCAGTCAACTCAAGGCGGCTGCGATTATCAGCCTCACCGAATCGGGCTTCACCTCCAGATTGATCTCCAAGCATCGCCCGGAGTGTCCCATACTCGCCATTACACAATCGCCCAGGGTGACCCGACGACTGTGCATGAACTGGGGTGTAATACCTGTTCGCTATGATGAAGAGAGTACGGATGATGCAAAGATCGCATATGGAATCGCCCAGGCAAGAAGACGCGGTCTAGTGGAGAGCGGTGATATCGCAATTGCCACCAGCGGGCATAGTCAGATGACTGGTGGTACAGACCTGATCCGGGTGCTGACTGTGGAGTGAGCTCAAAAGATTCTGTATTTCGACTGCACTTGATCATCCTGCCATATATCGTCCGGACTGACATATTCATCCCTTAAACTGAACGGTACGCCAACGCTGTTGAAGCAGTCGTAGACCAGTTCCGAGCAGATATATTTCCGATCCCGAGTGCGGCGGCTGATCTTGAACAGAATACGCACCCCAATGCGCAGAATCTCGAAATTATCATAGGGCTTGGTGAGTTCGTCCATGCCGTAGCTGATGGCCTGGTTGAGCTTATCTTGATCCACCGGGGGGCTCACGTTTGCGATCACGATGTGGCCTTTGTAGGGACGGTTCTTGCCATGGTAGTCGCGAAGATACTTGGATAGTGGCGCCAGACGCACGCCGATCATCGTCTCACTCTCCAATACAAAGACCCGTTGCAGGGTCGGGTCCCTGTAGATCATGCCCACGTGGCTCCATACGGAATTGGTGAATTTTTGCACGGCCTGGGAGAAAAAATAGGAACCGGAGCAGAATACCAGGTCACCGGTTTGTATATCCTGTCGCATGCTGTCATATGGCTGCACCGGTAACTGCTCGATCTCTTTTTTTGTCAATGGAGTTGCCATGATGCCTACCTGAGTGTAGCGGTGATTTGCATACCGCATTTCGCGTCGGCATTGATTTAAGCATGCATTGGATACCCGGACAAGAGTCACTGCGTTTACTGACGACTCGCGCCATGAAAGTACTTGTAGCGAAAAATGGAATCCAGGCCATGGCAGTCAGCGCATATAAATCGCTCCGTTGATTGCAATCTCAAAAAGCTGCTTAAGACGTCCCCTTCCTCGTTTTGACCACTCCCAATCTCAGCTTTGCCGGCCTGCCACTGATGTGCGTTATGGCATGTTGGGCAGCTGATAAAGCCAACTTCACTTTGATATCCGCTGCTGGAGAACATCGGGATCGTTTCCACATCGGGATTGATACTCTTGCGCAGTTCACTCGACCAGGCCCTTACGTAACTCGGGTGGTGAGCCTTTTGAGGATCCTTGGCCTGTGCGATTTGGTCTTTGTTGTGGCAGCTGCGGCAGAGTTTTTCCGCGACATCTCTTCCAGGTCCGGGTTTTCGGGCCCAGAGAGCCAATTCCTGGGTGGCGTTATGGACCGCATGACATTGGCCACAGACGCCGGATTGTGTTGGTTTTGCGTCTAAACTGTTGCTGGTTTCCGGTGCGGTTACAGCCATGTCGTGATCAGTGGCTCGAATCGTCGCTTTTGATCGGTGGCAGAGTGAACAGAGCTGGCCATCTGGCGCTGCTGCTTTTCGCAGGAAGCTGTTTCTTGAATCACCCTCCTCATCCATGTTCGAGGCATATGAGTCGGTGTCGGTGGCGAACCATCGGTGTGGGTCGTGGCAGGTTCCGCATCCGAGCAGTTCTCCATCTTTCTGTTTGTGTCCGTTTTTGTCATACAGAGGTAGGGCAGCCGGAATACTCTTTTCACTGTCTCCATTCCTGGCTACCCAGCCGTCATTTGTAACCTGAATGCCTGCGTCTTGTATGGACACGCCAATTGGATGCGAGTGGTCGCCTACCGTTTTGTCCTCCGCCAACGAGCCTTTGCTGTGGCAACTCAAACACAGGTTTGCAGATACAGGATCTTCAGATAGATTGTCTCGAGCCCACATACGGGGACCTAGCCCGTTATGCACGAGGTGACAATTGCCACAGACCCCCAAAGCAGTGGATTTGGCGCCATCGGCGCTCTCATCGATGTCGTGTTTCGTGTCACTGATAGACCACTTATCCTGGTGGCAGTTTTTACACAGAGAGAGACGACTCTGCTCACCGATGCGCAGATACTTACCACTACTCTTTTTGTCGCTGGAGAAAAACGCAGAAGTCTTAGCGTTCGATTGCGGACCATGGATGTCATGACAGGTCGGGCAAGAGACGCGCCCAGACCTTCTCGATGCAGTGCGTTCACCGGAAGCGCTAAACAGTGGCAGCTCGGCGGATGCGTCGACACCCATGGGGAGTGTTTTACCTACGGGATGACTGTACTTTCCTATCGTGAACTCTTCAGCCAAATGCCCTTTTTGATGACAGCTCAGGCATAGACTGGCGGTACGGTCTCCGTAGTCATCAATTTTTCTTGCCCACATTTTTGGCCCATTGCCACCATGGATGTTATGACAGGCACCGCAAGCGCCAAGTATTTGCGATGAATTGGAATCCATCATCTGCTTGGTGCGCGATTCAAACACATTGTGCCCGTTGCTCAGGATGCCGCGCTTATCCTTGTGGCAGGTGACGCAGATACCCTCGGTTAGACTTGCTTGTTCAATCAAAACTAGTTTTTCAGAGGCTGCATGATGTACCTGATGACATGTTTCACAGGTTATCTCTTTGCCGGGGCCTATCTTGGAGCCTGCCTCCTGAAATATTTCTGGTAGAGTTGCGGAGTTAGCTCTGGTATTGACAGGATGTGTGAAATTCACACCGTTGGCTGAACCGGTTTGGGGAATCTTGTCCGAGTGACAGGATGAACAGAGTTGTGAACTGAGGTTGTTTTTTACCAGTAGTTTGTCCTCCTTGGCGCTGTGCACCCTGTGACAGCTCTGACATATTATTTTGTTATCCTGACTGAACTGAGCGCCTAGTTCACGCAATTGCCGTGCACTCGGTTGCGCTTCCTGCATAATCGGATGGTTGTGTCGTCCATTTGTTTCTCCTTCGCGATCCGTGTGGCACATGACACAAAGGGAGGAATCAATATTTCTCGCTCTCAGGAATACCGGTGATAACTCATCACCCCACTCAATACCATGTGCACTATGGCAAGTACCGCAATAGATATTTCCGGCATCATTGAGGGGGAATATAGTCTTTCCATCCTCGGTTGGAATCTTGACCTTGTCGGAAGGCTTTACCCCAACTGGATGATTGTGGCCCTGCTGCCATAAAAAACGTGAATCAAGAACAAATCCATCATGACAAGAAAAACACATCCGTTCGGTGCTGACGATGTCTTGACGACCGGTCTTTTCCTGTGGCCTTGGGTTATTTGGGATCAGTGTGATTACATCGCCACGTTTGAATTCGGCCATCCAGGCGATGTGGCAAGTTGCGCATTCGCGTTTTTCAGCGACTACCCGTGCGGCATAAGCATCCATAGGCATGAAAGTCAGTAATAGAATAGTTTGTAACAGTGCAGGCCAGGAGAAGCTGTGGGTTAGCCTTGTTGATTGAGGTTTGCAAATATGCATTAGCTACCTTGTCTTTACAGGCTGTAACACGGTAACCCGGTTTGACATAACCTCTGCGATATACACTCTATCCTGTTTGTCGACATCCATCCCTGCCGGCGTGTCAAATCGCGCTATATCTCCATTGACGCCGAGTACGGCGTGAAAACGGGTGTCGTTGTTGTAGAGTTGGACGACTCCTAGATAACTGTCGCTGACCAGGATTTGACCGTCATTCTCGATCGCCACTCCTTTTGGTCTGAACAGATGACCTGGTGATACCCCCCAGGATCCGACTGATACCAGAAAATTTCCCTTCTGGTCGAGTACTTGAACTCGAGTGTTGAAGACGTCCACAACATAGGTTTCATGTTCATTACTTACTGCGATGGTTGCAGGGTAGCGAAATTCACCCTGGTTGTTTCCAGGTTTCCCCCATACTCCTGTAACTTCTCCACGACGGTTGAATAGCAAAATACGATGATGGGGGCCTGAAGCAGTGACGAGTATTCTCTCACCATTTTGGTCTGTAGCTACATCGACGGGAGTAATGGTTGACTTGCCGACGACGGTTGGTATTGACTTCAAAAAGCCACCCTCTGAATTAAAGATCTGGATTCGTTTGTTACCGCGGTCTGCAACTAAAACCCGACCGTTATCAGTTGTCGTGATTCCCACTGGAGAGTTTAATTGTTGTTTGCCGCTACCTTTAGAACCAAAAGAGAACAGGTACGATCCATTATCTGCATATACCTGAATCCTGTTGTTTCCGCTGTCAACGATATAGACTCTTTGATCATTGCCGATTGCAATGTCCGTTGGCATGATCATTCCCCCAGCAGATTCTCCATTCAGCTCCATGATCTTTTTGTAAGCGACTAAGGGCAGGGCAGAATCAGCGGCGAAAAGATATATGGGATGCAATAGTAGGAGAACAAAATAGGCTGTCCGCCGTATTGCCTCTGCATATGTATCAGTAGCTATATGTAGACCGTGAAGCTTAGCGTTTGAATGACTAGCCATGCCTAAAGTTCATCTCGGTCAAACAGGTTTGGCATATAGAAATCCTTGTATTTGTTTAACATTCCAACGATATCAGTGCCAGATAACTCTTCTATTCTTTGTTCTGTATAGTTCAGCTCTGCATAAGGAAGGAATGGTTTTTTTTCGGTTGTATGGCAATCGGTGCATACGATTGTGGAATCAGACACGTTTCTGTGTATCCTGACCTTGGCCGCTGCTTCTTGGTCAGCGTCGAGAGAATTACGGTTCTGTAAGTAGTGTTCGATGAACTGTCGATCACTGGACTCATCGAGACGCCTGATCGACCCCGCTATTGTTTCGACAGGAATGATTTTTGCCTTGAATTTGGTCGGATAAAAATTCATGGATTTACCGGTCTTGTCATCAAGCCACATGAATCGTGTATGAGCTCTTTTCTTCTCTTGCAGATGGCAGACCTCGCATGCCATAAAATATGCATGTGCGTTTAAAAAAGCGCGAATTTTTTTTGACTTGGAGTGGGGGTAACTGCCATGGCACTTCATGCAGACAGACGGAGAATTGGCTGTCTTGAAAACGGTTTCATCGAGATTGTGGAAATGCTCTTTCGGATCCAATCCGCTTACGGTTAGTTGCTCCATAATGGTCAAGCTACGATTATCGATTATGCCGGTATCAAAGTATTCACGAAAATAGGTAATCCATACCAGCCAGACTGCAAAACTTAACAATAATAGAAAAATAGACCCCATCAGCAGATCCGTCAGAAGCATCTTCAAGGGAGAATTGCTGCTATTTCCGGTTGTCATTTCAGGGTGCTCTGGTTGTCTCTGTTACTCTCTGCTTCTTTCAATTTGTCATGCCAAATGGGGTGCTCTATACGGGCCAGTTCTTCATCTATATATCCATCGATGAAGGCGCGGTTCATCGGGTAGACGTGAGGATGGTAATGGACGGTGAATATGTGACCTGCAATAATCGCCAGGGCGGCAAGAGTCGCTTCGCCGAGATGAAAAGCATCTGCGATGTCGAGGTAGAATTTAGGCCACAGATATTCTGTCCACATCATGATACCAGTGCTGATAACGATAAACATGCCAAACCAAACTGAAAAATACTCCAGCTTTTCCAGATAGGTGAAGCGGCCCATTGGCTGTTTGGTTTCTCTGAATCCCAGCATGTAAGCGAGGTTCTTATAGAGGTCAGAGAAATCCTTCGATTTAGGAAGCATATCGAGAATCCAAGATTGCCCCTCTGCTGTGAACAAAATATAATAGAAGTGGTATACGCAGACGATGATGACGGAAACTCCGGCAATGCGATGAATTAAACTGCGCCACCAGAATATGGTATCGCCGGCGCTTCCAAACATCTCGATGACCCACCTCTCACCCTGTAACATGAACCCAGTAATAATTAGTAAGCCTGTGGATATAAACAGGACTGCATGTTGGATGCGTTGGTTTTTGGTTAGTCTGACGATACCCCTCGGTTGTGAGTTGGAATATTCAGTCATAAGCCACCTCTCAGTTTTCTTTCTCTGCGTAATGTTAATAATTCAAGAATCTGGTGCAGGGTAAGTCCGCCAACGACGACAATAATCAATATCTTGTAGAAAAGTGATATCAAATGTAATACCAATTCCTGGAATTCGGTATCATGACCCTCGATTGCAATACTAGTTGTGGACCTGCGGCTGGCCATTTTTGCTGGTGTTAATGATGAAGGATGTATCCTGCCGCTTGTGGCAAACGCCTCTTTGGCTTCAGTATGGCACCCCGATTGTCGACAGGTCTTGATTTTGTTGTCCCGTGATACAGGTGAATAGGGATCCTGGTGTGAGGATATACTGTGAGGTGAAAAGCCACTTTGATAGGGAGCATGACAATTAAGACAATTAGCGACAGCAGTGTTACCATAACGTATTGCCTTTCCATGAAAGGTGTCGTTAAATCCGATAACCACATCGAGGTCGTGATTATCCATCATGCTCTGATCGGCATGACACTGACTGCACATTTCGACAATCTGCTTGGATGATCTCCTGGTTAGGGTTCGATAGTTGATATGTTTGAAAAATCGCTCCGCCCATTCAGCAGATTCATGACACTGTAAACAGATTTTAAGAAAAACTATCGTTTCCTGTTCGTTTGAACCTTTGATTTGATATGGTTTGTTTGTATGGCAGTACTTACAATCTGGCAAGTCGGTGATGGGACCTTTTATGTGGTTAGTTTTTCCATGCGCGCTACTAGAGAGTTCATCGACAATATCAGAATGGCTGAATTTTCTGTTAGTGGATGGATCTACGATATGACAATCACTTGCACAGTCTACTTTGGAAATGTTTTTATGTGGCACCTCATCAATGCCCGTATGGCAGCTGGAACATGAGAGTCTGCCGTGATAAGAGGCCTTGAATAATTCCTCATTAATATAGAAGATGCGCTTCACTACATTCTCATTATCATCCTTGGTGTAGATGCCTAGGCCTGGCATATTGTGGCACATTAAGCAGTTTTCATCGTCACTTGCGATAGAAGCAAATGGTAAAAGATATACAATTAACACCAGGGTTATTAAATGCCCCGCCTGATGGTTATTAATTAGATGAGTGTTCAGCTTGCGGATATTGACGAAAAGGAAAGAACTGGACAAGAGCAGAAGCATGAATTCTGCGCTGTTTGTGTATTCTGTATCCATGTGCCGATCACCTATTGTTGACATCACATTTGGCTATCCTGTTTCATGGCTGGGATAATCTTGGTTTGAATGTCAGGATTTGTCATCCTTCTCGACACCGCCACCTTTAAGCAAATTAGGTATATAGAACTTCTGATATTTGTTGATCATCCCGACAACTTCGGTACTCGTGAGCTCATGTAATCTGCGCTTTGGATAGCCAAGCCTGGTAAAAGGCAAGTAAGGCGTTTCCCTGATTGTATGACAGCCATCGCAGATCAGTGGATCCTCATTTACATTGCGATGTATTACTTTTTTCATTTTAGATTTTTGTGTATCGTTTAGACGACTCTCTTGCTTTAAGTATCGCTCTACAAAATCAAGTTCCTTGGCTCCGTTGATAAACTTGAAGTTGCCCTTGCTATCAGACTCTCCTGGAGAGATTTTGGCGGCATAGTTACCATACATCGATTCATCTAAAGTATTTAATCCAGGGGGATTGGAGGTGATCTTCCCTGTTTGCTTGTCATACCAGCGGAATTCATATTTTGATGAGTTATTTGTTGGGCGTATGTGGCATGTTTCGCAAGCCATGTAGAATGCGTGCATATTAAGAAATGCGCGGATTGTCTTGGCGCGATCGTGTGGTACTGCGCCGTGACACCTGATGCATGTACTATTGTTGTCCGTTTCCACCTTCATACCAACATGATGAAAATGCCCCTTTACATATTGTTCCTCTATGACCATATAGCCGAGATCTGTAGTCGATGTGGTCTGTTGTTGTTTTAAGGATTTGATGAACTCTTTTTCCTCTTCAGTGGTTCCTTCTCCAAAAAAGGCATCGATCTCCTGATCAGCGATATCAATCGCCTGTTCACTCTGACTGGGTATAAATATAATTTGGTACAAGAAGTAACCATACCAAAGCGTAAATATCATAAGCGCGAGTATATATATGGTTCGTACGAATCTCTTAAATGTGTTGAGCATCTATTTGTCCTTGACTCAATGATTGTCGGCTATAATATCAGCTTCCAGGCCTTGCTCGATCATGACGCGTTTGTATTCGCCATAGTGCTCATGAATCATCTCTTCCTCACTTAGGTACCCTGTGAGGAACACGGTTGCCATCGGAAATTTTTCCGGTGAATAGTGAACGTTGTACCAGTGAACGAAAAACAGGAAGATAGCAGCCAATAAAGCCTCGTCTGTGTGCATGATATAAAATGCATTCAATAATATGCCGGGCATGAATTGAGTAAATTCATCTCTGAACCACAGGGCGACGCCGGCTGGACCAAGTATGGGGATACCCCAATAGGGTGCAAAATAGTCGAACTTCTCTTTCCAGGATATGCGATCATAATGCGGACGTTGATTGTTGAAGTAGAGCAAGTACTTGAACATGTCAGCTAGATCTAATATGTCTTTTTTGTTGGGGATCATCTCCATGGAAAAGAATTCTTTTATAATATTTCTGACTGACAGTTGTTTTTCCCTGATCAATCTACCGACACGATATTTAAAGAATAGATATAGCCAGTAACCAGTATGAAAAATAAACAAACCCAATAACACGAGACCGGTAATGCGATGCACCCATGGGGCTGTATCGATGCCACCAAAAAAATTATATAGAGGTTTGGCCCAAGGCTGGTCATAGTATCTGAGTGGAAAACCGGTCAATGCCAAAATGATTACACTTGTAAACAGCACTATATGCTGTACCCGTTGCATCAGAGAAAACCTAAAAAAATAGCGCTTTCCGTTCTTTACCGTGATTATTGGATACCGTTGCATATACTGTTACTCAGTAAGAATGATTGAAAACTAGGGTTTGTAACGAATGGGATTTCGTTGTTTCGCAAATGAGAAATTAGGGAAAAGTCTTCTCAATAACTCCAGAAATATGATAGTGACGAAGAAGTATATTACGCCAGCCATTAGATACTTAAAAAACTTAAGCATGTAGTGCTGCATGGGGTATTTTTCTGGATCGTCGTAGTCAGTATGTACCTGGTAGCCGGAAATATTGTCACCTGCATCTTTATGGCAGTCGGATGACCTGCATGTGGCGGATATGTTTGCAGTGTGAGTAGCTGAAGTTAAAGACTCTTTGCCTTCAATGGAGTGTACGTTCTCACCATAAACAACATGACAATCTATGCAGTCAGGGGTTTCGTCTGATCCAAAATATGTGGCTTTGCCATGGAATGTTTCCCAATATGATGCGACAACGTTTGCTTGTAGATCATGTCTGCGTTGAAATTTATTATCACCATGACATTTTGCGCATAACCTGACTATTTCAGATGAAACCCGCATTTTTTGCAGTCTTGAGGTTACATGATTATAAAAATCCTCCGCAAAATCTCCGGTTTGGTGGCACGTTTTACACCTGCTGAGACCTCGTTCCGATATGCCTGCGGCGTGTCCCTTGAAAAATGAGAGCGGTCTATATAAAGGTTGATCGTGGCAATCAGTGCAATAGGGGTAGTCATCAGGATATTTCACGGCTTTTGCATCCCCGTGATTGGCGCCATGAACGCTGTTTGTCAATATCTCTGCCACTGGCTTATGGGTAAATTTTTCGTTGCCGGAAGGTTCGGTTAGATGGCACTCGATAGTACAGTCGACTTTTTTTGCAGGATCATGTGGGATTTTTTCAATATCGATATGACAGTCCTTGCACTGTATACGTTTATGAGGGCCTTTTTTAAAAAGCCCCTGGTTAATGTAGTAGAGTCTGAAATCACCAGCTTCATCAATGCGACTAAGGCCTCTA
>JBEVVS010000039.1:0-100149 GCA_040507005.1 Candidatus Thiodiazotropha sp.
GCCCCGATTGCGATGGAAGAGGGTCTGCGCTTTGCGATCCGCGAAGGCGGCCGGACCGTGGGTGCCGGTGTGGTATCCAAGATTATCGAGTAAGTGATAATGGCTAACCAGAGAATACGAATTCGTCTGAAAGCATTTGATCATCGACTGATTGATCAATCTGCCCGTGAAATAGTGGAGACCGCCAAGCGCACAGGTGCGCATGTACGTGGTCCAATTCCGCTGCCGACAAAGAATGAGCGATACACCATTTTGATTTCACCGCATGTCAACAAGGATGCGCGTGATCAATATGAGATCCGCACACACAAGCGTCTGCTCGATATCGTCGAGCCGACCGACAAGACCGTGGATGCGCTGATGAAGCTCGATTTGGCTGCCGGCGTCGATGTGCAGATCAAACTGAACTGAGGTTAGAACGATGGCGATTGGAGTAGTCGGACGTAAAGCGGGAATGACCCGGATATTTACCGAGCAGGGAGAATCCATCCCGGTTACGGTGATCGAGGTTGAGCCCAACCGAGTCACGCAGATGAAAAGTGACGAGACTGATGGTTACTTGGCTATTCAGGTCACCACGGGTGCGCGTAAGAGCTCACGTGTGAGTAAGCCAGCTTCAGGCCATTATGCGAAAGCAGGCATCGAAGCCGGACGCGGCATATGGGAGTTCCGTGCCGAGGAATCCGACGTCGAGGGTATCGAGGTCGGCAGTGAGATCAAGGCTGATCGGTTCGAGGCCGGACAGATCGTCGATGTACGTGGACGTTCCCAGGGTAAGGGATATCAAGGCGGCGTCAAACGCCATAACTTCCGCATGCAGGATGCCACTCACGGCAACTCGTTGTCGCATCGTGCGCCCGGATCGATCGGACAGTGTCAGACGCCCGGACGTGTCTTCAAAGGCAAGAAGATGGCGGGTCAGATGGGTGCGGTACAGCGTTGTCAGCAGAATCTGGAAGTCGTACGCGTTGATGCAGAGCGGAATCTATTGTTGGTAAAAGGCTCTGTGCCAGGCTCCAAAGGCGGTGATTTGATTGTCACCCCTGCGGTGAAGATGAAGAATAAAGGGTGAGTCTGATGGAACTCAATGTACAAACAGCTGTAGGTGCACAAACCCTGAAGGTCTCTGACGAGGTCTTCGGTGCGGAGTTTAAGCAATCACTGGTGCATCAAGTGGTATCGGCCTATATGGCCGGTGCGCGTGCCGGCACCAAAGCACAGAAAAATCGCTCTGCAGTGGCAGGCGGCGGGGCCAAGCCTTTTCGTCAAAAAGGTACGGGTCGTGCGCGAGCGGGTACCAGTCGCAGCCCGATTTGGCGCAGTGGTGGCGTGAACTTCGCAGCATCCCCACGCAGCTATGCCCAGAAGATCAACCGGAAAATGTATCGTGGCGCAATTCGTTCGATTCTATCTGAACTGAATCGGCAGGATAGGTTGGTGGTGGTGGATGAAATCGCCATAACCGAACCCAAAACCAAACAGCTGGTTGAAAAGCTAAAAGGTATGGATCTAAGCGACGTATTGGTTGTGACCCTGAAGCCGGACGAGAATCTCTACCTGGCATCCAGGAATCTCTACGGTGTCGATGTACGGGATATCGATGAGATCGATCCGGTCAGTCTGGTGGCTTATGAGAAGGTCTTGGTCACTGAAGGTGCAGTTAAGAAACTCGAGGAGCGACTGGCATGAACAACGAGCGTCTGATGAAGGTTCTGCTCAGTCCTGTGGTATCTGAGAAGAGTAGTGTGGTTGCTGATGCCAACCAACAATATACCTTTCGCGTTGCAACCGACGCCACCAAGCGAGAGATCGCAAAGGCAGTTGAGAAGCTGTTCGAGGTCGAGGTCGAGCGGGTGCAGGTTGTAAATTGCAAAGGCAAAACGAAGCGCTTTGGTCAAGTCAACGGTAAACGTTCAGACTGGAAAAAGGCATATGTTCGTCTCAAGCCCGGAAACGATATCGATTTCGCGACCGGTGCGTGAGTAAATAAGACAGGATTTGGATTATGGCAGTCGTTAAATCAAAACCGACCTCCGCGGGCCGCAGATTTGTGGTCAAGGTTGTCAATGATGAGCTCCATAAGGGTGCGCCCTATGGCCCATTGGTGGCAAAAAAGACTAAGAGTGGCGGTCGTAACAATAACGGTCGTATCACTACGCGTCATCGTGGCGGTGGTCATAAACAACGCTATCGCATCATCGATTTCAAGCGCAACAAGGAAGGTATTCCGGCAACGGTTGAACGCCTTGAATACGATCCGAATCGGACCGCGCATATTGCGCTGATCCGTTACGCGGATGGTGAACGCGCCTACATCATCGCTCCCAACAACCTGCATGTGGGTGACAAAGTCGAGTCAGGTTCAGGTGTTGCGATCAAAGTGGGTAACTGCCTGCCATTGAGGAATATGCCGCTGGGTTCAGTGGTTCATTGCATCGAAATGAAGCCTGGCAAGGGTGCACAGCTTGCACGCTCTGCGGGTGCTTCGGTGCAGCTGGTGGCTCGGGAAGGCGAATATGCCACCCTGCGTCTCCGCTCTGGTGAAATGCGCAAGGTTCTTGCTGACTGCCGCGCAGTCATCGGCGAGGTTTCAAACTCCGAGCACACCCTGCGCTCTTTAGGTAAGGCGGGTGCCACACGTTGGAAGGGTATACGTCCAACCGTACGTGGTGTTGTCATGAACCCTGTTGATCATCCCCATGGCGGTGGTGAAGGTCGTACCTCGGGTGGTCGTCATCCGGTATCGCCCTGGGGTGTGCCAACCAAAGGGTATAAAACCCGTACCAATAAACGCACAAACAAGATGATTGTGCGCCGTAGAAACCGTAAATAATTGATTAGGGGTTAGAGTCGTGCCACGTTCAATCAGAAAAGGCCCATTCATTGACCACCATTTGATGAAGAAGGTGGATGAGGCGGTAGCCCAGAACAACAAACGTCCTATCAAGACCTGGTCGCGCAGATCACTCGTGGCGCCGGAGATGGTTGGACTGACAATCGCTGTATACAACGGCAAACAGCATGTTCCGGTGTTGGTATCGGAGAACATGGTCGGACACAAGTTGGGTGAGTTCGCGCTGACCCGCACTTATCGTGGCCATGCCGCCGATAAGAAGTCCAAGTAGAGGAAGTGACGATGCAGACTACAGCAAAATTGCGTCATGCCCGGATTTCTGCTCAGAAGGGACGACTGATCGCCGATCAGATTCGTGGTCTTCCCGTTGAGCAGGCCCTGGATCTTCTCTCTTTCAGTAAGAAGAAGGGTGCTGGGTTGGTAAAAAAGGTGCTTGAATCGG
This sequence comes from Candidatus Thiodiazotropha sp., assembly GCA_040507005.1. Taxonomy (GTDB): domain Bacteria; phylum Pseudomonadota; class Gammaproteobacteria; order Chromatiales; family Chromatiaceae; genus Thiodiazotropha. Next base: position 3,297 of record JBEVVS010000039.1, read on the forward strand.
CGATCGCTAATGCAGAGCACAACGATGGTGCGGACATCGATGAGTTGAAGGTTTCAGCCGTCAGCGTCGATGAGGGTCCGACCATGAAGCGTATTCGTGCACGTGCCAAAGGTCGTGCAACCAGGATTCTCAAACGCACCAGTCACATCAACGTGACAGTTGCGGAAAAGTAACAGGCAAGAGAGGCCGAAATGGGTCAAAAAGTACATCCAACCGGGATTCGTCTTGGCATCGTAAAAGACTGGACATCCAAGTGGTATGCGGATTCCAAGCACTATGCGGATCTGTTGAACAATGATCTCGAAGTCAGGGAATTCTTGAAAAAGAAGTTGTCCCAGGCGTCTGTCAGCCGTATACAGATCGATCGCCCTGCAAACAACGCCCACATCACTGTCCACACGGCACGTCCTGGACTGGTGATCGGCAAAAAGGGCGAGGATATCGATGCCTTGAGGGCAGAGGTTTCCGGCATGATGGGAATTCCCGTCCACATGAGCATCGAAGAGATTCGCAAGCCAGAGCTCGATGCCCAGTTGGTGGCTGAGAGTATCGCCCAGCAATTGGAAAGACGCGTGATGTTCCGCAGGGCCATGAAGCGGTCGGTACAGAACGCCATGCGCCTGGGTGCCGAGGGTATCAAGGTCAACATCAGCGGACGACTCAACGGCGCTGAAATCGCCCGCTCCGAGTGGTACCGCGAAGGGCGGGTGCCGCTGCATACCCTGCGTGCGGATATCGACTACGGATTCGCGGAAGCGAATACAACCTATGGCATCATCGGCGTCAAGGTGTGGGTCTTCAAAGGTGAAGTCTACGGTGATAATGAGGAAGTTGAAGTAGAAACCAAAACTACCTCGTCGGGTAAGAGGTCGTAAGCAATGTTACAACCTAAACGGACAAAATTTCGCAAACAGCACAAAGGGCGCAATCGCGGGCTGGCCTTCAAAGGCAGCGATGTCTCTTTCGGTGAATATGGCCTTAAATCCACCGGTCGCGGCCGAATCACGGCGCGACAGATCGAAGCCGCTAGGCGTGCCATCACCAGGCATGTGAAACGTGGCGGTAAAATCTGGATTCGCATTTTTCCGGACAAACCGATCACGAAGAAACCTTTGGAAGTTCGCCAAGGTAAAGGTAAGGGTAACGTTGAATACTGGGTTGCCCAGATTCAGCCCGGTCGTATGCTCTACGAGATCGAAGGTATCTCAGAAGAGTTGGCCCGAGAGGCATTTGCGCTGGCTTCTGCCAAGTTGCCCGTATCGACCACATTTGTGAAGCGGACGGTAATGTAATGAAAGCATCAGAGTTAAGAGAAAAGTCTCAACAAGAGCTGACAACTACCCTCGAAGAACTTCTCAAGGAGCAGTTTAATCTGCGTATGCAGCGGGGCACCGGTCAATTGGCCAAGCCATCACGCATGCGAGAAGTCCGCAAGGATATTGCACGTGTGAAAACTCTAATGAATGAACAGAAGTCGGGTGACGCATCATGAGTGAACAGCAGGCAACGAACCGGACCCTGGTAGGTCAAGTTGTGAGCAGCGCAATGGATAAATCGATCACCGTTTCGGTTGAACGACGCGTTAAGCACCCGGTTTACGGAAAATTCATGCGCCGTTCCACCAAGGTGCACGCGCATGACGAAACGAATGAGTGTCAGAAAGGTGATACCGTGATGGTGGAGCAGTGTCGCCCACTGTCGAAGACCAAAACCTGGCGTTTGGTTAAAGTACTGGAGCGTGCCAGCTGAGATTTTGTCCTCAGCGTGCGACCTATAGATAATATTTGGAATTAGGGCAATACCATGATTCAGATGCAGACCAACCTCAGTGTTGCTGATAACAGTGGCGCCAAGCAGGTTCAGTGCATAAAGGTGCTGGGTGGTTCTCATCGCCGCTATGCAGGGATCGGAGACATCGTAAAAGTCAGTGTCAAAGATGCCATACCTAGGGGCAAGGTGAAAAAAGGTGATGTCTACAATGCTGTTGTAGTCAGAACCAAAAAGGGCGTTCGTCGTCCGGATGGATCAGTGATCCGCTTCGACACCAACGCTGCAGTGCTTTTGAACAATGCATTGCAGCCGATAGGTACGCGTATCTTTGGTCCGGTGACCCGTGAATTAAGGAGTGAGCGATTTATGAAAATTATTTCGCTTGCACCAGAAGTTTTGTGAGGCGGCATCATGGCAAGCAAGATCAAAAAAGGTGACGAAGTCATCGTCATCAGCGGAAAGGATAAAGGTAAACGCGGTACCGTAGTCAGAATGCTGCAGGATGACCGTTTGGTTGTTGAAAATGTCAATATGGCAAAGAAACATACCAAGCCCAATCCTAATCGCGGTGAGCCAGGCGGCATTCTCGATAAAGAGATGCCTTTGCACATTTCAAATGTAGCCCTCTACAATCCGGTAACCGACAAGGGCGATCGGGTTGGGTTTAAAATTCTTGAAGATGGCAAAAAGGTTCGAGTCTTTAAATCGAATCAAGAAGTCGTCGACATCTGAGGCGTGATCAGACATGGCAAGATTACAGCAAGAATATCAGGATACTATCGTCCAGGAGCTGATGGATAAGTTTCAGTTCGGCAGCATCATGCAGGTCCCCAAGATCTCTAAGATCACTCTGAACATGGGTGTCGGTGAGGCGATTGGCGACAAGAAAGTGCTAGAAAATGCGGTTGGTGATATGGAGAAGATCGCCGGTCAGAAGGCGATCATCACCCATGCCCGCAAGTCAATTGCAGGTTTCAAGGTGCGTGAGGGATGGCCCATCGGGTGCAAAGTGACCCTGAGACGCGAGCGGATGTATGAATTTCTAGACCGTCTGATCAATATCGCGATACCCCGTATCCGGGATTTTCGTGGTCTGAATGGCAAGTCTTTCGATGGTCGTGGCAACTACTCCATGGGCGTTAAAGAACAAATCATGTTTCCAGAAATCGATTATGACAAGATCGACGCAATCCGTGGCTTGGACATTACCATTACCACCACGGCCAAGACCGATGAAGAGGGTCGAGCGTTATTGGAAGCCTTTAAATTTCCTTTTAAGAACTGAGTCTGAATATGGCAAAAAAGAGCATGATCGCACGCGAAACCAGACGTGCCCGTATCGCCTCCCAATATGCTGCCAAGCGCAGTGCTCTGAAGGCGGTGATCAAGAATCCTAACAGCACGTTCGAGCAGATCGAAGAGGCGACTCTGAAACTGCAGAAGCTGCCGCGTGACGCGAGCCCGTCCCGTAAGCAGAATCGTTGTCGGGTGACAGGCCGTCCCCACGGCGTCTACCGCAAGTTTGGGCTGTGCAGGAACAAGCTGCGGGAAGCCGCGATGCGTGGCGATGTTCCGGGGCTTGTTAAAGCCAGCTGGTAAGCGTATAATTTCGCGCCTTTAACCGGGTCAACTGTTGGCCCGTTTTGTTTTTATAATTTTCGGGTATCGCGCCACAAAGGCGGACTGACCACAGGAGCTCAATATGAGTATGTCAGATCCCATCGCGGATATGCTTACACGCATTCGCAATGGCCAGGCAGCGAAGAAGACGACAGTAGAGCTGCCCTCCTCAAAGCTTAAGCTCTCAATTGCTAACCTTCTGAAAGACGAGGGTTTTCTTCAGGAAGTCTCCATCAATAGCGAAGCCAAGAAGCCGACCCTGGTTTTGGAGCTGCGCTACTATCAGGGGCGTCCGGTTATCGATTTGATCAAGCGTATCAGCCGTCCCGGCCTGCGTGTCTACAAGGGTAAAAACGATTTGCCCAAGGTGCGCGGTGGACTGGGTGTGGCGATTATCTCCACTTCCAAAGGTGTGATGTCGGATCGTGCTGCCCGGGAGACGGGTCAGGGCGGTGAAGTCATCGCCTACGTCGCATAAGGGGGTGATGAGATGTCACGTGTAGCTAAAAGCCCGATCTCAATACCCTCCGGTGTTACGGTCAAAAAGGCTGATCAGTCCCTGAGCATCAAGGGCCCCAAGGGTGAAATGGCAATGGACCTGCACCCTACAGTGGATGTTGCCGAAGAGGACAACACCCTGCAGGTCGCGCCAAAGAGTGAGGACAAGGCTTCCTGGGCCATGGCCGGTACCATGCGGGCGCTGATCAACAATATGGTGACCGGTGTTACGCAGGGATTTGAGAAGAAATTACAATTGGTTGGGGTGGGTTATCGCGCCCAAGCCGGCGGCAAGTCCCTCAACCTCAACCTGGGTTTCTCCCACCCGATCGACTATCCGGTACCTGAGGGCATCAGCATTGCGACCCCATCGGCCACCGAGATTGTCGTCAGTGGAAGTAACAAGCAGCGTGTCGGCCAAGTGGCCGCGGAAATCCGCGCCTTTCGCCCGCCGGAGCCTTATAAAGGCAAGGGTGTGCGATATGTGGACGAATATGTTGCGCGCAAAGAAGCCAAGAAGAAATAGGGTAGAACGATGGAAAAGAAAATATCACGCATACGTCGTGGGCGTCGTACTCGAGCAAAGATTCAAGAGCTTGGTGCTCATCGTCTCTCTATTCATCGTACGCCTCGACACATCTATGCCCAGGTGATCAGTCCGGATGGCGGCAGCGTGCTGGCGAGTGCCTCGACCCTGGATAAATCGGTTCGGGGTGAGATAAAAGGCGCTTCCGGCAATGTCGACGCTGCAAAGATTGTCGGAAAGTATATTGCCGAGCGGGCTAAATCCGCCGGTGTAGAGAGTGTGGCCTTCGATCGTTCGGGTTTTCGTTACCATGGGCGTGTCAAAGCGCTTGCTGATGCGGCACGTGAAGCCGGTCTCCAATTTTAAAGGTTCTGGAATATGGCTAATTTCAATGCAAAGCCTGAGGGCGACGAGCTTCTTGAAAAGCTGGTCAATGTAAACCGGGTGGCAAAGGTTGTTAAAGGTGGCCGCCAGTTCGGATTTTCTGCACTGACTGTGGTGGGTGACGGAAAGGGTCGAGTTGGTTTCGGTACCGGCAAGGCGCGTGAGGTTCCTGTGGCAATACAGAAGGCCATGGAAACAGCACGTAAAAACATGGTATCGGTTCGCCTCAGCGGTTCTACCCTGCAGTATCCGGTGATAGGTAGACATGGCGCCGCCAAGGTGCATATGCAGCCTGCCTCTGATGGTACGGGTATTATCGCCGGCGGTGCGATGCGTGCCGTTTTTGAAGTGCTGGGTGTGCAGAATGTACTGGCGAAGTGCATCGGCACGAACAATCCCATGAATGTGGTTCGCGCCACCATCAACGGCCTGCATGAGATGACAGATGCCGAGTCCGTAGCACTGAAGCGCGGCAAGAGTGTCGAGGATATCCTGGGGTAAGTCATGGCTAAGAAGAAGATGATGCATGTGACTCTGGTACGCAGCACCAATGGCAGACTGGCTAGCCATAAGGCGTGCGTCGCAGGGTTGGGATTACGCCGTATGCACCAGGTCGTCGAAGTGGAGGATACTCCCGCGACGCGAGGCATGGTGAATAAGGTCAACTATATGGTCAAGGTAGTGGAGGCTTAATCATGCGCTTGAACACACTACAACCTGCCGCTGGCAGCAAGACTGACCGTAAACGTGTCGGTCGTGGTATCGGCAGTGGTCTCGGAAAGACTTGTGGCCGTGGCCACAAAGGTCAGAAATCTCGTTCCGGCGGTTATCACAAGGTCGGTTTTGAAGGTGGCCAGATGCCCCTGCAAAGACGCCTGCCAAAGGTGGGTTTCACCTCCCGTGTCTCCTTGGTAACCGCTGAAGTACGGCTTGGTGAGCTGGCGAAAGTGGAAGGCGATGCGGTCGACCTCGATACCCTGAAAAAGGCAAATATCATCGCCCGATCCGTCAAAAGGGCGAAGATCTTCGCTTCTGGCGAAATCGATCGCGCCGTGACGGTAAAAGGTATTCGCGTATCCAAAGGCGCTAAGGCTGCTATCGAAGCGGCTGGTGGCAAGGTCGAGTAAATCATGGCTAATCAGGGAGCACCAATGATGGGAGCGCTTGGCAGCATGGGCCGGTTGACGGAGCTTCGTCAGCGCCTGTTGTTTGTCGCCGGTGCCCTGCTGGTGTTCCGTATCGGTACCTTCATTCCGGTACCGGGTGTGAATCCGGTCGCCTTGGCGGCACTCTTCGAACAGGCTCAGGGTTCGATCCTGGATATGTTCAACATGTTTTCCGGGGGCGCCCTGGAACGTGCCAGCCTGTTCGCGCTTGGCATCATGCCCTACATCTCCGCCTCGATTATCATGCAGTTGATGTCTGCTGTTATCCCTACATTGGAGCAGTTGAAGAAAGAGGGAGAGTCGGGGCGTAGAAAGATTACTCAATATACCCGCTACGGCACTGTTGTGTTGGCGACGTTTCAAGCGGTGGGTATTTCCATCGCGCTGCAGAGTCAGACCGTGGGTGGAGAGACCATCGTCATCCATCAAGGTATTGGCTTTGTGGTAACAGCCGCGGTATCACTGGTGACAGGCACCATGTTCCTGATGTGGCTGGGTGAGCAGATAACCGAGCGAGGCATCGGTAACGGCATCTCGCTGATCATCTTTGCCGGTATCGTGGCGGGACTGCCTTCCGCCATCGGCGGTACCCTGGAGCTAGCCCGCACCGGGGAGTTGAACGCATTGACGATTCTCTTCCTGTTCGTCCTGGCGATTGCGGTTACCGCCTTCGTGGTCTTTGTCGAACGGGGGCAGCGCCGGATCACCATCAATTACGCCAAGCGTCAGCAAGGTAGAAAAATGCTCGCCGCTCAGAGCACCCATCTGCCTCTGAAGCTGAACATGGCAGGTGTTATTCCACCGATTTTCGCGTCCAGTATCATCCTCTTCCCGGCAACCCTGGGGCAGTGGTTCGGTAATACGGAAGGCACCCGTTGGATACAGGATATATTCTCGAAACTGTCACCGGGTGAGCCTGTCTATGTGATGGCCTATGCGGCGGCGATAATCTTTTTCTGTTTTTTCTACACCGCGCTGGTCTTCAACTCGCGGGAGACTGCGGACAACCTGAAACGTTCAGGCGCGTTCATTCCCGGTATCAGGCCGGGTGAGCAAACCGCTAAATATATCGATGGTGTGATGAGTAAACTGACCTTTTGGGGTGCGATCTACATAACCCTGGTCTGTTTGCTGCCTGAGTTCCTGATCGTGGGTTGGAATGTACCCTTCTATTTTGGTGGTACATCGTTGTTGATTATCGTCGTGGTGGTCATGGATTTCATGGCACAGATACAGGCGCACATGATGTCGCATCAGTACGATGGCCTGATGAAAAAGGCCAATCTGAAGGGCGGCGGTGGCGGGTTATTACGTTAGTGTCGAACACTACAGAATTTACTTTTTGGAGTCTGAATCATGAAAGTGCGTGCATCGGTTAAGAAGATCTGCCGAAATTGCAAAATTGTACGCCGGAACGGCGTTGTCAGAGTGATCTGTAAAGAAGGGCGTCATAAACAGCGTCAAGGTTAATCAGGGCAAAATTAGTGCCACATCCGCTTGATGCAGGTGGTTGTGTAGAGTAATATTGCGCGTTTCCCTTCGGCAAAGTGCCAAGGGTTTGTTCAGGAGATTTTAAGATGGCTCGAATTGCAGGGGTCAACATACCAGACCGGAAACATGCGGTCATAGCGCTGACATCGATATACGGTATCGGGCGCTCTCGTGCGGGCGAAATCTGTAAAGAAGCCGGCATCGAGCCCAGTGTGAAGATACAGGAACTCAGCGAGGATCAGGTCGAAAGCATACGTACTATCGTTGCCCGATTCACCGTTGAAGGCGATCTGCGTCGTGAAATCTCGATGAATATTAAACGTCTGATGGATCTTGGCTGCAATCGTGGTATCCGGCATCGTCGCGGACTGCCGTTGCGTGGGCAGCGTACCCGTACGAATGCCAGGACCCGCAAAGGCCCACGTCGCCCGATCAAGCGTTAATTCAAACTATATATTCGAAATCTTTAGGTACAGAAGATGGCTAAACCTAGTACACGTGGTAAGAAGAAGGTAAAGAAGAGTGTGACCGACGGGGTTGCGCATATTCACGCCTCTTTCAACAACACAATCATTACTATTAGCGACCGCCAGGGCAATGCATTGGCTTGGGCCACTGCTGGTGGATCGGGATTCCGCGGTTCTAGAAAGAGTACCCCCTTTGCAGCCCAGGTTGCTGCCGATCGCGTGGGGCAGATGGTCAAGGAGTATGGTGTCAAGAATCTTGACGTGAATGTAAAAGGTCCCGGACCTGGCCGTGAATCCGCCGTTCGTTCCCTGAACAACGCGGGATTCAAAATCACAAGCATCTCTGATGTTACCCCTATTCCTCACAATGGCTGCCGTCCGCCCAAGAAGCGCCGCGTCTAAATACTGGAGTTACTGAAATATGGCAAGGTACATCGGACCAAAGTGTAAGCTAAGCCGTCGGGAAGGTACTGACCTTTTCCTGAAAAGCCGTGTGCGCTCACTCGATTCCAAATGCAATATGGAGAAGGTGCCCGGTCAGATGGGCGATCGCCGTCGTCGGGTATCCGATTACGGTCTGCAGTTGCGCGAGAAGCAAAAAGTTCGTCGCATCTATGGCGTGATGGAAAAGCAGTTTCGCAACTACTATAAGGCTGCCGCGCAGAACAAGGGCGCGACCGGTGAAAACCTGCTGCAACTTCTGGAGACCCGTCTGGACAATATTGTCTATCGCATGGGTTTTGGCTCGACCCGTGCCGAGGCACGTCAGCTTGTGAGCCATAAAGCGATTGAAGTCAATGGAAAGGTAGTGAACGTACCCTCGTTCAAAGTCTCGGCGGAAGATGAAGTTTCGATACGAGAGAAGGCAAAAAAGCAGCTCCGAATACAGGGTGCACTCGAACTGCAAGGGCAGTTTGGTTTTGTCGATTGGGTTGAAGTTGATGCAAAAGCAATGAAAGGCAAGCTGAAGCGTGTACCGGATAGATCAGATTTGTCTGCCGAGATTAACGAGCAACTGGTCGTCGAGCTCTACTCCAAGTAAGCCTTGACGAGGGAAAATACATGATCGATAGCGTTACGGAATTTCTCAAGCCCCGGATTGTCAACGTTCAGCCCATCACCGCAACACGTGCGAAAGTGACCCTTGAGCCTTTGGAGCGTGGATTCGGCCATACGTTGGGGAATGCGTTAAGGCGTATCCTGCTCTCATCCATGCCTGGCAGCGCGATCACTGAAGTGGAGATCGCCGATGTACTGCACGAGTACACCACCATGGAAGGCGTTCAGGAAGATGTACTCGATGTACTGCTTAATCTGAAGCTGGTTGCAATCATCATGCACGCACGTGATGAGGCGACCCTGAAGCTGCAAAAGAAAGGGCCGGGACAGGTGCTTGCCAGTGACATAACCCTGGATCACGATGTGGAGATCGCCAATCCCGATCTGGTGCTGGCGACCCTGACCAAGTCAGGCGAGATCAATATGACCTTGAATGTACGCAGAGGCCGGGGATACCATCCGGCGGCTGCCCGTCAAGGCAGTGCCGGGGACGAGCGTCCGATCGGCATGCTGCAGGTGGATGCATCGTTCAGTCCGATCAGGGAAGTGGCATACAGTGTGGAAGCGGCCCGTGTGGAACAGAACACCGGCCTCGACCGTCTGGTCATCGAGCTGGAGACAAACGGCACCATCGATCCGGAAGAGGCGATCAGACGCTCCGCCAGTATCCTGCGCGACCAGCTCTCTGTTTTCGTGGATCTGGAAGCAGAGGCCGCGGAGTCGGTTTCCGAGCCGGAAGAGCCGGCGATCGATCCCATCCTGTTGCGCCCGGTGGACGATCTGGAACTCACCGTACGTTCGGCGAACTGCTTGAAGGCGGAGAATATCTTCCTCATCGGCGATCTGATTCAGCGCACCGAGGTGGAGCTGCTGAAGACACCGAATCTGGGCAAGAAGTCCCTGACAGAGATCAAGGACGTACTCGCCCGTCGCGGCCTCTCCCTGGGTATGCGCCTGGAGCACTGGCCGCCGGAGAACATCGAGGAGCAACTGACCCACTGAGGCGGTTGCAGACCCTGTTTAACTTTTGAATTTTTGGAACTAGAGCCATGCGCCATCGCAAATCAGGTCGCCAGCTGAATCGCAACAGCAGCCACCGCAATGCCATGTTCAGAAACATGACCGTTTCCCTGATCAATCACGAAATGATCAAGACAACCTTGCCCAAGGCAAAAGAGTTGCGCCGGGTTGCAGAACCCCTGATCACACTCTCCAAGAGCGACAGCGTGGCAAAACGTCGCCTGGCCTTCGCCCGTCTGCGGGACAAGGCGGCAGTGGGAAAACTCTTTGCAGAACTGGGCCCACGCTACCAGGCGCGCCCCGGCGGTTATCTGCGCATCATGAAGTGCGGCTACCGTCCCGGTGACCAGGCGCCCATGGCCTATGTGGAGCTGGTGGACCGGCCGCTACCTGAAGAGACGGAAGAGGAAGTGAATGAAGCTGAGGCGGAAGAATCCTAAGCTCTCTTAAACTGAGGCTCAGACTCAAAAGGACCCACATCCCGGATGTGGGTTTTTTTATGCCCGTCATTCACTGGGTTCAGATACCTGTTAGTCGTTACCACTCAGCTCAAGCTTAACGCTTTAAACTTTTCATCAGATCCTGGAGTGCTACTGTCTGGCTCCCGGTATCTTTGTTTTGCTGAGGTTGCTCAATGTCAAAAATCCTGTGCCCATTGACCATACCTGAGATGTCCGACCCCGTCCCCCCCAGGTCGTGGCTGAATACCGACAGGATATGCAGCAGGGTGAACCAGGCGATTACCAGGTAGCAGAGGTGGTGCAGGTCGAAGAGGCTCAAGCTGCCGAGCATGGAGATCTCCTTGAGCAGGATCAGGCCGCTGATGCCGCTCAGCAGCATAAAGAACAGGGCCGCCAGATAGATCGGTCCCCACAGGGGGTTGTGGCTGTACCATTTGGGCAGGGGCGCCTTGCCGAGGGTGAGATAGAACTTCACCACCAGCCATCCCTGGGAGAGGCGATGCAGGTTGGGTTCGCATGAGTCGAGGTGTTCACTGCCGGTGCCAAATAGGAGAAGATAGAGCCGCAGCAGCAGGGCGGGCAGGAACAGGCCGCCGAGCATGAAGTGGATCTCGGCCGCGTTTTGGGCCAGCAGGGGGGTGTTGTTCATGAGCCAGCCGGTGACCAGCAGTCCCATGGTGGAGAGCCCGAGGATCCAGTGGGCGAGTCTGAGTCTGTTGCTCCACACCAGGATCCGGGTGACGCTTGTTGCCTGCATAATTACTCTCGTTTCACATTGTGGGGTGGATCTGTTGCAAGATTCAGGGCCTCTATTACAGCACGCATGATCTAATATCGGGAAGGAAATAGCCTGGAGAATTATCATGGTCTTGGGCCCTGTCCCCCGGGGTTCGGTCGTTTCATTTAGCCAGCGGTTTAAGCATGATCAGAGAGAGAAAGAGTAAAAAAGCGCGCAGGGAGGGCCGGGATCAGGCGATGCTGCGTTATACCAAGCAGCGTCAGCGGAATCTCCTGGCCAAGCCCGGGGTGCATGAATTTATCATCGTGCTGGATCAGATGAAGGCCGGTTTCAATGTGGCCAAGATATTTCGCAGCGCCGAGGCGTTCGGTGCCCAGGAGATCCATCTGGTGAATATCGGGCCCTTCGATCCCGCCCCGGGCAAGGGCGCCTTCAAGAAGGTGCCGGCGCGTTTTTTCGACAGCTTCGAGCAGAGCTATCGAGAGCTGACGGAAAGGGGCTATCAGATAATGCGGCTGGAGGGCGGATGTGAGTGCTTACTGACAGACTTCAGCATGTCCCGGAAGATCGCCTTTGTCCTGGGGCATGAGGAGTGGGGGCACAGCTTCAGCCGGGAGGACTACCCGGACATCCCATCGGTGTCGATTCCCCAATTTGGCCAGGTGGAGAGCCTGAATGTCTCCGTGGCGGCGTCCATCGTCATGTACGAGTATGTGCGCCAGGTGGGGGATGGGGGCAAGTGACCCTGTCCGACCTGCTTGGGCCAGGGCTTGAAGTATGTTGTGGCTCTGTCTAACTGTCTGGAAATTCTACAGATTTTGCGCTCAAAACAGATACCACGATGATCGCGAGTGATGTGAGTAGCAACCAGGTCATTTGTTCTCTCCTCTTATTTTCCGAGTAACTGATCTTTGTCAGTTATGCCAACCATAATTTAAATACTGTAATTTTTATGTGACTTATAACCTAGAAACCTTAAACAAAACTTAAATAAAGTGTGATCGCCGTCACATTGGGGTGGCCCTTAAAGTTGCGACCTGCCCATGAAAATCAGGGTGGCGGGGCGCTCCCCATCGATCTGGATACGGGTCAGGCTGGCGGTGGCGATAGAGAGCCGGTACATGGAACTGAGGGGGGCTTGCAGGGTGTGATTGACGATGGTGCGGATGACCCCTGCATGGGCGACCAGGAGCAGGTGTTGCCCGCTGTATCGCTCACAGGCATTGTCGTAGGCCGCCAGGACGCGGGTGTTGAAGGCGCTTAGATCCTCGGCGTCCCCGGGCCGATGCCGGATCGGATCGTGGTAGAAGCGGGACAGGATCGATCTGTCATCTTCTCTTAACTGATCGCCGGTCTTGCCTTCCCAGGCACCGAAACCCACCTCCATAAGTCGCTCATCCAACTCCACACCCAGTTCAAGCTCTCTTCCCAGACGTGTGGCAAACTCACTGCAGCGCCGCAGGGGCGAACTGATAATCCCCTGCCAGGGCCGTTCACCGGCGACGGCATGCCACATCTGTTCCCAGCCGTGGTCGCTCAAGGGGTCATCGATCTGGCCGCGGTAGCGTCTGCCACCCACCGGCTCGCCGTGCCGTAACAGGTCGATGGTCGTGACCTTGCCGGGCACTTAAATCAAACCGCTGAGCGTGATCAGGGCGACTATCACCAGATAGACAACCAGGGAGCGCCACACCAGGGCCATGGCCGACTTGGCCAGAAAGCTGAAGGACTGTACCCCCTCGTGGGCCTCGTTGATGAGAGTCGAGAGCCGCATGGCGCCGCTGCCGGTGCAGATCAGGGTGCCGCTGTTACTGTCGTCGAATTCGCTGAGTCGGTCCTGGTGGTAGCTGCGCCAGCCATAGAGGGCGTCTTCGAAGCTGCCTGCGATGGCGTAGCAGAAGGCGGTTATGCGGGCGGGTATCCAGGCCATAATCACCACCAGCTGTTTGCTGTTGAGGTGGAAATCGGGATCGGTTTTGGCTTGCTCCATGCTCGGCAGCCAGGTGGCGATGCGGTAGGCCAAGGCCCCCACCGGGCCCAACAGAATGAACCAGAACAGCACCGCAAAGAGATTTTGGTTGGCCTGGAACAGCACCCCTTCGGCCACGGCCTGGGAGCGGGCCGGTTCGCTGGTGGGTGGCTCGTCCATGATCAAAGTGGTGGCGGTTGCCCTGATCTCGTCATCCTCGTCCCTATCCACCGCATCCATATAGCGGTTGACTGTGGCGTCCAGGTCTATGGGGCCCAGGCAGTAGAGTAGAATCGCCACGCTGATGACAAACCATAGCAGGCCGAACAGGGCATCCTCGAACAGGTGTTGCACTGCCCATAGGGCAAGCAGGGGAGGCAGTATCAGCAGCATGATCCCAATCACGCCCTGGCGCATCCGCTGGGGTAGCTGATGGCGTTCGAACCACTGGTTGTAGGTATTGAACCAGCTGTTATCACGATAGCGGTGATGTTCGAGTATAAAACGCTCTGCGATCAGGCAGATTAGAATAATCGTCAGGGTCATTGGGCAAGTGTCAAACAATCGCTGAAAAGTTTCAACACATATCCTAAGGTTTTGGCTTACTCATCTACCCCTAGCAGGCTTAAGTAGCGGCGCCAATCGAACATGGGTCCCGGATCGGTCTTGCGTCCCGGTGCGATGGCGGCGTGGCTGGTGATGCGCTCCCGGGTGATGCCTGGATAGTGATCCATGATCTTCCTGGTCACCTGTTGCAGGGCCAGGTATTGGGCATCGGTGAAAGGCACCTCGTCCGAACCCTCCAATTCGATGCCGATGGAGAAGTCGTTGCAGCCGCTGCGGCCGCAGTAGCTGGAATCCCCCGCGTGCCAAGCGCGTCGGTTCAAGGGTACGTATTGGGTTATCTTGCCTGTGCGTTGGATGAGGATGTGGCATGAAACCTTGAGTGCTTCTATTTCGGCGAAGTAGGGGTGCGCTGTTGCATCCAGGTTGTTCATGAACAGATCGTCGATCCAGTCTGCGCCGAATTCACCGGGTGGCAGGCTGATGCTGTGAATCACCAGCAGATCGACCTCAGTCCCGGGCGGCCTCTCGTCCATGTTTGCCGATGGACGGTACTCCGCACAACCCAGCAGTGTCTCTTCAGAGAGTGTCAACTTGATTCCAAATTGCTCTTTAGCCCTTTCAGTACCATATCCGTCAGGCTGACAATGCCGACGATTTCACGGTTGTCGAGGACCGGCGCCCTGGTCAGTTCGAAGCGGCTGAAGATTCTCGCCGCATAGCGGATGTCCATACTGGAAGAGATGGTCAATGCCGGTTTGGTCATGATCTCATAGATATTGACCCGCTCCGGGGCCCGGTCCTTGGCCAGTACCTGGCGTGCGATGTCTGAGAGTGTGACCAGGCCGTACTCGTCGTCATCATGCCGTTTCTTGACAATCAATGATTTGGTCTCGATATGGATCATCCGTTCAAGGGCCATCTGTACCGTATCCAGTCCGTCGACCATATCAAAGTCGGTTTTCATCACATCCTTGACCCGGATTAGTTGCCGATCGTTCATAACTCCTCCTCGATAACTTGTGAGAGTGACTGAATCTGGTGACTGACGCCGACCGCGTCTTCTATATCTATCTGAAAAGCGATCCCGCTACCTGATTCTTCGTCAAATTGGCCGGCTTCGGAAATTTTTTCCAGGATGGTGCGGCTGAGGTGTTCTTCCACCAACAGCAGCAACACATCCCGTTGCGTATCCAGGGTCAGACCGAGAAAGGTCTTTGACTGGTTGATGCCTTCGCCACGGGCATGGTTGATGACCGTGGAGCCTGTGGCGCCGGCTGATCGGGCAGCCTCGAGCACCTTCTCAGTGGTGCTGTCCTCTACCAGGGCGATGATGAGTTTGAAGTGCATG
The DNA here is from genome assembly GCA_040507005.1 of Candidatus Thiodiazotropha sp. Classification (GTDB taxonomy): domain Bacteria; phylum Pseudomonadota; class Gammaproteobacteria; order Chromatiales; family Chromatiaceae; genus Thiodiazotropha. Next base: position 18,382 of record JBEVVS010000039.1, read on the forward strand.
GGATTTACCTCGTTGTATCATCTGGTTGTCTTTTGGATCGCCACTCACTCAGCTGAGCGTAGGCCATGACCGACATGATCGGGAACAGGCTGGCGAAGGCGATGAGGCCAAAACCGTCCATGATTGGATTGCGGCCGGGAATATTGCTGGATAGGCCCAGTCCCAGGGCGGCTACCAGTGGAACCGTGACGGTGGATGTGGTCACCCCCCCCGAGTCATATGCCAGGGCGATGATGGAACGGGGCGCATAGACTGTCTGCACAATCACCACCACATAACCCGCCATGATGTACCAGTGCAGGGGCGTGCCGGAAATGATCCGGTAGCAACCCAGGGAGATCCCCGCGGCCACACCGATGGCCACGGCGATACGCAATCCCCATTGACTGATAGCGCCGGCGGAGACCTGATTCGCCTTGATGGCCACGGCGATCAGCGAGGGTTCAGCAATGGTGGTGGAAAAGCCGATGCTGGCGGCGAACAGATAGACCCAAAAGTAGTGGTGCCATTTAACCCCGTCACCGGTGTCGGGAATATTGAGTATCTCTGGTGAGGTGAGCTGATTTGCCATCAATTCCCCGAGTGGGAAGAGGGCCAGATCCAATCCTTCCAGGAACAGCGCCAGGCCAAGCAAAACCAGCAGAAAACCGAACAGCACCTCTTTGGGGTTTTTTATGGGTCGGCGCAGCACCAGAAATTGGAAACCTACCAGGATGCCGGCGATGGGCAGCACATCGAGGACGGTGCCGACCATCACGGAGAAGAAGTGGTGCAGGGCCTCGGTCATAGCAGCAACCCATAGCCCATGACGAAGATCATCGGCGTGAGAGAGGCGAAGGCGATCAGGCCAAACCCGTCGGTCATGGGATTACGACCCTTGATGCTCGAGGCGAGGCCGACTCCCAGTGCCGTCACCAGGGGGACGGTTACCGTGGAGGTGGTGACGCCGCCGGAATCATAGGCAATGCCGATAATCTCCTGGGGCGCTATGGCGGTCATGAGTACAACCCCCAGATAGCCGCCGATGATGAGGTACTGGACCGGCCAACCCTTAACGATTCTCAATACCCCGATGAGGATGGCGAATCCCACCGAAAGTGCGACCGTATAGCGCAAGCCCTGGGCGTACTCCGCCTGGGCGCCCGGGGTATTCTCTATCATGCCGCCGACAGCGGCGACATTGGCGGCCTCCTGGGCGATTTTTATCAAAGCGGGCTCGGCCACGGTGGTGCCGAATCCGAGGGCGAAGGCGAAAACCAACAACCAGGTCAGGCTGCCCTTGCGGGCAAAATCCCAGGCCATGCTTTCACCGATGGGGAACAGGCCCAGATTCAGGCCTTCGATAAAGAGGGTCAAACCCAACAGGACCAATATAGAGCCAATGAGTATATTGCCCAGATTGGGTATCGGCTGTTGCAGCACCGCCAATTGAAAAAACGCGATAACCAGGACGATCGGGAGCAGATCCCGGGTGCTGTCCGCTAAGGATGATATGAGGCGTTTGAATAGGCGCATCGATTGAGTTGGAACTGTTTCAGGTCGTTTGTTGTTGTTCTGTGAATCCTTGCCGCTGCTTCTCCATCATCACCGAAACGATACCTTAGATTCTGCCACGCCGCTATTCTTCAACTCGGTGAAAAAGGGAATTTCGTTCCCCTTGGCTGGCTATTTTGACTGCTTGGTCGAGCTGTCACAGACCTGAATAGGCGGGATCCGTGCTCAGGGAATGGATGAAAGGCGGGGGAATCGGAATTAATTTCATATATTTCATGGGTGATGGCCAGGCATTGCCTCGGTTGGCATACCACCTATATTATCAATATTTTATAGAACTCATTGATTATACAAGCGTTTGGTGCTAGTTTTTCTCTTATGCGCCGGGCGGTGCAGATTGGTTCTTTGCTGCGATCAGATGCTTAGTGTGAGGTTATTCTCAGACGATATCCCTGTAGTAACATAGCCTTATACTAGATGTGGGTATCGGGGATCGCCCGGCATCTTCTTGGATATTGGTGGAACATCTTCAAGTGGCAATAGATGGGAAGACAAGACAACATAATTACCTTCGGCTCTGCTGTGCCTCGTCGAAAAAACATCTCTCTTGACGTTAATGGACGGAGGATTGCGTCCGAGTGCCGCAATCTCGTTGTAAAAACGTTGCCAAAACTGATGAGTGGCCTATTCGAGAATCTCGATGACGCCCTCTATGAAATGGCCAATAAATCAGAGAGCAACGCGCTTCAGAACATCTATTTCGATTCCATGCGGGAGCTGCGCAAGCAGAGGTCCGGTATCGATCGCAGATTCAGCCAGGAGGTATTGCGTGCCTATGACCGCTACTGGGAGACCGGTGAGGTCACGATAGAGCAGCCGAGCCTGGATGACCTGAGTCTAGAATCGGAGATGTCCCTGGTCGATGATGAAGATCTGGAAGATTCACTGGCTGTCACCAATATGGTGAGCAAATCCGAAAGTCGATTCACCCGGGAAATCTACGCAATGAGTCAACGTTTCGCCTATGTGATCGGCGGCGGTTCTGTTGACGAGTCCATCGCTCAACACACCCCATTGGCTCCGGGCGTGATCTGTAACGCTTTTCAAACGTCAATGGCAGGCGTCCCTGTGGAGCTGCCGGTCAAACTGGTGGTCTACAAGCTCTTCGATCGCCACGTGATGCACTACATCGGCGGCCTCTATGACGAGATCAATCTTCTGCTGGGCCGGGCCGGTGTTATCCCCAAACTGACACCCAAGGTGCGCCGTAATCCGGTTGCACCGACGCTGCGCGGAGAAAGCGGCGGCGAAAGTTACCTGGCCAGCGACTCATCCTATATGAGTTCAACCGCACCCTCGTCCCCCGCCTCGGCTGCCGCGGAAGAGGCGATCCAGGCAGAGTTGTTTTCCAACCTGCAACAGTTGCTCAATATCAGGCGAGCAAATGCTGGCGGCAGCAGTCTGTTGACCTCCAGCCTGATGCTCGCACCACCCGCCGGCAATGTGCCACTTGTCGATACCGGCGAGCTGCTGGGTGCATTGAATGCCATCCAACAATCCAATGTGGTGATGTTGCCCCAAGGGCACCGTGTCAATCAGCCCCTGACACCGGAAGAGATGCGGGCCCGTCTGGTGAGTGATCTGCAAATTGCCAGGGACGGACAGGTCATCCGCTCTCTCGGTGATGCGGATAACGACACCATCGACGTCATCTCCATGATCTTCGAGTTTATCCTCGATGATTACAGCCTGCCTGATGCCATGAAGGCCCTGATCAGCCGCCTGCAGATCCCGATGCTGAAAGTTGCGATCATCGATAAGACCTTTTTCAGTCAGAAGATCCATCCTGCCAGACGACTCCTGAACAGTCTGGCGCAAGCGGCGGTTGGCTGGAACGATACGGGAGATCGCGCCAACGATACCTTGTACAACAAGATCGAACAGGTGGTTAAACGGGTCCTGAATGAATTTCACGATGATCCCGGACTGTTTGCGGAACTGGAAGAGGATTTCTCCAGCTGGTGGGAAAAGGAGCAACGGGGTGCTCAGATTGCAGAGCAGCGCACCAACCAGATAACCAAGGGCAAGGAGCAACTCAAATCGGCTAAACAGACCGTTTCTGAAGAGCTGAATAAGCGTCTGCTTACCCAGGATGTCCTGCCCCAGGCAGTCATGTCTATCCTTGAGGATGGCTGGAAAGACGTATTGTTGCTCGTCTATCTGCGTGAGGGATCGGAGAGTAAGGCCTGGGGTGAAGCCCTGGAGATCGTAGACAAGCTGTTGTGGAGTGTGCAACCCAAGTCCGAATACGGGGAGCGGCAGCAACTGCTGCGCGGTATCCCTGAGCTATTGAGAAATATCCGTGAGCGACTCAATAGCATCTCCTTTGATCAGCACAAAATGGCGAAGTTGTTTAAAGAGCTGCAAAACTGCCATATCGGTGTACTGCGGGGCGGCGACAGCAGCCAGATGCATACTGCGGGAACCATGCCGGTCAAACGTTACGAAATCCATTTTCCAGACAGTCAGATTGTGACGGAACACACCCCTCAATTGGACGATATCGGGGATGCAACCGAAGTCCTCAGTGATAGTGATGAGTTTACCCAGCAAGCGGTTGACCTGGATACAGGCGAATGGCTCGAGATCATCGATGGAAGCAGTAAGGTACGGGTCAAGTTGTCATGGAAAAGCAAGGTCACCGACACCTATATCTTCGTCAATCGGAAAGGCATGAAAGCCATGGAACTCACCACCTTCGGACTTGCCAAGCGCCTGCGTGAGGGCACAGCGAAGAAGGTGGAGCTCTCGCCCAAGCCGATTATGGACCGGGCGCTGGATGCGATGCTCAGTGCGCTTAAGAAAACGACTTCTACTTCTGCGTCCGCCTAGGATCGCACTGCAGTTCTAATTGTCTTATTCCCACCAGCATGCAAGATGCCTCAAAGGTAATGGCTTGACGCCATGCCTATACAGCTGTTAACAATCATCCTTTGACCGCTGATCGGTCACCTACTAGTTTCAATCCAGAGAATGAGGATAGGTACGAACATGAGTGAAAAAATCACAGATTCGGGACTGAAGTTTGAAGACCTGAATGTGGGGGCGGGCGAGCTTGCAATCACCGGTAGCCGCGTCTCAGTACACTACACGGGTTGGCTGCTCGAGGGTGACAAGTTCGATTCCTCACTGGATCGCAACCAGCCTTTTGATTTCACCTTGGGTAAGGGTATGGTGATCGCCGGATGGGATGAGGGGGTCGCCGGTATGAAAGTGGGCGGCAAGCGGCGTCTCACCATACCGCCGCAATTGGGCTATGGCTCTCAGGGTGCAGGAGGTGTGATTCCGCCCAATGCCACACTGGTTTTCGATGTGGAATTGCTCTCTGTCGAGGGATGAACAGACCACCCAACATCGAACTGATCAGTGAACAGGTCTCCCTGGCATTGGGGGAGGATCTCGGCAGCGGCGACCTGACGGCCGGGCTCTTGGATGAGCATGTTGTGGCACGGGCGCATATCATCTGCCGTGAAGAGGCGGTGATCTGCGGTATACCCTGGGTGAACCAGGTGTTTCATCAGCTGGATGAGGGTATTGAGATAGCCTGGCGGGTGGCGGATGGAGACAAGGTTGCGTCGGGATCGGAGCTATGCCGGCTGCATGGCAACAATCGCTCCCTGTTGAGTGCTGAACGCACGGCCCTCAATTACCTACAGACCCTGTCGGCGACGGCTACCCTAACCCGTCGTTATGTGGAGGCTGTAGCGGGAACCGGGGTGACCATTCTGGATACCCGCAAGACCATCCCCGGACTCAGGATACAGCAGAAATATGCGGTAGCCTGTGGCGGCGGGCGGAATCATCGGATCGGTCTCTATGATGCAATCCTCATCAAGGAGAACCATGTGCGGATTGCCGGCTCGGTGGGCGCCGCGTTGGACCAGGCCCTTAAACTCGCCCCTGACGGGGTAGAGATCGAGGTCGAAGTGGAGTCCCTGAACCAGCTTGAGGAAGCTCTGGCGGCCGGTGCCAGGCGGGTGCTGCTGGATAATTTCGATCTGCAGCAGTTGCGCGAGGCGGTGGAGATGAGTGCCGGACAGGCCAGGCTCGAGGCTTCGGGAGGCATCAACCTGGAGACCATAGCTGCGATTGCTGAAACCGGGGTGGATGACATCTCCGTGGGCGCCCTGACCAAGGATATCAGGGCAGTCGATCTGTCGATGCTGTTTGTCGATTGATCCCTTGATCCACTATCTATTCAATTAACTCAAGTGCTGTCGTTAGGGGCAGACTCTGTAGAGTCTGCTGTGCCTGAATCATGGTTTGAAGTTTGATTCAGAGTTACTGGTTTATCTTGATTTTTATTTACAAGCGAGGGGATGAAATGTTCGGGCTAGACCCGTTCATCGATCAGGGTGCCGATCAGCTCATTGGCAGTCTTGAGTGTCTTTACCTGTGCCTTGGTCTGGTTGGCATGTTGCTGCAGTTCAACCATCGCACGGGAGAGATCTGTCGGTTTGGCTTGAGTGGTCTGCTGGGTGCTGGCGATCTCCGATGCCACACGACGCATCCCCTGGAATCCCTTTTGAATCCCCTGAAGTGCCGGTCCTGTAATTGAATTGATACCCATGAGTAGTGCAGCGACCTCTAAATACAGCTTCTCTAACCGGTTTGGTGGCAGTTTTACCTGATTCTTTAATTGATTCGTTCTTATATGTGGGGTGGATGGCTGAATTGGTGAATTCAGTTCCCTAGGAACTCCATTCATGGCGAGCCGGGAATACCAGCCGGACAGTGGTGGACTGGTGGTGGTCTGAGGCTAAGGCCCAATGGCGGAAACTGGCGCGCCGCAGCATGGGTTGTGTGTGGAGACTGGCACCGCGCAGGATATAGTGCTTGTTTTGATCCCTGTCCTGGTGTGAATCCGGGGTGTCCGGAAAGGATTGGAATGAGGGATAGTGGTGGAATTTGTTACTGCACCACTCCCAGGCGCGCCCCATTTGACTCACCACACCTGTGCGTACCGCCAACTCCCACTGATATTCATGCTGTATCACGGCACCTGAGTATTCACCGCCTGCAGAGTCTATCCAGTTGCAGAAGGCTTGCGCCTCATAGTGGGAAATGCCGCAAACCGGATCGTCGGGGGGAAGATGGGTATTCCCATTGATGGCCACTTCATACCAACCCCCGTTTATATCCTGGCGCCAATATTCGGGGTGTTGCTGCTCGCTCTGCTGCAGCCATTGCCAACCTGCATCGCTCCATATTGATCTTTCCTTGTAACCGTCGGCCTCTATGAAGCTGAGGTATTGTGCATTGGAGACCGGGGTCAAGGCGATGCGAAAACTGCTCAGCTCAACGGCTTGTGGCGGCAGTTCGTTATCGTATGCACGAGGATCGTTGCGTGCGCCAATCCGATAATGCCCTTGGGAAATCTCCCTGGTTTCCCACTGGGGTGGCTTGGAGTCGAGGGCTTCCAGGCAATGATAATCTTGCTTCTGACGTTGCAACGATCGCTGGTTCAAGACCGTCAACATGACTTCGTAGAGTTTTGCCTGCTCTTGCAGCAGGTACCAGACGAGTCGATCCTGCTGGAGCCAGGGATGGTCGGGCAGGGCCGACGGTGTGGCGAGCCGACGCAGATGCTCGCTATGGATCTCAGAAGCCCATTTGATAAGGTGTTCAACCGGTGGCAATTGGTCACATTGTTGATCCAGGGGTATCTCATTGGCAGCGAACAGTGGCTTTACCCTCATGGATAGGTCGTCATCGTTTTGCAGACGCTCTCTGAGCCATAGCAATTCCAGATAGACACCACGGCCGAAATACCAGTTCAGGGAGGCGAGACGGGGGTGAAAGCGTTTGGCACAATCCTCAGCGGGTATGGAGGTCAGCAGATCGATCTGCATCTCGTGCAGATCGTTAAGTTGGCCAAGCAGTGTGGTTGAGGTCATATCACCCTTTTCCAGTCGGCAAAGCCGGCTATGTTAACGGAGGGATGATATGGGGGGAAGGCTGGGGGGGCGGTGCGGCAAGCCGCACCGGTCGATTTATCGATTAGACGCAACCGGTGGGTTTAGGCAATCCACCATATTTTGTAATCGGCTTCATCGGTCCCGTCATCCAGAGTTCGAACATGGCCTTTTTATCGGCCCCAAGATATTTGGAGAACTTGCGGATCGGCGGCACCACATTGAACTCGTCATAGTACTCTCTGGCTTTCAGGATATGATCCCATTTTTCTTCGCTGAGTTCATATTCGTCGGCTTCCGCCATGGCCCTGGCCACCTCCGGGGTCCATGCGTTCATATCGGTGAGATAACCATCTCCGTCGCGATCAGGAATAGCTGTGCTCATTTTTGCCTGCTCCTACTACCAAGTAAAAAGGTTGGTTATTTTTAGAGTGGCAGTTTAATGTGAAATGCCTGGCTGTTTCCACCCTGGGAAAAACCGGGTTATAGGCTATCCAGGCCTTTTAGGCATTGATATGCTGCAAGTATGCGGATTTATCCGCAAAACTGGTTGTAAATTGGATGCGCTTCAACTCCTGGGCGATACGCAGATCCAATCCCGAAGGATCACAACCAACGGCCTCAATGGCTCCGATGCTCGGCATGCCATTCCTTTCGAGCAGCTGCCTTAGCAGATTGTGATGGTTGGAATTCAACTGATAGAGCAATTCCGCTTCATCCGCAGTGGAGAAGGGTATCGGTAGCGGTATACGGCTCGGATCAAACCAACGGGCGGAGCCGAATCCGCCGATATAGTAGAAGTGTTTCACCTCCAATCGATAGAAATGAAAATTGAGCTCTTTCTGATAGCGGCGTGTATCCGGGTAGAAGCGAAAATAGCGTTCCGCAGCTGCGGTGGAATTGACCGCTTCCGCCTGTGCCAGACAGGTAAGACGGGTGAGTTGTTGGACATCGCCGCCGCCCTGTTCAATGAGGGTCAGGGAACAGCGAGGATCATTCTCCAGGTTTCTCGTATGTTGCGCGAGATGAGAAATCAGCAGCAACAGGTTGCCCTTGGTATCACGGCAAATGGGTAACAGAGAGCCAAAAGGATAACCTTGATATTTTAGTGAATGGGTGGATAGGATGCCGTGGTAGCTTTCCGACCAGATTCCCCTTATGTCTTGTAGCAACTCTTCCGTTGACGATTCGGTATTCATTTTGTTTTTCTCGCGGTTGTGCAGTTGAAGTTTCGAAACGTTACTGTCCAGAATCAACATCTGGGTTGAGATCAATATCGCCTAAACGATCCTGAATCGATCGTATTTTTCCTTGCAGGCCGTGTTCTCTGGCGGGGCGGCTGTCAATCTTCACTGCGGCATAGACACGCTGGCACCCGGTGTTGTGGATGAGCTGTGTGGCCCTTTCCACAATCGCAAAGGCGTCGGCGAGATTGGAAGTTTCGATCAAGGTACCCATGGCAGTCAGCTGGTATTCGACACCGCTATTGTGGATCATCTCGATTACCTGGCTCACTTCCTCGCTGACACTGACTCCCCTATCAAGTGGGAAAACACTGAACTCTAATACTACAGACATAGCTTGTTCTCTGATTTCTCATCATAACCTTAGTATACATCAGAGATATTTTACCCTGATTTGGGTAGGGATGATCGGTTGAGAAACGGCTATTGAAATCTTGATTTAACAATTCTTCACAGGCGCTGGGTTTATTCCGGTCCAGGGATTGCCCTAAGCTGCACCCAGTGATGCCAAGGGGCTTTGACGATCATGGGTGCAGTGGTTTTTGTTTTGCTTGGTCTTATCGCAGGCTGGTTGGCTGGGCTAATGATGAAAGGCCGCGGTTTTGGGTTGTTGGAATTCCTGACATTCGGAATTCTGGGATCCTTGATAGGGGGATATCTTGTTGAATATTTTACCATCGCCAACAGCGGGGTGATTGGATCATTGATCACCGCAACGACAGGCGCGATACTTGTCCTGGCCATCGCTGGGCTAGTCAAGATTAACTGAAGGCCGCGTTGGTCAAGCATAAAAACAGAGTATCACAACAAAGATTAGGAGAAGACTTATGGACCTCACGCTAGATACTATTGTTAACACCTATGTCATTCCCTGGGGAACCAAGATCGTTATGGCCCTGTTGGTGTTCATTATCGGTCGTTGGATTGCAAAGATGTTGACCCGTGCACTCAAGGGGATCATGCAAAAAGGGGAAGTTGACCAGATGCTGATCAGCTTCCTTGGCAATATCGCCTATGCAGCACTTTTAGCAGTTGTCGTACTGGCCGCACTGGAACAGCTTGGTGTCAACACAACATCGGCTTTGGCTATCTTGGGTGCTGCAGGTTTGGCTGTCGGCCTAGCACTGAAAGACTCTCTGGCAAGCTTTGCCGCAGGGGTGATGCTGATTATCTTTCGCCCGTTCAAATTAGGTGATTTTGTCGAGGCAGGTGGTGTTTCCGGTGTGGTCGAGGAGATCCGCATATTCCATACGGTGCTCAAGAGCGGCGACAATCGTGAGATCACCATGCCCAATGCGCAAATCTACAGCGGTACCATCGTCAACTTCTCCGCCAGGGAGACCAGACGTATCGATCTGGTCATCGGAATTGGTTATGAGGACGACATTAAAAAGGCCCGTGATCTGCTGCAACAGATCCTCGATGCGGATGCCACAGTGCTAAAGGATCCCGCACCTACAATCATGTTGCTGGAATTGGGTGAGAGCAGTGTGGATTTTGCGGTACGTCCCTGGGTTAAATCGGGGGACTACTGGACAACCCGTGCGGCGCTGCTCGAAACCATCAAGACCACATTCGACAAGCAGGGTATCAGTATTCCCTACCCGCAAAGGGATATTCATATGATTCAAGAGGCGGCTGCCTAGTTGTTGGAGTCGTCACATCAGTCCTACAAGATATGGAGGTGTTTATCATGCACTTGAAACGATTGACCATGGCCTTGGCTTTGATGCCGGTATTGATTAGCAGCAATGCATCGGCTGAGAAGGGGCTTGCCTACGATAGCATTAACTCGGTTTGGCGTACCGGCTATGGTGAGTGCTGGACCACCTCCTATCGTGACAAGTCACCGGCTGAAACCGGTTGCTTCGGCGCCCCGGCTGCTGAAATGGCGAAAGCTGAAGGCGACGCCGACAATGACGGGGTCGTCGATAGCAAAGATCAATGCCCGGGTACGGCGGCCGGTGTTAAGGTGGACGCCAAGGGGTGTGCCCTCGACAGCGATGGTGACGGTGTGGCTGATGGCAGCGATAAGTGTCCGGATACCCCTGCCGGGGTGAAGGTTGATGCCAGTGGATGTGAATTGGATAGCGATGGTGATGGTGTCGCGGACAGTAAGGATGATTGCCCGAATACACCTGCGGGCGCTACCGTGACTGATGACGGATGTGCCGTGCAGATCGTGTTGCAGAATGTCCTGTTTGAACTCAATAGCGACAAAATCAGTAATGCCTACACGCCGACTTTGGATCGTATAGCGGACTCCCTCAAGGCGCGCTCCGATGTTAAATCCATTGAGGTTATCGGACACACCGATTCCACAGGTGCCGCGGCCTACAACCAGACATTGTCTGAGGGGCGCGCGAAAGCAGTGGCGGACTATCTGGTTACCCAAGGGGTAAGTGGTGCGCTGTTAACCACGAAGGGAATGGGGGAGTCCTCTCCCGTCGCTGACAATACAACCGCTGCAGGCCGTGCGCAGAACCGGCGGGTGGAGTTGAAATTAGACTAGAGAGAAATAGTAAACGATGTTCAATGAGGCAACAGCTTGGCAGTCGCCATGTTGTTGCCTCTGTTTTACTGCCGAATTATGAGAACGCCTTCATTGACACCTTTGCCGAGCAGTGGTCAGTTAGTGGTTATGAAAAAACCCGTTTATTACAAGCCTGCGGCAATCGCCACAGGTGTGGTTGAGGCCTTGTCATTGGGGCGAGGCTGTAAGAAGAGAGTCCCGTGGAGTCATTGATGCGAATAGCCTATTTGGAAGATGATAAAGTGCAATCTGCAGTGATGAAGGAGTGGTTGGAGGCCGAGGGTTATATCTGCAGAGCTTTCGACAATGCAGATGCCTTTATGCGTGAACTGCGTCATGAGACCTATGATCTGTTAATCATGGATTGGGAGTTGCCGGAAAAGAGTGGCGTGGAGGTGCTCTCCTGGTTGCGCGGTGATCGGGAGTGGGATCTTCCGGTCTTTTTTATCACCCATAGGGATGGTGAGGCAGACATTATCGAAGCGCTGGAGAAAGGTGCCGATGACTACTTGGCGAAACCGGTCAATCGCGAAATCATGCTGGCAAGGATCAAAGCCCTGGTCAGGCGTCACAGCGGTCGGCGCGATCATATTGAGGTCAGTGGTTTTGCCCTGCAAAAAGAGAACAAGACGCTTACCCTGAATGGCGAACCTGTGGAAATGACAGAGAAGGAATTTCAATTGGCCTGGATGCTGTTTACCAATATTGGCCGCCTGCTATCCCGCGACCATCTGTTGGAAAGCATATGGGGATTTGGTCCAGGCCTGATGACCCGTACTGTGGATACTCATATTAGCCGTCTGCGGCGCAAACTGGGGCTGACACCTGAAAACGGTTGGCGTTTGAAGGCGGTCTATCATCAAGGTTATCGTCTCGAGAATCTGGAAGAGCAGGAGTAGCCGGCTAGAATCTGGGATCCGGCAGGTATATTCTATAAGCGCCTACCGCCCGGCATGGATTGCAACTAGCCTGGGAAATCCATGTGTTAGCTGATGATTAACTGGCCAGATGACTAAATTCACCATACCCCTATTGCTGTTCCTCGCGGCCACTCTAAGCAGCCAGGCATGGGCAGAAGACTGGGCCTATCGAATCCACGAGGGGGAGAATCTGACCCTGGTCGCGGAACGTTTCCTCAAATCGGAATTCACCCCCGATCAATTACAAATCTACAACGGCATTGCCAATGACAGGGAGATTCCCATTGGCACTGAGATACGTGTGCCCATCGATTGGATGAAAGAGGTGCTAGCGGGTGTAAAGGTCAATTATGTCCTCGGGGAGGCCTCGCTGCAGCGGATGGGAGAGAGTGAAACAACTGTACTCGTGGCAGGCACCATGCTGAATGCGGGTGATAGGATTGTTACCGGAGTCGGTTCATCGGTGTCATTGAAATTCGCAGATAATTCCACACTGCTGATTGATGAAGAGAGTGAGGTGGTATTCGATGCCCTCTCGTCTTTCCACGGCATGGGCATGTTGGATACGCGGATTCGTCTGCAGCGGGGGCGTATTGAAAATCGCGTCAAACCCCTTAGAAAGCCGGAATTCCGCTATGAAATACACACCCCGGCAGCTGTTACGGTGGTAAGGGGTACGGATTTTCGCGTCTTTTCCGACGCCCAGGATGAGCTCACCCGCAGCGAAGTGACCGAGGGAGGGGTGAACATCACCGCCGCTGCTGAAACCGTGGCGCTTGAACAAGGCGAGGGGAGCCTGATTGAAAAGGGCAAGCCTCCTTCTGTACCACGTAAACTGTTGGCAAAACCCGATTTGACGGGAACCGCCATCAACGTCACGGCAGATGGCGTGGTTGTGGAATGGCCGCAGCTTGCCGGGGCGGTCGCGTATCGTTATCAGGTCACAAACAGGGAGCGACGAATGGTCGCGGTTGGAAGCACGGGTATCAATCGGGTAAAGCTACCGTCACTGGGTGCGGGGGATTATCAAATCACTGTCAGAGGGATTGATGATCTGGGGCTTGAGGGATTCAATGCCGATCATGGTTTTACTCTGCAGCCGCCAGCACCAAAGCCAAAACAGAAGCAACCACCCACACTGGAAAAGCCGACACTCTCTGAACCGCGGTTCAGCGCTTATGGCACCCATTTAAGCTGGACCCGGGTGGCTGACGCTTGGGCATACCGGCTATATCTTGCTAGAGATGCCGAGCTTAAGGATGTATTGTTCACGAGGTTGTCTGAAGATACCAGATTTGTTTTAAGGCCCCTGCCACCGGGGCGCTACTTTATCGGTGTTGAGGCGCTATCTGCAACAGATGATAAACCTTCCCTATCCAACATCTACCAAATCGGTACATCTGCCCGGTGATGGGACAGAGATGACAGTGCTTTTCATGATAGGTAAAAGATGAGGGAGGGCATAAATCGTATCAGTATGGTGGCGCGATCAAGGAGATTCTCAGAGCGCACCCGCAGTGCCTTGATCATGCTGCTATTGACTGGTCTATTGGCGGCCAGTAACTGGCTGTGGCGCTGGGACCTGTTGCTCTATGATCTGCAGTTGGGATTCATCTCCAGGCCCGCTGCAGAGGATATCATTATCGTCGCTGTGGATGAGAAGAGCCTGGAAGCCTTGGGACGCTGGCCCTGGTCACGGCAGGTACACGCGAAACTTGTGGATAGACTCACCCAGGCAGGGGCCAGAGCCATCGTCCTGGATATCCTGTTCGCCGAACCGGACCGCAATGATCCTGAATCGGACAATCAGTTGATCCAGTCTATCGCTGCCAGTGAACGGGTGTTTATGCCGGTTATCCTGGAGGAACATCGACAGGGGGGAATGTTGGTGGAGTCGATGCCACTGCCGGCACTGTCGAATGTGGCGGCGGGGTTGGGGCATGTGCATATGGACTTGGACGCAGACGGGATAGCCCGCGGTGTGTTTCTCTATGAGGGGTTGGGGCAGGCCTACTGGCCGCATCTAATGCTGGCGGTGTTGCACTGGCTCGAACCTGGTGATGCGGGTATGCGCAGTGCCCCCACCAGCCAGCAAACGCCGAATATTCATACAATCAACCGCCATACCCATCGTCTTATCCCTTTCTATGGCCCGGCGGGTCACTACCACCGTTACAGTTACAGTCAGGTGCTGGAAGGTGATTTTCTACCCAATCTTTTTCGTGACAAGATTGTGGTGGTCGGTGTCACGGCAACCGGGATTGGCGATGCCCTGCCTACTCCCGTATCCGGTTATGGGGTGCCGATGCCCGGTGTGGAGATCAATGCCAATGTCCTGCAGAGCCTGAGACAGGACCAGGCGATTACCCCCGTTGCTTATCTGCCCCATTTGCTGGTCAGCGCCCTGATCGTGGTCCTCCCCTTTGTGCTCTACCCCTATTTTCCTACCCGGGTAGCTCCCTTGGTGTCACTGCTGCTGGTGGTGGCTTTTTTTCTGTTTACCATAGCGCTGCTGCGCTGGGCCGAATATTGGTTTCCGCCCTCTGCCGCCTTGCTGGGACTCTTGTTGAGCTATCCATTATGGAGCTGGCGACGCCTGGATCAGGCGGTGCGTTATTTAAACGAACAGCTCGAACGCATGCAAAAGGAGCAGCGGTTGCTGCCGGTGGAGCAGCCACCCAGTGATATCACCACTTCCATGGAGTTCCTCGCCAGGCTGATGCCGCTGCAGGGTTGGGTGCTCTATGACGCCGATAGTGGAAAGCAGTTACTGCAACATGGTTCAACGCTGGGACCGCCATTGGAGTTGCTGCCCACCGGGACTTGGCAGCGATCGGGGGCTGAGTTGTGGACTGCCATCCAACGCCCCGAATCGACCTGGCAGCTGGGTTTGGTTTGGCCGAGAACCGAAGTGCCTGTGGGTCGCTCGATGAAACTGGTGGATGAGTTCGCGCTGCAGTTTTCCCTTGAGCCTGAAACCAATCAGGATGGCATGCTGGAGCGAGTGGAATTGCGCATGCACCAGATGCAGGAGACCAACGCCCGCCTGCAGCGTTTCCGCCATCTGATCAGTAACGCGGTGGGACAGATGGATGATGGACTGATGGTCATCAATGGTCTGGGGCAGGTGGTGATGGCCAATCCTCGCGCCTCTTTCTATCTGGGTCATCCATCAGACCATGAGCTGTTAGGTGAGGACGCCTATCACCTGCTGAACATCTTGGAGATTCAAGGTGCTGAGACATGGCAGGAAGTGTTCACCAAGGTTTTATTACACAAGGAGCCGGTTCGCTTTGAGGCAGTGCGTAATCCGGATACAGAACTGTTCGTGCAATTAAAGAGTTTGCAGGAAGTGGATGCGGAGTTCCCCGGTATGATCATCAATCTTTCCTACATCGGGACTCTGAAGCGATCTGAACGGACACGGGCCAAGATGTTGAATTTCCTTTCCCACGATATACGCTCTCCCATCACCTCTTTACTCTCGTTGACCCAGTCGAAACAGCTGTTGGAAGGGAGTGCAGCAGAGATGGCCGAACAGATACAGCCATTGGCCCGTCGATCCCTCAAGCTGGCGGATAATTTTTTGCGCTTGGCGCGGGCCGAGGTTGCAGAGACCGCTTCGTTCACCGATACCAATTTCGTCGAGGTGGCGCATAATGCCGCGGATGAGGTCTATGTCCAGGCCAAGGCCAAACAGGTAACGCTTTTGCGCCGGTTCAATGAGGATGAAATATGGTTGCGGGGAGACTTGGGATTGCTGGAACGGGCTTTGGTCAACCTGCTGGAAAATGCCGTCAAATTCTCTCCGCCTGAGGGGCAGGTCACGATGACCCTCTCGATCAAGCATTCCAGGCTCATATGTGAAATCGAGGATCAGGGACCGGGTATCCCGGAACACCAGTTGAATGACATATTCATGCCCTTCATGCAGGCTGATTCGAATCAAATGATGCGCAAAAAGGGTGTTGGCTTGGGTCTGAGTTTCGTCAAGGTGGTGGCGGAGAAGCATCATGGTTCGGTAACGGCCGCAAATGTCGGGAAAACCGGTGCTGTCTTTACCTTAAACCTGCCATGCGAGGAGAACCCTGCCGCCTGAGGCGGCTCACCGTGGGGCGGGGATGAAAATCCGGCTTAACCGTGCAGAGGGCGTTTGTTTGCGCGAAGGAAAAGCGTGCATAATGGAAGTTTTCGACAATTACCCGGAGTGAGTGATGCCGCAATACCGTTCCCGTACGACCACCCATGGGCGCAATATGGCTGGCGCCCGCGCCCTGTGGCGGGCCACAGGCATGAAGGACGGCGACTTTGAAAAGCCGATTATTGCAATCGCCAACTCGTTTACCCAGTTCGTACCGGGTCATGTCCATCTGAAAGACCTGGGTCAACTGGTTGCCAGGGAGATCGAAGCGGCCGGCGGGGTGGCAAAGGAGTTCAACACCATTGCCGTGGATGACGGTATCGCCATGGGGCACGGGGGCATGCTCTACTCCCTGCCATCCCGGGACATCATCGCCGATTCTGTGGAGTACATGGTCAACGCCCATTGTGCCGACGCCCTGGTCTGCATCTCCAATTGCGACAAGATAACCCCCGGCATGCTGATGGCTGCATTGCGTCTGAATATCCCGACCCTGTTTGTCTCCGGTGGGCCGATGGAAGCGGGGAAGGTGCAGTTGCGCGGCAAAGAGCTTCATCTGGATCTTGTAGACGCCATGGTGTCGGCGGCCGATCCGAATGAGAGCGATGAAGACGTAGCACAGATTGAGCGTTCCGCCTGTCCCACCTGTGGTTCATGTTCAGGCATGTTCACCGCCAACTCCATGAACTGCCTGACCGAGGCCCTGGGTCTCTCCCTGCCGGGCAACGGTTCGTTGTTGGCTACTCATGCGGACCGGGAACAGCTCTTTCGCGAGGCGGGGCGTCGTGTCGTCGAACTGGCGCAACGTTGGTATGAGCAGGATGACGCCAGTGTCCTGCCGCGCAGTGTGGCGACCTTCGAGGCCTTTGAAAATGCCATGAGTCTGGACATCGCCATGGGCGGCTCCACCAATACCGTACTCCATCTGCTTGCCGCCGCCCATGAAGGGGAGGTCGATTTCTCCATGGTCGATATCGACCGTTTGAGCCGCAAGGTGCCGAACCTGTGCAAGGTCGCCCCGGCTACACAACAGTACCATATGGAGGATGTGCATCGGGCAGGCGGGGTAATCGGTATCCTGGGTGAGCTCGACCGGGCCGGGCTGATACATCGCCATGTGCCGACCGTCTATGCGGCGACTATCGGTGACGCTATCGATCACTGGGATATCGTGCGCAGCAGTGAGGAGGAGGCGCGGAACCGCTATCTGGCTGCCCCTGGCGGGGTACCCACTCAAGTGGCCTTCAGCCAGGCATCCCGCTGGCCGGACCTGGATCTGGATAGAGCGCAGGGCTGCATCCGGGATCTGGAACATGCCTACTCCCGGGACGGGGGCTTGGCCGTGCTGTATGGCAACCTGGCTGAACAGGGGTGTATCGTGAAGACGGCGGGGGTGGATGAGTCGATCCTGAAATTTACCGGCCCGGCACGCATCTTCGAGAGTCAGGACAGTGCGGTGGAGGCGATTCTGACTGATAAGATCCAAGCGGGTGATGTGCTGATCATTCGCTATGAGGGGCCGAAAGGGGGACCGGGCATGCAGGAGATGCTCTACCCCACCAGTTATCTCAAGTCGAAGGGGCTGGGTAAGGCGTGCGCATTGGTCACTGACGGGCGTTTTTCCGGCGGTACCTCAGGACTCTCCATCGGTCACTGTTCCCCCGAAGCGGCGGAGGGCGGGGCTATCGGTTTGGTGGAGGAGGGAGACACCATAGAGATCGATATCCCCGGGCGAACCATACAGGTCGCCATTGCGGATGAGATCCTGCAACAGCGGCGCCAGGCAATGGATGCAAGGGGCAATGGGGCCTGGCACCCGATCGGCAGAGAGAGGGTCGTATCTCAGGCCTTGAAGGCCTATGCCGCATTGACCACATCGGCTGCCCGTGGGGCGGTCAGGGATCTCACTCAGCTTGACTGAGCCTGATGCGAGCACTTTTTCTCTTGCTGTTGCTTGCAGGATGTAGCGGAGGCGACCCGACTGCTACTGATCCGGAGTTGATTTTCGAGGATGGTTTCGAGAATCCGCTAACAGAGGTGGATATCCTTGCGGAAGGGGGTACCATGGTTCGCGGATTCGATGCCTGGTTGAAAATAATACCCAGACTGACCACCCTGCGACCTCGCAATTTGTCAGATTACGTCTACCATGATTGTGCAGAAATGGTGACCTGGTTTCACAGGGTCACCGGAGATGAAAATCTCCTGCAGTTGCATAGCGGGTTGACCTGCCAGGTATTCGAGGAACCCAGATTCAAGTTTGATAATGGTCGTTGGCTGTTGACGGACCGAAGCCAGGGAACCTATTACTATCGAATTTGGAAAGATACCGATTGATAAACAATGACTGCATCTTTTCATTGCTTATTACAAACAGTTGGCTGGCCCTGGGGTACCCGACTTGGTGCCCGCAAAAGGATTAATCTTGCGGAGATGAATGGTGTATTTTGATCTCAAGCGCTGCTATCTCTTTGCCCACTTGGACGATAGCCAGTTTCAACAGGTTGAGAAGATGGCCCATGAGCTCAGGCTTAGGGACGGTCAGCTCTTTTTTCAATCCGGCGATCCCGCCACCCATTTTTTTCTCGTCATCCAGGGGCAGATAAAACTGACCCGACTCTCCATGCAGGGACAGGAGAAGGTGATCGAGATCATTACACCGGGCCAGACCTTCGCTGAAGCGTTGATGTTTGGTGAACACCCGGAGTATCCGGTGAATGCGGTTGCCATTGGCGATACCTATCTGTTGAGCTTCGAAGCCGCCCAATTTCTGCAAATCCTGCGGGGATCCATTGACACCTGTTTTCGGCTGATGGGGGATATGAGCCATCGGCTCAAAAGTCTGATTCGAGAGATCGATGAGTTGACCCTGCAGAGTGCCAGTTGTCGTGTTGCCAGTTTCTTGTGGAAGAGATGGCAGGCCGGCGCGGATGATGGCATCGGTTTTGAGCTACAGGCACCGAAGGGGGTGATCGCCTCCAGGCTTTCTGTGACCCCGGAGACCTTCTCCCGCATCCTGCACAATTTCACCAATCAGGGGCTGATTCGTGTCGACGGCGGCCGGGTGGAGGTCTTGGACGAGGATGGATTGCTCGATTTTGCCGATATAACGGGGAGGATCAACCGGGAAATCTCCTCCTCTTGAGGCCGATAGGCCCATGAGTCCCCTCGAATTTTACTCAGATTGAGGTATTCCTGCTGTTTGCCGGGTATACTCTCCCCCCTTGGCGAATAATCAACCCTTTTTATATGCAAAGTGATGAAGGATAGTTTCCCATTTCCGGTAGCAAGAATCGGCCTCATTGGCGGCGGCCAGTTAGGGCGTATGATGGTCAAGGCGGCAAAACGCCTGGGCTGTACCTGCGTGGTCCTCGACCCCTATCCCGGTTCACCCGCCGGTCAGGTCGCCGGGCATCAGATAATAGGGGGATATCACGATCCGGCGAAATTGCGCGAGTTGGCGGAATCTTGTGATGTGGTGACCTTCGAGTTGGAGAATATCGATACCGAGACCCTGGTGCAGCTGCAAAGTGAGGGGCATAGTATCCATCCGGCCCCAGCCCTGCTCTCGGTGTTGCAGGATAAGCTGACCCAAAAACAGTTTCTGCAAGAGCACGGTATCCCTACGGCGGAATTTGTAGAGATGCAGGAACCTACGCTGCAGGCCTTTGAATCCTTTGGCTTTCCTCTGGTTCAAAAGGCACGTCGCGGTGGCTATGACGGGCGTGGTGTGTCGGTCATGCCGGGTGCAGAGGATTTTGCCAATCATCTTCCGGTGGCTTCATTGCTGGAGCGATTCGTGGATGCCAAGAAAGAGTTGGCGGTTATGGTCGCCCGTAATCAGGATGGACAGTGCCTGGCCTATCCAACGGTGGAGATGTGTTTCCGCCCTGGGGAGAATGTCCTCGATCTGCTGCTCTGTCCTGCTGCAGTGAGCGGGGAGATTGCCGCGGCGGCAGAGGCCCTGGCAATGCGCACCATTGATGCTTTGCAGGGTGTGGGTGTATTTGGCGTGGAGATGTTTCTCACCCAGGATGATCAGCTGTTGGTGAATGAGATTGCGCCACGTACCCATAACTCGGGCCACCACACCATCGAGGCCTGTATCACCGATCAGTTTGAACAGCATCTGCGGGCCATACTGGGATTGCCACTGGGTGCCACCGATCTTTTATCCCCAGCGGCGATGATCAATCTGCTCGGAGATTCCGCTGCTCGTGGTAGGCCGGTCATCGAGGGTATGGGGGCTGCCCTGGCCATAGACGGGGTCTGTCTGCATCTCTATGGCAAGGCGGAAGTGACCCCCTACCGCAAGATGGGACATGTCACAGTGCTCGATCAAGATCTCGATGTGGCCAGACGAAAGGCAGAACAGGTACGTGATCTGATTAAAATAACCGGAGAACAGCATCCATGAACCAACCCGTTGTAGGCATCATCATGGGAAGCGATTCTGATCTTCCCGTCATGCAGGAGGCGGCCAAGGTGCTGCAGGAGCTGCAGGTCCCCTACGAGATGACCATCGTTTCCGCCCATCGCACACCCAACCGGCTCTATGACTATGCCCAACAGGCGGCGGAGCGGGGGCTTCAGGTGATCATTGCCGGTGCCGGCGGGGCTGCTCATCTGCCCGGAATGGTCGCTTCGCTGTCGCCCTTACCGGTAGTCGGCGTACCGGTGAAGACCGCTACCCTGAGTGGTGAGGATTCACTGCTCTCCATCGTACAGATGCCGCCGGGTGTGCCGGTGGCCACCGTCGCCATCAATGGCGCCCGCAATGCGGGTATTCTGGCGGCACAGATCCTCGGCACCGCCCAGCCCGAGCTGCGCCAGCGTGTCATCGACTTCAAACAGGCCCTGGAAGCGATGGTGATGGGGAAGGTCGAGGCGATGGCTTCGCAGAAGGAAGATTAATAAGTCCGCAAATGAACGCGAATGAACGCAAATTTACGCGAAGTACATTTTTGTAAACTTGGGTTCGGGTGGCTTTTTCAAATCAAACACCTAGGGTGTGCTAAACCACACTATCCAATTATCGAATCAAACCGGATCAACGGAGGTGGTTGGCGTTGCTCTTTCGTAGCAGCGGCATGGATGCCGGGATGGCCCCTCCAACACGAGGACGTGCTGTTGGGGCGGCGGAGAAAGAGCTGCGCCAACCACCGTGACTCCTTCTAATTCATGCCAAATATCTGGTATGAGGAAATCACATTTACATTCATACGGGCTCATTTGTGGACTATTCTCTTTCCAAACGTCCCATGTAGGCTAAAAAATAGGGATTTCTCCTGCTATTTGAGGGGTACTAACCAAGTTCTTCTAGTACCTATGGTCCTCTGTGGGAACCAATAGCAGTCCTGTTGATTCCTTACTGTCTACGTTTCCATGAGGAAGCATGGAAACGAGGGCATAATATTTCTTTATTTGCGTTCATTAGCGTTCATTTGCGGACTATCCTCTTCATAATCGCCCTATTCAGGTTGAAATAGAGGTATTTCTCCCCCATTTGAAGGGTATTAATCGAGTTTTTCGGAGTATTTCCCATGCGAATGGACCGTTTGACCAGTAAATTCCAGATGGCCCTGGCGGATGCCCAGAGCCTGGCCGTGGGGCGTGATCACCAGTTCATCGAGCCGGTGCATTTGATGATCGCCCTGCTGGATCAGGATGGGGGCACGATCCGCCATCTGCTCACCCAGTCCGACGTCAACGTCAACCAGTTGCGAACCAGTCTCAGCGCCGCCATGGAACGGCTGCCCAGCGTCCAGGGTGCAGCGGGTGATCTGCATATTTCCAATGATCTGGGACGGCTGCTGAACCAGACCGACAAACTGGCGCAACAGCGCAAGGACCAATATATCTCCAGTGAACTGTTCGTACTCGCGGCAGTGGAGGACAAGGGTGAACTGGGCGAGGTGTTGCGCAACGCCGGCGGATCCCGGGAGGCCCTGGAGCAGAGCATCGAAAAGCTGCGTGGCGGACAGAGCGTGGATGATCCCAACGCGGAGGACCAGCGCCAGGCGTTGGAGAAGTACACCATCGATCTCACCGAGCGGGCGGAGCAGGGCAAATTGGACCCTGTGATCGGGCGTGATGATGAGATTCGGCGCACCATTCAGGTACTGCAGCGCCGCACCAAGAACAATCCTGTACTGATCGGCGAACCCGGTGTGGGTAAGACGGCGATCGTGGAGGGATTGGCGCAACGCATTATCAATGGCGAGGTGCCTGAGGGTCTGAAGAGTAAACGCCTGCTCTCCCTCGACATGGGGGCGTTGATCGCCGGGGCCAAGTTTCGCGGTGAGTTCGAGGAGCGTCTGAAGGCGGTGCTCAACGATCTGGCCAAGCAGGAGGGGCAGATCATTCTGTTCATCGATGAGCTGCATACCATGGTCGGCGCCGGCAAGGCGGAGGGTTCCATGGATGCGGGGAATATGCTGAAACCGGCCTTGGCGAGGGGTGAACTCCATTGTGTCGGGGCTACCACCCTGGATGAATATCGCAAATATCTGGAGAAGGACGCCGCCCTGGAGCGCCGCTTCCAGAAGGTATTGGTGGAAGAGCCCAGCGTGGAAGACACTATCGCCATCCTGCGCGGCCTCAAGGAGCGCTATGAGGTCCACCACGGGGTGGATGTCACCGACCCTGCCATCGTGGCGGCGGCAACCCTCTCCCATCGTTATATCAGCGACCGGCAACTGCCGGACAAGGCCATCGACCTGGTGGATGAGGCGGCCTCTCAGATCCGCATGGAGATCGACTCCAAGCCGGAGGAGATGGACCGGCTGGAACGGCGCCTGATTCAGCTCAAGATAGAGCGCGAGGCCCTCAACAAGGAGTCCGACGAGGCCTCCAAGAAGCGTCTGGCTGAACTCGAGGCCCATATCGATCGCCTGGAGAGGGAGTTCTCCGATCTGGAAGAGATCTGGAAATCGGAAAAGGCGGCACTGCAGGGTACCACCCACATCAAGGAGTCCCTGGAAGAGGCCAGGCAGGAACTCGAGACGGCCCGCCGGGCCGGTGATCTGGCGCGCATGTCTGAGTTGCAGTATGGCCGCATCCCTGAGCTGGAGCGACAGTTGGACATGGCCACCCAGGCCGAGATGCAGGAGATGAAGCTGCTGCGTAACAAGGTCTCGGAAGAGGAGATCGCCGATGTGGTCTCGAAGTGGACCGGCATACCCGTCTCCAAGATGCTCGAGGGTGAGCGGGACAAGCTGCTTAGGATGGAAGAGGAGCTGGGCAAACGGGTGATCGGCCAGGAGGAGGGAGTGCGCGCCGTCAGTGATGCGATCCGCCGCTCCCGGGCCGGGCTATCCGATCCCAATCAGCCCAACGGCTCGTTTCTTTTTCTCGGTCCCACCGGTGTGGGTAAGACCGAGCTATGCAAGGCGTTGGCGGAGTTCCTCTTCGATACCGAGGAGGCGATGGTGCGCATCGATATGTCGGAGTTCATGGAGAAGCATTCGGTGGCGCGGTTGATCGGCGCACCCCCGGGCTATGTTGGCTATGAAGAGGGTGGTTATCTGACCGAGGCGATACGCCGCCGTCCCTATTCGGTGGTGCTGTTGGATGAGGTGGAGAAGGCCCACCCGGATGTCTTCAATGTGCTGCTGCAAGTGCTGGATGACGGACGTCTCACCGACGGTCAGGGGCGCACCGTGGACTTCCGCAACACGGTGATCGTGATGACCTCCAATCTGGGATCCCAGGTGATCCAGGAGATGACCGGTGAGGAGCGCTATCAGGAGATGAAGGCGGCGGTGATGGAGACGGTGCGGCAGAACTTCCGTCCCGAGTTTATCAACCGGCTGGATGAGATCGTGGTCTTCCACCCCCTGGCCAGCGAACAGATCCGTGCCATTGCCAGGATCCAGATCGAGTATCTGCATCAGCGCCTCTCGGAGCACGATATGGGGCTGGTGATCACCGATACGGCCCTGGATCGCCTCGGCGAGGCGGGCTTCGATCCGGTGTATGGGGCGCGGCCCCTGAAACGGGCGATCCGCCAGCAGCTGGAGAACCCCCTGGCCCAGGAGATCCTGGCGGGCCGCTTCGGACCCGGGGATAGCATCCAGGTCGACAGCAACGACGAGGGCTTGACCTTCAGCAAGCGCAAGCAGGTGAGCGCGGCCTGAAGAAGATAGTCCGCAAATGAACGCGAATGAACGCAAATGCTGTGGTGATCATTCCCGGATTCCTGCGTTGGCGCTAGAAATAGTTATGAGCTAGTTTGCCGCACTGTTAAACAGTTGCGGTGGCTGGCGCAGCTCTTTCTCCGCCGCCCCAACAGCACGTCCGTATGCTGACGGGGCTATCGCGGCATCCATGCCGCTGCTACGAAAGAGCTGCGCCAGCCACCTCCGTTCTGCCTGCTTTACTCGTTCCCATGCTCCTGCGTGGGAACGCATAGAACAGCTAAAAATAAACGCGAATGAACGCAAATATTGTGGTGATCATTCCCGGATTCCTGCGTTGGCGCTAGAAATAGTTATGAGCTAGTTTGCCGCACTGTTAAACAGTTACGGTGACTGGGGCAGACCCGCCCTTCAATTATCTTATTTGCGTTTATTCGCGTTCGTTTGCGGACTGTGTACTTCCGGCCATCGTCAGGTATTCATTGTGTAATCGCTCGGTGGCCTCGATCAACGCTTCCAGGCTACCGTTGTTTTCGATAACGTCATCCGCGCCTTTCAGCCGGGTCTGGCGGTCGACCTGGCTGGCCATGATCTGTTGGATCTGTTCCCTGGAGATCTGATCCCGCTGCAGTACCCGTTCGATCTGCAACGATTCGTCGCAATCCACAACCAGTATCCTGTCGGCAAGGGACATCTGAGCGGTCTCAAAGAGTAACGGAATGACCAGCACCGCATAGGGCGCCGACTGTTGGGCAAGCCAGGTCTCCATCGCCTCCCTGATGCGGGGATGCAGGATCCCTTCCAGGCGTTTACGCTGCTGTGGATCGTCGAACACAATCCCGCGTAAGGCTGAGCGGTCCAATGCCCCGTCGGCACCAATCAGTTCATCGCCAAAGGTGGCTTGAATCTCCGACAGTGCGGGTGAGCCGGGTTTGACCAACTGATGGGCGAGCAGATCGGCATCGATCACCGGGACACCCAGGGATTCCAGGTGGGATGAGACCGCGCTCTTGCCACAGCCGATCCCCCCCGTAAGGGCGATCACCAACATCAGTACATACCGGCCCAGCGGAGATAGGCGTTGTTGATCTGTTCTCCCCACATCAGGCTGATCCAACCGGCGGCTGCCAGATAGGGGCCGAAGGGGATGGGGATGTTGCGGTCCCGCCCGCGCACCACGATCAACAGGATACCGACAACGGCACCCACCAGGGCGGAGAGTAGAATGATCTGCGGCAGGTAGTGCCAACCAAGCCAGGCCCCGAGCAGGGCCAGGAGTTTGAAATCCCCATACCCCATGCCCTCCTTGCCGGTGAGTCGTTTGAAGAGCTGGTAGACACTCCACAGGGAGAGGTAGCCGGCGGCGGCGCCGATGATGGCAGTGCCGGGATCGGTAAACACGCCCCCAAGACTCAATAGCAGTCCCAACCAAAGAAAGGGAAGGGTGATATTGTCGGGGAGCAGCTGGACGTCGAAATCGATCACGCTGAGGGCGATCAAGGCCCAGGTCAGCAGCAGCGCCGCCAGGGTGGTCCAGGTAAATCCGAAATGGAGTGCCACCACCAGGGAGAGGATTGCGGTAACGGCTTCAATAATCGGGTATCTGGGGCTGATCGAGGCATTGCACTCGGAGCAGCGGCCTTTCAGCACCAGCCAGCTGATAATGGGGATATTCTCCCAGGGGCGTATCTTATGACCGCACTTCGGACAGTGGGATGCCGGCCGGTTCAGGTTGTAGGGCGCGGTCTCCTGTTCACTGAGGTTGCCTTCCAGCTCCTGGCAATCCCTGCGCCACTGCTGCTCCATCATCTTCGGCAGGCGGTGGATCACCACATTGAGAAAGCTGCCCACCACCAAACCGATCAGGATGACAGTAAGCAGGAACGCCCAATGGTTCTGCTGCAGGAATTCGAATACTACCATTGGTTGAGCTTATTATTGATTGATCTCTTTACTACATGTGTAGTTAGACAACGGCAGCCATCTTGAATATAGGTAGATACATTGCAACCACCAAACCGCCTATCAGGACACCCAGGATAACCATGATAATGGGCTCCATGAGGCTGCTCATGGCATCTACCGCGTTATCCACTTGCTCCTCATAGAAATCCGCAACCTTGTTCAGCATGTCGTCCAAAGCCCCCGATTCTTCGCCGATGGCAACCATCTGAATAACCATGTTGGGGAAGAGATTACGCTGTTTCATGGCAAGCTGCAGCGACTGGCCGGTGGCGACATCCTCACGCATTCGCAGGACCGCATCACTATAGACAACATTGCCGGTGGCGCCGGCAACGGAATCAAGGGCTTCCACCAATGGCACGCCAGCAGCGGACATAGTTGATAAAGTGCGGGAGAATCGGGCAATGGCTGACTTATCCAGGATCATACCGATAACGGGTACTTTAAGTAGAAAACGATCGATGTTGTGCCTGAATTTTCGAGATCGTTTCCATATATACGTGAATACATAGATTGTAACTATTAATCCCCCAAGCATTGCCCACCACCAGGTGCGTACGACTTCAGATAGGTTGACCACAAAGCGGGTCATGGCCGGTAGATCAGCACCGAAACTCGAGAAAAGCGATTCGAATTGGGGAATGACAAAGATCAAAAGAATGGTTGTCACCAGGATGGCCGCAATAATGATGGAAGCCGGGTAGAACATAGCCTTCTTGATTTTGCCTTTGATCGATTCCGTTTTCTCTTTATATGTGGCGATTTTATGTAAAAGTCCTTCTAATACACCCGCATGTTCACCGGCTCGAACCAAGTTGACAAAGAGATCCTCGAAATGGAGCGGGTGTTTCTTCAAGGCGTCTGCCAGGGCGGTACCTCCCTCCACATCGGCCTTGATGGTGAGGATGAGCTCCTGCATCGAGGGGTTTTCGTGCCCCCGCCCGACAATGTCGAAGGCCTGTACCATAGGTACGCCTGCCGCCATCATGGTGGCCAACTGGCGGCTGAAGACAGTTATATCAGCGCTGGTTATCTTCTGTTTTGTCAGGACTATATTGGTAGGTTTTTTCCTTACCTTGAGGGGGGTGACACCCTGGCGCCGCAGATCGGCCTTGACCATATTGACATCGGTGCCACGGCTCTCGCCACTCAGGCGGGCACCCTTCTTGTCCGTACCCTCCCACTTGTAGAGATGGGATTTGACCTTTGCTTTCTTTCTCGGTGGTGCCATGGGCTAGTCCTTGGTTACCCGGTTGAGTTCTTGGAGGCTGGTGATCCCCTGCATGACCTTGCGCAGTCCGGACCGGCGGAGGTTATCGACCCCCTCCTTATTAGCCTGATCTTCAAGTTGTATCGACGTGCCACCCTCCATAATGAGCTTGCCCATGGTTTCAGAGACAGGCATCACTTGAAATATACCAACACGTCCCTTGTACCCGCCGGTACACAAGTCACATCCTACGGGTTTGTAGATGGTGAAATCGGTTTTAATGTCAGCTTCCGTGAAGCCCTCCTCGATCAGGGCCTCCTTGGGGAGATCCTCGGGTGCCTTGCAGTGTTCGCAGAGGCGCCTTGCAAGACGCTGGGCCATGATCAGGAGTACCGACGAGGCGATGTTGAAAGGGGGTACGCCCATGTTGGCCATGCGCGTCAGGGTCTGGGGTGCATCGTTGGTGTGCAGGGTGGAGAGCACCAGGTGGCCTGTCTGGGCCGCCTTGACGGCGATTTCAGCCGTTTCCAGGTCACGAATCTCACCCACCATGACGATATCCGGGTCCTGACGCAGGAAGGCCCGCAGGGCCTCGGCGAACGTCAGGCCGGTCTTGACGTTGGTATTGACCTGGTTGATGCCTGGGACCTGTATCTCCACGGGATCTTCGGCGGTGGAGATGTTGACCTCCGGTTTGTTGAGCAGGTTCAACGCAGTGTAGAGGCTCACCGTCTTACCACTGCCGGTTGGTCCGGTGACCAGGATCATCCCATAGGGTTTGTTGATGGCATCCAGGAACAGGGTTTGCTGCTCCTGCTCGAATCCGAGGGCCTCGATACCCAGCTGGGCACTGGTAGGATCGAGGATACGCAGGACGATCTTTTCTCCATACAGGGTGGGGCAGGTATTGACACGGAAATCGATGGCCCGGGACTTGGAGAGCTGCATCTTGATGCGTCCGTCCTGAGGCACCCGTTTCTCTGCAATATTCATTCGCGACATGACCTTGATACGACTGGAGAGACGGCTGGCCAGGTTGGAGGGGGGCGTCGCCACCTCCCGAAGCATGCCGTCCTGGCGGTAGCGCACCCGATAGGTGTATTCATAGGGTTCGAAGTGGATATCCGAGACCCCCTGTTTTATCGCATCCAGCAGTAACTTGTTGATATAGCGTACGACCGGCGCCTCGTCCACGTCCAGCTTGGACTCGTCGCTTTCAAGCTCTTCATCACCGCCACTGATATCCAGGTTGTCCAGATCCGCATCCAGCAGGTCGTCCATGCTGGTTTCCTGGGCCTCCATGACCTTGTTGATGGTGCGGGTGAGCTTGTTCTCCTCCACCAGGATCGCCTCGGAGGCGAGACCGGTATTGAAGCGTATCTCATCCAGGCCCTGGTGATTGGTGGGATCGGAGACTGCAAGAAATAGTCGGTTGCCCCGTCTGAAGATCGGCAGGGCATGGTGGGCGCGAACCAGTTTTTCTCCCACCGCATCAGTAGGAATAACCCCAGGATCGATCACATCCAAATCAAAAATAGGTACACCAAACCCTCGTGATGCAGATATCGCGATGTCTATGCTAGCTAAAATACCGTTCTCAACTAGATAGGTGACGAACGGCATCTTTTTCTTTAATGCCTCCGAGAAGGCTGATTCAGCCTGCTCTTCGCTTATCAGCCTATCCTGGATGAGGCAGCGTGCGAGACCGCTTAGATTAACTTTGGGGTTCGTTGTGGCCATACTAAAGATTTATTGCCTATCAATATCTCCCGATATGTCGGCAGGTGTATTGGATAATTGAGATGATTTTGAAAATCGTGCCGGAACACCAATATCAAAATCCGTAAAAAAACATATGAATTTGATGCACACTTCGTGAAATCGAGTGACAACCTACAGTACACCAAGTTATTGATAGCAGTATAATATAGCTGTGAATGGGCATAGAATCAATGTCATGGGTTGCACTACATACAGCTGACGTTGCTTGATTTTGTTGCCAGGGAGAACGTTGTGCCTGTCGGGCCAAGTAATTTGCTAGTTGACAACTGACAATATAGGGAATGGGAATACCTATAGAGTCAAGTTATCTCATATTATTAGGATCCTTGAAATTGACTCTGTGTTTGCCGTTGGGTGGTATCTGGTAAATGGCTATTCGTAACCAGACTACCCGTTTATACCCTGTTAGCGCGGTAGTGTTAAATGCTTTTAGTTGTCAAAACCGGTATTCGATCTGCCACATTCATCACCTGAGGAGGTTATAGTCCATAGTAATCCTTGGATGTTATCACTGGGCTCTATCAAGATGGAACAACCGCCAACCTGGCTGGTACCCGCTATTGTAATGGTATGGTCAGCGACGGTTGGAGGATTGAGCATATATTGGGTTTGCGTATTGTCAATATCAAAGACGGCGGGCAAAAAGCCACCGAGCTTCAACGATTCGACATTTTGACAATCGGGTGCCTCTAACGTTCGGTTGACGCTGGCACATTCACCTATTGCTACCTGTACAGGACGCACTGCAGAAACATTGAGCGACCACCGGCTACGAGTGACATAATCCTTTTGCATTGGCATGATGATAGCGGCCAGTATACCAATGATTGCAACAACGATCATAAGTTCAATTAGTGTAAAGCCCGGCTGCTTACGCATTTTAAAGCTCCTGATGTTTACTGAACTAAGTCACCAATTAAGTTTTGTACTCTGTACTTAGTTTGTGTCGGCCTCATTCCTGATATTCTTTAAGGAATTCGGATTCAGCTTGATATAGAAAGATTGTGCAAGTGGTGTGCCAAACAACTATTACTTGGATTGGCACAAAAAGCCTTTGGGATTGTGCTTCTTTCTTCCAATTGCCAAGTGCTCGCTGGGGTCTCTATTCTTGTCTCTGACTAAATGGCCTGGGTCTACTATGCCGTTCATTTTAATGGGAGTTGGGAAGGAAGGAACGTAGCTGGAGTGTAAAATAGCTTGAAATAGCATAAGCAAGTTTCAGGACTGGAAGGAATGCCCGCAGTTTTCTTATATGCCAAAAAACATGAGGAGCCACCTTTCGGTGGCTCCTCATGTATGGATCAAAATCTATGTAACTTTACGAATTTGATCTTTACTACGGAGCTTCGAAACCGGTGCTTGCTTTGTAGCAATCCGCAGTCACAGCCGCTCTAATGTTCCAAAGTACCGCTTCGGTGCCGGGTACAGGTGTCATTGTAACAACGCAATCCCCAACATCCGGGCTACCAGTAAGTGTAATCACACCACCTGCTACTGCAGGGGCCCCATTCATGTGATCTGTTTCTAAATTAGCGAGATCAAAAGTGGGTGGTAAATAGCCAGCAGCTACCAACGCCGGCGCTGTTTGACATTCTGCTGCATCGCCAGCAGTTCCATCCCACCTCATGTCGTTGGCGCACTCGGCAATGGCTACCTGTACTGCATGGACGGCAGCCACGTTACCTGCCCACTTGGTACGGGAGGTATAATCACGATACTGAGGAATTACGATGGCGGCCAGGATGCCGATGATGGCGACCACGATCATGAGTTCGATAAGGGTGAAACCAGACTGTTTACGCATTGTTGAATACTCCTGATTAGTTGCTGATTGGATCAGCGCAAAAAATTTCCGTCGGTTGTACTTGGGTCTTTCGGCCGTGTTTCCGACATCTTTAGGAAATACGGATCCGGGTTGTCTTTCATCACGCAAGCATGATGCCAACTTTGTGAATGGGGGCGTACAGCAGTCTCTGGTGCTAGCCTGGTTTGTCGTGGATGAGTGCCGTTTCAGCGCAGTTTAAAGGTGACTGAAGGAGGGTGGTGAAATTAATAAAACACCTTTTAAATCATTGGTATAGCATGCTGTTTTGGGTGAGTGATATGAGCAAAGATCAATTCTTACCTGACCTATCGATCTGCCGCTCTTCTGTTTGCTTCAATCCTTTGTCAGTGCCTGTCTATCGCTTTTCTTTTAGGAATGGCAAGTCGGATCGGGCCGGGGGGTGCCGGGGGGTTATTGTCAAAAAGTGACAAACTTCGTCACTTTAAGCTTTGGTCGCGCCTCTCTATTTGTGACGTAGCTCACGCAAATGAGGCTATGCCGATGGTTAAGTGTGATGGAGTCGCCTGAGCAGAACGTAAAACTTTGTTACGCGCACAATGGGATAGAGGATCAATACCGCTCCTATTCGATACCGAACTTTTCCAGTCTGTAACGCAGCGAACGGAGGGTCATGCCGAGCTTTTTTGCCGCCGCTGTGCGGTTCCAGCGGGTCTCTTCAAGGGCTTTTACAATCGCATCCCGTTCCACCTGTTCCATCTTATCCCCCAAGGGCCGATCGGAAGATGCGTTGCTTTGAGTAACCTTTGCCTGCTGGCTCTCGGGGAGATGGAGATCATCGGCGTGCAGTTCCGATCCCTCAAGCAGGGTGACAGAGCGTTCGAGAATATTCTCCAGCTCGCGGATATTGCCCGGGAAGCCGTAGGCCTTGAGTTTCTTCAAGGCGGACGAGGTTAGCTTCGACTTTTTACCGCCGGACTCCCGGGCCATGCGGGTGAGAAAGTGCTGGGCCAGTAGTGGAATGTCTTCACTTCTCTCCCGCAATGGCGGCAGGGGCAGCTCGATGACGTTGATGCGGTAGAAGAGGTCCTGTCTGAATTCGCCGCTTTCCACCAGCGCCGCCAGGTCCTTGTGGGTGGCGCTGATGATGCGCACATCCAGGGGGACCTCCTCCTGGCTGCCCACGGCTCGTATCTGTTTCTCCTGGATCGCGCGCAACAGCTTGACCTGCATATGCAGGGGCAGATCGGCGATCTCATCCAGGAACAGGGTGCCCCCATCCGCACTCAGAAACAGCCCCTGGTGATCGCTGCTGGCGCCGGTGAAGCTCCCCTTCTTGTGTCCGAAGAGCTCGCTCTCCATGAGTTCATGGGGAATGGCGCCGCAGTTGACGGCGACGAAGGGGTGCTCGGCGCGGGGTCCCAGCTGGTGAATCTGTCTTGCCGCCAGCTCCTTGCCGGTGCCCGATTCACCACTGATGTAGACCGGGGCCTGGCTGCGGGCCAGCTTGTTGATGATTTCCCGGACATGGGTCATGGGCGGTGATTTTCCCAACATGGGGGATGCTTCGCCGCCGGGTGATTTTTCAGACGCCGCCGGTTGCGATGCCTGTTTGCCCAGACTGATCGCCTGCTGTACCAGCTTGCGCAGTATCTCCAGGTCCACGGGCTTGGAAACGAAGTCGAATGCCCCGGCCTTCAGGGCCTCGATGGCGGACTCCATATTTCCATGGGCGGTGATCATGGCCACGGGGAGCTGGGGATAGGTCTGGTTGATATGTCTCACCAGGTCGATGCCGTTGCCGTCCGGCAGCCGCATGTCGGACAGGCAGAGATCGAATGCCTGTTCGGTGAGTATCTTTCGCGCGCTTGCCAGGTCGAATACGGAGTGGGCATCTATCCCCATGCGAATCAGGGTGATCTCCAACAATTCACAGATATCAGGCTCATCGTCAACGATCAAGGCTGTCGGTTGGGTCATTTGGATCGTCTCCCGGACTTCCAGCGGTCAAAATGGAGGCGAAAACAGCTGCCCCCCGTCGGCCCAGGAATATACTCCAGGCGGATATGGTTGGTTTCGCTCAACTCCTTGGCGATATACAGGCCAAGCCCTGTGCCCGTGTTACGGGTGGTGAAAAAGGGTTCAAATATCTGTTTTGCCACTTTGGGTGTAATGCCCGGTCCATTGTCTATTACATCAACGACTGGATGATCAAATTCCTGAATAATGCCGCCGATGATCTGTACCTTCGGATCATCCTTGGCACCATGTTCTCTGGCATTGTTACAGAGATTGGTAAGGATTTGCCTTAACTGCTCCGGGTCGGCGATGACGCCGGTGTCCGATGGTTCGATCTGCAGCAGGATGTCGTCCTTATGGAATCCCTGGTGCTTTACCAAGTCATCGACGACCTTTTTCAACCAGGATTTTAGTTTGATCTTCTTAGGGGTACCAGGATCCCGGCGTGAGAGTTGCAGCACATTCTCGATGACCTGATTCACCCGTGCGGTATTGGTCTTGATGATCTCGGTGAGTCGCTGGTCCGCCGGATTCAGATCCGGGGATTCGTCGAAGAGTTGACTGGCATGGCTGATGGCGCCCAGCGGGTTGCGTATCTCATGGGCGATACTGGCCGTCAGCCTGCCCAGAGAAGCGAGTTTCATCTGTTGTGCCTCATGGGTGATTTGGGAGGTATCTTCCAGAAAGATCAGCATATCTCCCTTTTCCTCGCCCCCAAGCGGATTGAAGTGGGCCCGTAGTTCCGGTCCCTGATGCTGGGTGCGGAAGTTGAAGTAGCGACGTTTCGATCCCGCATGGTGCTTCCTCAGCATATGGGCCAGTTCCGGGGATGCCTTTACCAACTGGCCGCCGGTTGAGACGGTGGGCATGCCCAGCAGATGCCAGGCGGGGTCGTTCATCATCACCAGCATGCCTGAGGCGTCGACCACCAATACCCCGGTGCGCATATGCTGAATGACATAGGCATTGATTTTGGCCAGATGATTCAGCTCATTGGCCCGCTCCTGGGCCAACTGTTCACTGGCCCGCACCCGGCTGCTCAGTACCAGGGTAAGCAGTGCGGTGGCAAAAAAAACCGCACCAAGAAAACCCGCCTGCACGAAACGCGGTGATATGACGGTGGTACTCAGGGAGATGTATATCTGATCTGTAATCACTCCCAGGGCAGCCAGGGCGGCAAACAGCAGCGCGGCTCGGCCATCGATAATCAGCGCACCGGCAATGATGGAGACAGCGATCAACATACCCATGCCTGTCTCTACACCGCCACTGGCATGGGTCAGCAGGAGAATGGCGAGGATATCCACGAACAGGGCCAGGTAGGTTTGCTGTTCTGGATTCGGTGAACGCCAGAGAAAAAACAGAATGGAGAGTAGGGTCAATGCGATATACAGCGAACCGGTAACCATAAACAGCTCGGGTACTGCCGATCCCAGAAAGGATGGCCCGGCCCCCGAGTAGAAAAAAAACAGCAAGGTCAGGGAGAGGGTGATCCGATAGAGGAGATAGAGGCTCAGGGAGCGCCAATGACTATGTTCAGCCCCATTCTTGATTTGGCTGGTATCTGTTAGGGTCTCTTCAGACGATTCGAACCAATTCAGCATGATGATCAGGGCTTTCTTTCATTGGCAGCCTTAAGATGGGTCTTGCTGCAGTAATACTTACCGTCTTCGTTGACCGCTTCATCTCGGGGTAGATGGAGGCCGCAATAGGCGCACTGGACGCTATCCACCGATTTGATCTGTTGTGATGGTTTGTCTTTTTGCCGGCTTTGGCGCCAGAAATGACGGCCAATGAGGAAGACTCCCCACAATGCCAATGCCAAAAAAATATATCTGAGTCCCATTCAGTCGATTCTTTATTATGTATGCATGGGAGTCAATCGCGATTATTGGGTCTTGCAACATCCACGGCAATCGTCTGCAATGCAGTGTGGAAAATAGTCTCTATCCAGGTGTCAGTTCAGGAGTATGTCCTTGAAGTTAAGAATAGTTCTCGCCCAGCTGAATTTCCTTGTCGGCGATATAGAGGGGAATGCGCAACGTATCATCGATGAGGCCAGGTCTCAGGTCGGTAAGGCGGATGCCATTGTGTTCCCCGAATTGGCGATCACTGGCTACCCGCCGGAAGACCTTTTACTGCGGGATCACTTTATCCAGCGGGTGGAGCTGGCGGTTGCACATATCCTTTCACGGGTGCAAGGGATTCACCTGGTGGTGGGATACCCGCGGCGTCGGGATGGCAAGCTCTATAATGTGGCGGGGGTGTGGTATGACGGGGATATCCTGGCGGAATATGAAAAGCATAAACTTCCCAACTACAGTGTATTCGATGAAAAACGTTACTTTTCACCCGGCAGGGAGGCGGTGACCTTCGAATTGCAAGGTGTACGCATCGGTCTGACCGTGTGTGAAGACATTTGGGAGGTGGAACCCGCCGCCATGAGTCGTGCAGCCGGCGCGCAACTGCTGCTGAATATCAATGCCTCCCCGTTTCATATCGGTAAGGCGCCGGAGCGTGAAGAGTTGGTACAGAGCCGTGCCCGGGAGAACAGCCTGCCTATCATCTATGTGAACCTGGTTGGCGGGCAGGATGAGCTGGTATTCGATGGCGGTTCTTTCGTGGTGGACGGGGAAGGCCAGATCATTGAACGCCTCGATTTTTTCTCAGAGATCTCCGTTGCTATCGATCTCGCCATTGAAAATGGGGCTGGCAGGCCGGGCAGATCCATCGCCCCCCTGATGCCGGAGGAGCAGCGGGTCTACCAAGCGCTGGTCACCGGGGTGAGGGATTATGTGCTGAAAAACGGCTTCAACGGGGCGATTATCGGTCTTTCGGGTGGTGTCGATTCCGCGTTGACATTGGCGATTGCCGCGGATGCCCTGGGCCCGGATCAGGTGGAAGTGGTGATGATGCCGTCTCGATACACCGCAGAGATGAGCAACCAGGATGCTATTGCCGAAGCCGAGTCGCTGGGGGTGGAGTATCGATCCATATCCATCGAGCCCGCCTTCAACGCCTTTCTGGAGATGCTGGCGGATGAATTCGCCGGAATGGATGTGGATGTGACCGAGGAGAATATTCAGGCACGCTGTCGCGGCATCATTCTCATGGCGATCAGTAACAAAAAAGGCCGTATCCTGCTTACTACCGGCAATAAGAGTGAGATGTCTGTGGGCTACGCCACCCTGTATGGAGACATGGCCGGTGGTTTTGCGCCGATCAAGGATGTACCCAAGACCCTGGTCTATCGTTTATGCCGCTACCGCAATTCCCTCTCCCAGGTGATACCCCTGCGGGTATTGGAGAGGGCGCCGTCCGCGGAGTTGGCTCCAGACCAGAAAGATAGCGATTCACTCCCGGAATATGCGGTTTTGGATGAGATTCTAGAGCGATATGTTGAGCAAGATCAGTCGCTTACGGAGATCGTTGCGGCAGGGTTCGATGAGCCGACAGTGCTTCGTGTGATCAATCTGGTGGATCGCAATGAGTACAAGCGGCGCCAAGCGCCACCGGGTATCAAGATCACCCGGCGCGCCTACGGGCGCGACAGGCGCTATCCCCTCACCTGGTTGAAGCGAAACCGTTGAACTACTGCAGCTGTTTGAATGACTGTTTTTCAATAAAATCAACCATATGTGATCGTGTAACCCGGTTGCAAACGAAAATGGGTGCAAATCACGCCATTATTATGAAAAATTGGGGGGGTGAGGCCCGGGCGGGCCGTTGAAAAGGTTTCAGGCATGGACGAGCCACTCAAGGGGGCGTTACAATCCCGGCGTGTCAATCACTGTATTAGAATGAATTTCCTCAGCTGGTAACGGAGAAACAATGAAAAAAGTCGAAGCAATCATTAAGCCTTTCAAACTGGAGGATGTTCGTGAGGCCTTGTCTGAGGTGGGGATTACCGGCATGACCGCCACTGAGGTAAAGGGGTTTGGACGCCAAAAGGGGCATACCGAACTCTATCGTGGTGCAGAGTATGTGGTCGATTTTCTGCCTAAGGTGAAGTTGGAGCTGGTGGTGGCCAGTGATCAGGTTGGCGCATGTATCGAGGCGATTACCGGTGCTGCCCGGACCGGTAAGATCGGCGATGGAAAGATATTTGTATCACCGGTTGAACAGGTCATTCGTATCCGCACCGGTGAAGAGGATGAAGCCGCAATCTGATCCTTAGGCGATAAGAGTAATGGTCAGAGCGGTTCGGCGGAGCCTGATGCCTTCTCTGGCTCGCTCTCGGTTGGCTTGTTCAGGTTGCCATTCGCCAAATTGACGGATAATACCCGCTTAGCATCTTCTGCAAGTTCGGTCATGCCTAGTCGAGTATAGGCATCGACCATGATCTCCAGGGCAGCTTTCATCGCGTCGGTGCGTTGAAATTGGGTGACTACTCTGTTGGCACGGTTGGCCGCGGCCAGGTAAGCGCCCCGCCGCATATAGTAGCTGGCGATGTGGATCTGGTATTTGGCCATGTTGTTTCTGAGATAGAGCATTCTCTGTCGGGCGTCCGCCGAGTACTTGCTATCGGGATAGCGGCGCACCAGTTCTTCAAAATCATTGAAGGCGTCGAGCGCGGCGCCGGCATCCCTCTCGGAGGGGTCGGAGGGCAGAATCCGACTGAAGATGCTTTGATTCCGGTTGTAGTTGGCGATGCCTTTCATGTAATAGGCATAATCCACATACGGGCTCTGCGGGTTCAGTTTGATGAACCTGTCCGCCGCTGTGATCGCCGAGTCTGGCTCTGCGTACTTGTAGTGGGCATAGATCAGGTCAAGTTGCGATTGGGTGGCGTAACGACCGAAGGGATAGCGGGCCTGCAATGCATTGTATTGCTTGATGGCCTCGTCATAATCACCGTCCATTAACGCGCCTTTGGCTTCAGAATAGAATTGGCTGGCACTCCAATTTTTTGTCACATCAATCTGATCCGGCATAGAGCAGCCGGCCAGCAGCAGGGCGACAAGGGTGATGGTCGAGAACTTCCAGAGCATGTTGAATCGATACCTTGGGCTTGTTAACACTAATCCAGTCGGTGCTGAAGTATAACGGATGGCAGTGGATCGGTATAACCCGCCAATTAGGACTTCAGTGAGGTGCATAGTGTGGGTTAAGGGATGGCTTTTGTAAAACCGCGGTCTCAATGTGAGAATATGCAATACCTATGTCGGACGCAAAATTCATAGACAAAGTTCCTCCCCGCTCGCTAGTGATTCCCGAAGAATACGCGGGCAGCCGACTCGATCAGGTGCTATCCGACCAATTTCCCGAGTTTTCCCGCAGTCGCCTGCAACACTGGATCAAAATGGGCCTGGTGGAGCTGGATGGACAGACATGCAAGGCCAAGCAACGGATCCGGGGGGGAGAACGGATCCGGCTGCGGCCGATCCCTCAGGATGAGGTAGAGGCCGAGGCGCAAGCAATGGAGCTGGAGATTGTCTATGAGGACGCGCAACTGCTGGTGATCAACAAGCCGCCCGGGTTGGTCATGCATCCCGCAGCGGGAAATCCGGACGGCACCCTGTTGAATGGCCTGTTGAGCCATCACCCGCCACTGCAGCAAGTCCCGAGGGCCGGTATTGTCCACCGCCTGGATAAAGAGACCAGCGGTCTGCTGGTGGTGGCGAAAACCCTCCAATCACAGACTGCACTGGTTGAGCAGTTACAGGCGCGGCGTGTGAAAAGGGAGTACCTGGCGATAGTGCAGGGCGAGATGATTGCCGGTGGGTCGGTGGATGCGCCAATTGGCAGGCACCCGGTGAACCGGCTGCGTATGGCGGTTATCGAATCCGGAAAAGAGGCGATCACGCACTACCGAATCGAGCAGCGTTACCGTGCTCATACCCTGTTGCGGGTCAGGCTGGAGACGGGTCGGACCCACCAGATTCGTGTCCATATGCAGCACATTCGACATCCGCTGTTGGGTGACCCCCTGTATGGCGGGCGACTCAAGCTGCCGGCTGGCATCAGTGACAATCTGATGGTTGCGCTAAAGCTGTTCAGACGACAGGCACTCCACGCCACCCGGCTTGAACTGCTCCACCCTGAGTTGGGCAAGCCCATCGCCTGGGAGGCACCTGTACCTGCCGATATGGGGCAAATGATGCATCTGCTGGCCGAGGATGCAGAGAGATGATTGAGCTGCTGCGGCCTGAATGGCCTGCGCCTTCCCAGGTAAAGGCATTGATCACAACCCGCCAGGGAGGGAACAGTGCTGCGCCCTTCGACAGCCTGAATCTGGCTGAACATGTTGGGGATGATCCATCCAACGTTGCGCGCAACAGAGCGCAACTCCTGGGTGAGTGCCGGTTGCCCAATAGCCCCTTCTGGCTCAATCAGGTGCATGGTTGCGCGGTGGTCTCAGCGGAGAGTGCCGATCCGGGCTGTGAGGCCGACGCGGTGTATAGCGATCAGCCCGACAGGGTTTGTGCCGTTCTTACCGCCGACTGCCTGCCTCTCTTGATCACCGATCGATTGGGTAGGGAGGTATGTGCCGTGCATGCGGGGTGGAGGGGGTTGGCGGCCGGTGTGATCGAGCATGCCTTACAACGTTTCCAGGCGCCTGCTAAAGAGCTGCTTGTGTGGCTTGGACCGGCCATCGGACCGGCTGTGTTCGAGGTTGGGGAGGAGGTTCGTGACGCCTTTCTCGGTCATCGGCAGGAGGCAGGTCAGATGTTCGCCGCCAGTCGTCCGGGACACTGGTTGGCCGACATCTACGCCCTTGCCCGGATGCGCCTCACTGATGCCGGTGTGGGGTTCATCACGGGCGGCGAATATTGTACCTTTAGCCAGGACAGACTCTTCTTCTCCTACCGTCGTGATGGTGTGACCGGCCGTATGGCAGCGCTGATCTGGCGCGAATAGATAGATCAATACCCGGTGGATTCTGTTTCTGGACCAATGCCAGGCACTCATTTATCCTGCCTGCAAATGTGTCTCACTATTGTCTTTGAGGTGTGAAAATGAATTGGCTGATGCTGACTCTGGTGGGTGAAGACCAACCGGGGATTGTTGCCCAGGTGACCGATGCCCTCTATCGAGGCGGCTGCATCCTGGGGGAGACTTCGATGATTCGCTTGGGGGGCAACTTCTCCATCATGATGATGGTGGACGGGGGACACGACGAACAGACCCTTACCCGCCTGATCGAACCTGTGGCTGAACAGCTGCAGCTGAAATTTCACCTCGATCCCATGCATGGTGGGCTGCATCAACACCGGGTGCCCAATTTCCAGGTCAGGGTCAATGGCGCCGACCGCGCCGGTATTGTGGCCAAGGTGACCGGCGCCCTTGCGGCATGCGGTTTTAATATCCTCGAACTGGCATCGGATGTGGTGGGTGATGAGGAGGAACCTGTCTACATCATGACCATACAGGGATATGCGGCGTCCGAAATCGAGACCCTTGAAGGCGCATTGCGACCGCTTGCGACGGAGGGCATCGATGTGCATGTCTCACCCATCGAGACTCTGATCGGCTGAACCCATGGCGATACTGGATATATTGAAGCTGCCGGACCCGAGACTCAAACAGGTGGCGGAGGAGGTCACCCGCTTCGATGACGAACTGCATGCCTTTATTGCCGATCTGGAAGAGACGCGACAGATGGGGCCGGCTGCGGTCGGCATCGCGGCACCCCAGGTGGGAAGGTCCCAGCGTATCGTGATACTGGATTGTTCCAAGACCAGAAAGCCGGTGCCGAACCATGGACATCTGATCCTGGTAAATCCGGAGATAACCGAATGGGACGGCTTCGAACTGGGGCGCGAGGGTTGTCTGTCGGTACCCGATTATACCGGTAATGTGATTCGTGCAGAGCGCATCAAGGTGCGCTCACAAGATCCTCAGGGTGGAGATCATGACTTCGAGATGGAGGGATTCGAGGCCAGGGCCTTACAGCATGAGGTGGATCACCTGGACGGTATCCTTTTCATTGATCGTCTGGTAAGCCGACGCACTGACCTGTTTCAGCGCAAGGTCTATCAGAAAGGCGGCAAAAAGAGACAATGAAGTTAAGGCAACGGTGAACAGTGCTACCCTGATCTTGTTGGCGGTTGCCTTGGTGCTTGGCTGGGGCTGGTTGAGCAGGCGCTGTCGGGAAGCGCAGCGTGCGGAGTGGGGCGCCGCCTGGCTGAATTGGCTGGATGGATTCAATCGGCTCTTCTGCCAGGTCTATCATCGACTGCCGCAAATTGAAATGCCGTTGCCTGACACAGGGGGGGCGATCGTTGTCTCGAATCATATCTCGGGGCTCGATCCCCTGTTGATGTTGGCATCCAGCAACCGGCCCTTGCGGTTTCTCATCGCCCGGGAGCAGTATCAACGCTATGGTTTGCAATGGCTGTTTCGCGCTGTGGGTTGCATCCCGGTGGATCGGCAAAATTCACCGGAGAAGGCGATGCGCCAGGCGATCAAGGCGCTGCGTGACGGTGAGATCGTCGCCCTGTTTCCCCATGGCAAGATCCATCTCGACTCTGATCCTCCGCGAAAGATCAAAGCCGGGGCCGCGCGTCTGGCATCCTTGACCGGGTTGCCCTTGATTCCGATGCGTATCAGTGGCGTGAGTGGTCAGGGTGGTGTCATGCTTCCGGTGTTCATGCGCGGACATGCGCAGATTCAACTGCTTCCGGTGATCGAGGTGGGTGATCAATCGCCGGAGAGTGTGAATAATGCAATTCAAACTGCGTTGGATCAGATAGCGTAACGATGAACATCTGGTCTCCTGATAACTCAGCAAGTATGATTGGGCCAAATTTCGAGTAGGGTCTCCCAAGGTTTAACAATGAAAGTTACAGTTTTTGGATCTGGATATGTCGGTTTGGTTACAGGGGCCTGTCTGGCCGAAGTCGGCAATGATGTGGTTTGCATGGATGTGGACGAGCACAAAATAGCGATGCTCAAGCAGGGTGAGATCCCTATTTATGAACCGGGTCTCGATGCCATGGTGGAACGCAATGCCAGTGCGGGCAGATTGCAGTTCACCACTGATGCCGCCGAGGCGGTGGCCCATGGGCTGTTCCAGTTCATCGCGGTCGGCACCCCTCCGGACGAGGATGGATCTGCGGATCTGCAGTATGTCCTGGCGGTGGCCAAATCGATTGCGGAGCACATGGATGACTATCGCGTCATCGTGGATAAGTCCACCGTTCCCGTGGGTACGGCGGACAGGGTGAGGGAGCGCGTCAATGAGACCCTGCAAGCCCAGGGTAAGCAGGTGGAATTCGATGTCGTCTCAAATCCCGAATTTCTCAAGGAGGGTGCCGCCCTCGACGATTTCATGAAACCTGACAGGATCATCATCGGTACCGACAACCCAAGGACCACAGAGCTGTTGCGTGCCCTGTATACCCCATTCAACAGGAATCACGATCGCCTGATCGCCATGGATATCCGTTCCGCCGAGCTGACCAAATATGCCGCTAACGCCATCCTCGC
This sequence comes from Candidatus Thiodiazotropha sp., assembly GCA_040507005.1. GTDB lineage: Bacteria > Pseudomonadota > Gammaproteobacteria > Chromatiales > Chromatiaceae > Thiodiazotropha. Next base: position 61,018 of record JBEVVS010000039.1, read on the forward strand.
CACCAAGATCAGCTTTATGAATGAGCTCTCCAACCTGGCGGAGAGGCTGGGCGCCGATATTGAACAGGTGCGCCACGGCATTGGTTCAGATACCCGTATCGGTTACGACTTCATCTATCCGGGGTGTGGCTACGGTGGCTCCTGTTTCCCCAAGGATGTGAATGCCTTGGAGCGTACCGCCCGGGAGGTGGATTATGACGCTCAACTCTTGACCGCGGTGGAGGCGGTCAACTATCGCCAGAAACGGGTGCTGTTCGAAAAGATCGAGCGCCACTTCTCGGCTGACCTGAAAGGCAAGACCTTCGCCCTCTGGGGGCTCTCCTTCAAGCCCAACACCGATGACATGCGGGAGGCCTCCAGCCGGGTGCTGATGGAGGCGCTGTGGGATGCAGGGGCCAAGGTGCAGGCCTATGATCCGGAGGCCATGGAGGAGTGTCGCCGGATCTATGGTGAGCGCGAGGATCTGGTCTACTGCAAGGATCAGGAAAGTACCCTGCAGGGTGCCGATGCCCTGGTGGTGGTCACCGAATGGCAGGTCTTTCGCAGTCCCGATTTCGAGCAGATCAAGCAGGCGCTCAGTGAGCCGGTGATATTTGATGGCCGCAACATCTACGATCCCAAGCGTATGCAGGAAGCGGGTTTCAGCTACTACGCCATCGGCCGCGGCGACTGATTTCTGCGCTGGCGCCTGTCCCTGACTATGCTGCAGGTATGCGGCACCAGGGAGTCTATATCAGTTGCTGATACCCGATTCTAACCGCCCTCAGTGAGTCCATGGCAGGCCTTGTCATGAGCCACGCCGATAGGGGCGGTTTCACCAATAATCGGTAAAGTAAGCGGCGTGCCAGTCGCTACTTTAAAAGGAACTCCTTACCCCAGGCATATGGACTCAGTGATAGATCCCGATCCCTATATCAAGCTGGTCACGGAACTCGGTGATTTGTACCGGGTATTGGCCATTGATGATATCCGCAGTCAGCAGGGGGCCACGCTGGTGCAGCGGGGCGAATCGATAAACAGCGCCAAATATGACCGATTGGCAGGGCATAAGTTACTGCGGCCACTGGACTATTCCCTGATGGTGGAGGATAGGGTCACGGCCGAAAAGCTGATGCTGGACGGGAAGCGTTTGCTGCAGAGCGAACCCGATCTGTTTATGGCCATCGATAAGCGCTTCATCCAGCCCGATCTGCTCACTCCGCTCGGGACAATCCCCCTGGAACCCCAATTGGCATTCAAGTTGACGGTTTGCCGGGAACGCTGTGTTGAACGCTATGAGCATATGCTGCGGGTGGCATTGGTTGCGCTGTATATCGCATCCCGCCTGAGGTGGCCCGCCGATGACAGGCAGGAGCTGGCGACAGCCGCGCTGTTTCAGGATCTAGGCGAGATGCACCTGGAGCCTTCCCTGTTTACCAGTCGGCAGCCGCTGTCGATGGCCCAGCATCGTCAAATCTACTCTCATCCGAGCATCGCCTATCGGTTTCTGAAGTCATTCCCCAACTACCATCCCCGGATCAGCGAGGCGGTTCATCAGCACCATGAAAGACTCGACGGCAGCGGCTACCCCAATGGCTTGTCTGGAGAGGCTATCATTCCCGCCGCACGGGTGCTCGGTGCAGCCGAGTTGCTCACGGCAGTCAGACTGGAACGAAAGCACAGCAGCGGCAGGCTCTTCTCCACCGCAGAGGTGTTGAAATTCAACGCTGATCGATTTGGCAAGGATATCATTATGCCCCTGATCGAATCGGCGAAACGGTTGGATGGATCTGCGAATAAGGCCGCTGCGGCTGGTAGTGTGAATAAAACGATCCTGCAGGCACGCATGAAGTTGCTGAATGATATATTGCAGGGTGCCGATGGGATCGATATCAGCGGGGATAACGAAATGGCGTTGTTCATCGTGAAACAGCTGCAGCGTTTGACCGGCATGGCGCAACGCTGTGGATTCGATCTGCGCGCCCCGGTGAAACTGTTGAACATCATCGGTGACGAGGAGAGGGCGCTCTCCGAGCTGGATGCCCTGGTCAGAGAGATGATCTATCTGGTACAGAGTACAGCCAGAGAGGCACTGCGTAGATGGGTCAATGATGAAACCCCTGCCCGGGATCAGGCGCCACTCACAAAATGGCTGCGGCATGTGGATTTGACCTTGTACAGTGCCGGTTTTCTCTCCCACTGACCTATGTCGAACGCCATTTAGGCATCTCTTCAATCTGCCGACAATTCCCTCATCCAGCAGCTAGGTGGTGTCCCGCTGAAAAGCGTGCTTAACTCTGCACTCAACACTTTGGAGTGATAGGGTGTGTCTCCCGTGGCTTTAAAAAAAACCGGGCTGTTTCTATTGGCCCTTTCCATAACATCGGCAATCCTATTGGGAACCAACCTGCCCGGTGAATACCGCCTGATGTATGCGCTGCAGGACTCGGGTCATTTCCTGATCTTCGCCTCGCTGACACTGTTCGCACTTTGGCTGTATGGAAAAAATCAGGTCCGGTCCATATGGCCGGTTATGTCACTCGCTCTATTGTTTGGTGTTGCCATAGAGGCGGTGCAGTATCTCATAGGCCGCGAACCCAGCCTGTATGATATTTTGCTGGATCTGTTGGGTATTGTCGCAGGCGCCGTGCTCTATTGCGGAGTTATACAACGGACCTTTTCACCACACCTCTCCGTTCTCATTGTCGCGCTGCTTGCCCTGCTGGCATTCTCCCAACCCATCTATTGGTATCTGGCCTATCAGGTTAGGGCTGACCAGTTTCCGCGCCTGATCAATCCGGACAGTTTTCTTTCCCGGGCAATGCTGGAGGGGTGCGAGGGTGGTGAGATTCAGCCAGTCGCGCTGCCGCAGGATAGCTCCATACCGGCAGATACGGCTATCAACTCCTGTGTCTATGTCTCCCTGGCCGAAGGTCCTTGGCCCGGTGTCGACATGCAAGAACCTGAAGCGGATTGGCGCGGCTACGGATATCTGGAGTTGGCCATCTACTCCGACCAAAAGGATGACCTGCCCCTGACCATACGCATCCATGACCAAAGCCATAATCGGCATTATCAGGATCGCTATAACCGTTCTTTGGTGGTTCGTCCCGGTTATAACCATTTCTCTCTGCCGATGCATGAGATTGAACAGGCCCCAAGCGGACGCAGCATGGACCTGAGCAATATCTCAGACGTGAAGCTATTTGCTTCACCGAAACATATCGGCAGCGGTTTTTGCTTGTTGGCAATGGGGCTGCGCTAGCGGCAGACCTCAGGCTAGTCGCATCCGTCGTTCTCGATGATGAACTCCCCCGTGTCCGGATCGGTCTTTGGCACACCATCATCGTCGGTCACCACAATACCGGTGAACATCATGGATTGGATGCGGTTGAAGTGTCGGTCCATGGCCGTCGCGACCTGGCGATCTGTCAGGCCGTCATAGATCATGATGTGACCAGCCTGCTCCCTGTGCAAATCACTCGGCGTGGGTTGCATCAGACGTCGCTGCTGCCAGTCTTGGCTGTAACTGTCGCCGATGGCGGCTTGGATCTGGCAAGCATACAACACTATGGCAAGACTGCAGATCAGACAGTAATAGTGCTTTTTCATGGTCGTTCTCCCATTGCAGTGGGTTATGGTTGTACTGCATGGATGAGAGCAAAACCGCTGCTCCTGATGCCTATCATCCCCGGGCTGGCCATTCAAAGCTGTAAGTTTGTGCACTGCGTGGTTGTGAACTTTTCACACTCTTAATCTTTATGTTATTGCGCGAATAGTAATGAGTAGTTGAACATAACCATCCATACTGACGTTGTCCGGCAGTCGAATACTCTCTAATACAGTCCAATCAGCATCTGTTATGTTCAACGTATCGATCAAATCTTGGTTGCTGGCAAGTTCACGCAGCCCTTGTGGCGTGCTACTGTCGGATAGGATGGTGGCTCTCTCTCCGGTTGCTGCATAGGTGCCAGTCTCGTCCCGAATCTCCTCCCCGAGCAGGTGAGAAACAGTCACGTCGAGCTCCCTTGCAAGGGCCTGAATAAGCTCAATGGAAACACCCTTGCCACCGTTCTCCAGGCGCGAGATGTGGCCCTGGTCCATGCCGACGAGGGTGGCGAGCTGCCGTTGGGTGTAGTGCTTGGCCTTGCGGGCGGTTTTGAGTCTGGTGGGAAATACGTCCATTTTTGATCGGTATCCTGGCTCTGCAATCCTGATCTTGTTTCGCTGTGATGGCATAAGCATATAACCAAATATGTCCAGCGGCCATTTCTGTCTTGATTAATGACTATCAGACATTATAATATGACAATAGGACATCAGGAGGATGCACTATGTTCATCAGGGAAACAAGCAAGATTGGGATTATCAGCCAGGTGATATTTGACTGGCGTACGTTCCTGGTTCAGGGCCGGGTCTTGCGCCTGGAGGGCAGGGAGAGGTCGTTACCGGCAGCGTTGCCCGAGGATCTGGAAGGGACCCCAGGGTGAGCCGTTGTATCAGGGGTTGGGCATGGGAGCAAAAGATCTCGCCCACACTCAAGCTGGTCCTGCTGGCATTGGCAGAGTACATCAGTGAAGAGGCCGATCGCTGGCCATCCGAGAAACGTCTCGAGCAACTCACAGGGCTGCCCGGACCTGTCGTGATCAAGGCGATCAAGCAGCTGGAAGCCAAGGGCCTGATCCTCTGTCTGAGACTCTGCTTAATCCGGGAGAAAGGAATCTGTTGTGGGGATAGGCTCTCTGTACACGGGGCTGACTGAAGAGATGGGAAACCTCAGCTCATAGTTCTGGCGCAGGGAGGGTTTACATACATACATCAGCGGATGACGTGTCTTTACTACACGATTTAAATAATGGAACAGCCCGGGCTTATTATCTATGGATCGGAAAATGACCTTGAGCAAACTCGACAATCTGGTGAAGATTGGCCAACTCAATAAAGAGCCAGGCACACAGGCTGAGTTTAATGGATTGATCACCTCTGGACGGAACCGCCTGGAGGATTCTCAAAACATAACCAATTCACTGGAGAGCCGCTTTGATCTGGCATATAACGCGGCACATGCTTTTTGCCTGGGCGTATTGCGTTGGCATGGCTATCGCGCCAATCATCGGTATACAGTATTTCAATGCCTGCCCCATACCCTTGTACTCAATGAATCCACCTGGCGGGTGCTGGCCAAAGCACAGGCGCACCGCAACATAGCAGAATATGAAATCTATCTCGAGGTGGATGAGCAACTATTGGTCGATTTGATCACGGCTGCCAAGAGGGTTTATTTCGCAGCTATTGCGCTGGGTCCCGTGCTGGAAGATTAGCCACTTTTTTGTTTAATAGAGTTTGCTGTGGTTGCAGTCGGCTGAAACGAAGAATGCTGGTCGGGGTGAGAGGATTCGAACCTCCGGCCCCTGCCTCCCGAAGACAGTGCTCTACCAGGCTGAGCTACACCCCGAATCTTGGTCTGGGTCGGTCTAAAGCCGACCCAGCGAGCGAGAGATAGTAATGGAAACGGGTAGGTGATTCAATTGGTTCTGGCCACGGAGAAGTCGGCCAGGCTGGCCAGGGCCTCGCGATAGGGGGTCGCTGGGAGGGCTTCCAGGGCGCGTTTCGCCTTTTCTGCCTCCTGCTGGGCGAGCTGTTGGGTGTAGGCGATGGCATCGCTCTCGGCGATGGCCTGCATGACGAAATCGATCTCTTCCAGGCCGCCCTGTTCGATGATCTCGGCCAGGCGCTGGCGCCGTGCCTGGTCGGCGCCCTTCATGGCCTGGATCAGGGGCAGGGTCGGCTTGCCCTCCGCCAGGTCGTCACCGATGTTCTTGCCGATCTCCGTATTGTTGGCGTTGTAGTCCAGGGCGTCGTCCACCAGCTGGAAAGCGATACCCAGATGCAGCCCATAATCCGCCAGGGCCTGTTGCTGATCCTCGTCGACCTCTGTGATGATGCCCCCGAGACGTGCGCCAGCCTCGAACAGGGTGGCGGTCTTGCGTTTGATCACCTCCATGTAGTCCGCCTCGCTGGTATCGGGATTGTGCACATTCAGCAATTGCAGTACTTCCCCCTCGGCGATGCGGTTGGTGGCATGGGAGAGGACATCCATCACCGGCATCCGGCCCACGTCGACCATCATTTCGAAGGAGCGGGAGTAGAGAAAGTCGCCCACCAGGACACTCGCCTCGTTACCCCAAACCGCATTCGCGGTCTCCCGGTTCCGTCGCAGATCCGAGCCGTCCACCACGTCATCGTGGAGCAGGGTGGCGGTATGGATGAACTCGATGATGGCGGCCAGGTCGATATGTCTCGAGCCGCTGTAAGCGCAGGCGCGGGCGGCCAAGAGCACGATCATGGGGCGCAGGCGTTTGCCGCCGCTATGGACGATATAGGCGCCAATCTGGTTGATCAGTACCACATCCGATTTCAACTGCCGGATGATCATGTTGTCGACAGCTTCCATGTCGTCGCTGATGAGTTCGCGAATCTCTGTTATATCCATGGCCATCATGACTGAGACAAAGTTCACGCATGCTAGGAGGGGGTGAGGAGAGTGTCAAGTTGGATCTGAAGTCAGGCGAGCGCCATCGTCGATTGCGTTGCCGGGCGGAGTTGGACTATTACGGCGATCAAATGGATTGCTGTCGGGGATTCTATCTGTTGCCGGATCAATCCTGCTCAACTCTGGCAGCCGGGGCAGAAAAAGGTGGAGCGCTGGCCGATGGTTTTGTTGCGAATGGCCTGGCCGCATTTTGGGCAGGGTTCTCCCGCTTTGCCGTAGACCAGGAGCGATTGGGCGAAGTAGCCGGGATTGCCATCCTGTTTGAGAAAATCCCGCAGGGTGGTGCCGCCCTGGGAGATGGCCTCTGTGAGTACCTTGCGGATCTCCTCGGCCAGTCTCTGATAGCGCTGCCGTGAAATCCGGTTGCTCGGCCGGGAGGGATGGATGGCGGCCCGGAACAGGGATTCGCTGGCATAGATGTTCCCCACACCGACCACGGTCTTACTCTCCATGATCAGTTGTTTGATCGGGATGCGTCGACGCTTGCCCGCGGCATGGAGATAATCACCGTCAAACCCCTCGCCAAGGGGCTCCGGGCCGAGATTGACCAGCAGGGGGTGGTTCATCACCGGTTGATCGGTCCATAGCACTGCACCGAAGCGCCTGGGATCCCGTAATCTAAGCTGCCGATCATTCCCCAGTAGCAAGTCGAAGTGGTCATGCTTGTCTGGCTCTGTCTCGGCTTGGACGATGCGCAGGCTGCCGGACATCCCCAGATGGAGGATCAGAGTGCCGTGATGAAAGGAGAACAACAGATATTTGCCCCGCCTGGTCACCGACAGCACTTTTCGCCCCTGCAACAGACGGGGCAAATCCCCGGGGATCGGCCAGCGCAATCTGGGTTGACGAATAGTCACCCGGCGTATGCGCTGCCCGCTGATATGGGGAGCAATGCCCCGGCAAGTTGTTTCGACCTCCGGCAGTTCAGGCATCGGACGTGATTCTCACTTTAATCTGCTTTTTCCTCCAGCCACTCCGCCGCCGGTGCCGTGAGGTGGTGATAGAAGCCGTCTCCAATCAGGTGCACTTCCCCCTGATAATGAACATATCGCCAGCCATTTACCGGGTCGTTATTGCCGAAGCTGAGGGTCGAATCATCCAGTCTCATTACGATGGGGGCAGGGGCCAAACCGTAGGGTGCCAGATCAGCAGGTGCTGCAAATCGTTGCAGGCTTTGGGTCTGACAGATTTTCAACAGTTGTGTGATCCGGGCTTGATCCGCGGGTTGGTTTCCGCTCATCCACTGCTTCTCAACCCGGATCAAATCGATCTCGCGCCCCTGCAGATCGTTGATGCTGATGTGTTCGATCTGTTGTGGATCAAGCCGGGTGAGGGGGGGGAGCGGGGATGGTTGGGATAACCATACCAGTACTCCCAGCAGGCCGGCGACAGCAACCAGCAGCAGATTGATTTTGACTCGGGATATCATCCCTAGGCGCGATTTCGCCGCCAACCCAAGACGGCACCGGTCAGCATCAGCAGGAGTGGGAGCACAATCAGCGAGCCGAGGCCGATTGTGCCGATGGCCAGCCTGGAGAGGTGCAGTTCCTGGTCGCTGGCCTCGGGCGCGGGTATGCCGATCAGCTGATCATCACCCACCAGCCAGCGGCAGAGTGAGAGGCCGAGATCCAGATTGCCGGCATTGTTGAGATAACTATTGGCGAGAAAGTCACCGTCACCGATGATCAGAACCCGTTGCTGCTTCTCCGCCTGTTGTCGACTGAGGGCAATGCCGATGGTGAGTGGTCCGGCCTCCTCCCCAGCCAGTGGGTCGCGTTCGATTTCACCGCTCAGTGGGCCGGTTTCGTTCCAGCTCTTATCCAGAGTCTGCAACAGGGGGGTGGTTTGCCACTCTGTTTGCGCAGCGACGGAAAGTGCTGCAGCTTGCGGAAACAGGGTAAGCAGATTGAATCCCTGGGTGGCGGCGTGATTGGGATATTCGGGTACCACAGCGACGGCCGGATTATCTATGCCCAATGCCTTGCCATTGGCATCCACGATAGTGCCGGGTAACTGCTCGATGGCAAAAAGTTGCTGTATCAAATCCCCGATGATCCAGTTCCCGGGGTCACTCAATATCAACAGGTTGCCGCCTTCGGAAAGATAGTCGGAGATTCGTTCAACCTCCCCTGACAACAAGGATCGCACCGGTGAGGCGATAACCAACAGCGCAGTGTTGTCGGGGGGGCTGGAAGTGGTGGCAAGATCGAGTCCGGCTATCTGGTAGCCCTGTTGTTTGAGGGATTTGCCGAACTCACCCAGATCGTGATTGGCCCTGCCTGTAAGATCCCGTTCTCCATGACCGCTCAGACCAGCTATCCAGAAGGCATTGTCACGACTCAGGCGCAGAATGGCGTTGCTGAACTGTTCCTCGTCCACTTTTTGGATACGCTCCTCCTTTTGCATATGCCGCATTACAATCTCGCCGGATAGACTGATGCCCTGTCGACGGGCTTCGTCCGGGTGGCGCAGGGGATCGATGAAGGTAAACTCGATATTCGGTTTATGGCGTTGATAACGGGCAACGAAGCGCTGTATGCGATCGCGCAACTTGGCTGTCTCTCCCACATATGCCGTGACACTCAGTTTGCCTGGGGTGCGTTGCAGGATTTCAATACTGACCGGGTTGAGACTGTTGCTGCCCTGACGGGTCCAATCCCACTGGTTGTCATAACGACTGCTCAGCCAAGCCAATAACACCAGCAAGATGACCATCATCAGATGCAACAACAAATCGTTGAGACGTAGGCCTATCCAAGTCATCATCCGCGGCGCCTCTTGTCCAGCCGATACAAGGCCAGCCCTAGAAAAAAGCAGGTCAGCAGCAGAAAGTAGCTCAGGTCGCTGATGCGTACCAGGCCGAGTTGCATGTCCAGATAGTGGGAAGGCCAGGCCAGCCAGTGGATGAAACTGCCGCCCTCCGTGTTTTGATCGAACAGTGAAATCAACAACAGCAGACCATAACTGCCGGCGATGGCGATTCCCGGATTTTCGTTGAGCACCGAGAAGTAGAGCCCGATTGCGCTAAAACTGCCACTCAGCAGAAGCAGTCCGAGGGTGGCGGAAATGAGTAACCCGTAGTCGAGCTGAGTGCCGATGGAGAGACTGACACTGAGCAGAAGCGGGATTAGAACGAACAACAACTGGTAGACCAGGATAGCGAGAAACTTGCCAAGCAATATGCTGAGATTTGACAGGGGCGCGCTACTGAGCAGGGCATAGCTGCCGTTGCGGAAGGTCTCGCTGAAACTGCGGACAGTAAGAATCGGTGTAATGATCAGGATCAGCACCGAGGCGAGACCATACAGCTGCAAACTAAGATGGTGGCTTAATCCCAGGCTGCGCTGGGATGGCTGCATGCCATTGAAGATCTCAAGGGTGGCGAGAAACTGCCAGCTCAAAAGGCACAAACCCAGGCTGAGCAGTATCCAGGCCAGGGGGGTGCGCATGAAACGCCGCCACTCCATCCAAGCCAGATGGAGAGTCATGAAACCCCTCCGGTGGTGGCTTCCAGAAACAGTTGCTCCAGGCTGACCCTCTCCGGTTTCAACTCAATCATTCCCCATCCCTGGGCCAGGATCTGTTGTGCCAGCTCACTGGGTTGGTGCCCCGGTTTCAAATTGACGCGGTAGTAGTCGGTATGTAGCTGTTCCGCGTCGGCAACCGCCGCCAATGCGGTGATGGCAGCCAGTTCCGGACCCCGTTCAAGACCGATTCGATAACAGGTTTGGGTAGGTGGGGTTATCTCTCCGCTGTAGACACTCTTGCCCTGTTGCAGAATGGTGACCCGATTACAGGTGGCTTCTATCTCCGGCAGGATATGGCTGGATAGGATCACCCCTTTGCGTTGCGCCAGTTCCTGGATCAGTTCACGTACCTGGCGGATCTGTACCGGGTCCAGACCATCTGTAGGCTCATCCAGGATGACGACCCGTGGATTGTGAATGATCGCCTGGGCCAGGCCGACCCGTTGTTGATACCCTTTGGAGAGTTTTCGGATCAAGCGGCGCCCTGTTTGCTCCAGACCACAGCGCTGTTTTGTCTGTTGCCGCGCCTCCCTCGCTTGTATCCTGTTAAGACCGTGCAAGCGGGCGCAATCCCACAGATACTCATCCACGGTCTGGTCCCGATGCAGCGGAGGGCGTTCTGCAAGGTAACCGATGTATCGCTTGGCATGGATCGGGTGTTGTAACAGGTCCTCACCGCAGATGCTGATTGTGCCTCCGCTGGGTGCAAGGTCACCGCTGAGCATGCGCATGATGGTGGATTTTCCTGCACCATTGGGTCCCAACAGTCCGAGAATCTCACCCGGCTTTAAATGCAGATCAATGGGCAATACCACGTGGATGCCGCCATACTGACGACAGAGTTGGCTGGTTGTCAAAAGTTCCGGCATCGACACCTACAACGTGGTTTGGTTGGCAATCAGCAGCGTGCTGCATGGCCGCCAAGTTAGAGACTTGCCAAACATATCACCCTTTGCACGCTATGCAATACCCAGGGATAGAACTGATCCGCAATTCATCTCCATAAGCGCGGCTAAAAGCGGTGGTTGCTGTCGTTGCCTGCTCAACCTGCGTCAAAATGGCTGTTCGGGGTGTGGACCGGACAAGTTGGATTTGACCTGCGGGCAGGATTCACCATACTGCTGCGGTGTTGCTGATTCCTGTATATGGGTGGAGAGTAAGGTTGTGTATAGGGTGGAAATTGAGGTGGATGGTCAGTGAACAGCTTTGATCGCCAGGATGAAAGGTGTCGTCTGCTGGGTGTGGATACGGGAGGTACCTTTACCGATTTCGTCTATTATCGAGCCGGAGAGATGCAGATCCACAAGGTGCTCTCCACACCCCAGGCCCCGGAGCAGGCGATATTAGAGGGTATTGAGGAGCTGGGCTTGGAACGGGAAGGCCTGGTCATCGTGCACGGTTCCACTGTCGCCACCAATGCCGCCCTGGAGGGAAAAGGTGTGCATACCCTCTATATAGGCAACCGCGGTTTGCAGGATATCCTCAGCATCGGACGCCAAGCCCGCGGCGAGCTCTATAATTTGCAACCCCATCCAAAGACACCGCCGGTAGCGCTGCATGACTGTCTGGAAACCGGTGGGCGACTCGATTACCGGGGAAATGTGGTCGAGCCCTTGAGCGACAGTGATCTTGAGAGCCTGAAACATGAGATTGAGCGTCGACAACCACAGGCTATAGCCATCAACCTGCTGTTCAGCTATCTCGATGATCGCTTCGAAAAGGCTATACAGGCGGTGATTCCACAAGCCATCTTCTGTTCCCGTTCCTCTGATGTGCTGCCTGCAAGCGGAGAGTATGAACGGGGTATTGCCACCTGGCTCAATAGCTGGGTCGGACCCTTGGTGGCGGGCTATATCGAGCGTTTGCAGGCGCAACTCGGCGGAGCTCGTCTATCGGTCATGCAGAGTTCCGGAGAGGCGATTGCGGCGGATCAGGCCGCCCGGCAGGCTGTACGGATGTTACTCTCAGGTCCGGCAGGGGGGCTGGTGGGTGCCGGCTTTCTGGCTGAGGCATCGGAGCGCCAGCAGTTACTGACCCTGGATATGGGCGGGACTTCAACCGATGTGGCATTGATCGATGGCAGCCCACGCCTGACCCGTGAGGGCCGTATCGGACCCTGGCCGGTGGCCGTGCCGATGGTGGATATGCATACCATCGGTGCAGGGGGCGGTTCTCTCGCATGGATGGACAGGGGCGGCATGCTGCAGGTAGGCCCGGAGTCTGCCGGGGCCGACCCCGGACCGGCCTGCTATGCCCGCGGAGGTAGCGAGGTAACGGTCACCGATGCCAATCTGATTCTTGGCCGTTTGCAAAGCAACGCCTTTCTTGGTGGACGCATGCAGCTCGATCTACAGGCGGCGGAGAGTGCGATGGATCGATTGGCAACCCGGATGGCGCTCTCCCGGGAGAGGGTGGCGGAGGGGGTCATCAGGGTTGCCAACGAACATATGGCGAGGGCTCTGCGTGTGATATCCATCGAACGGGGTGTCGATCCGCGAGGCTTCACCCTGGTCTCTTTCGGTGGGGCTGGGGGGTTGCATGTGTGTGCCCTGGCCGATGCCCTGGGTATGCGTGCAGCCCTGGTACCGGTCAATGCGGGAGTCCTTTCCGCCCTGGGTATGCTGGCAACCAGGCCAGGGCGCCAGTTGGTGCAGACCCATCTCGGGCTGATCGAGACCCTGAGCGATAGTGACATCAGGCAGGCGTTTTCCCGGCTTGCCGAAGGGGGTATCAAGGATCTTCTGCAGGAGGGTATAGAGAGGGAGCTGATCGAGACCGAATATGCCCTGGATCTGCGCTACTACGGGCAATCCTATACCCTCACCATCCCCTGGCGCAGCCTGGCCCAGGCGGAGAACGACTTCCATCAGCTACACGAGTCCCGCTATGGCCACCGCATGGATGGTCCGGTGGAGTTGGTGAATCTTCGTCTGGCCCTGCGTGGCCCTCAGGCGGCGATTGAATTGCATCGTGCAACCGGGTCGCAGCCAGCCGAGGCCTGCGAACTTTTGAGCCTATGGGGGGTGGATGCCCCTGTGCCCCGTTATGAAAGAGCGCAACTGGCTGTGGGACAGGTGCTCACAGGACCGGCCTTGATTACGGAAATGGCGTCCACAACCTGGCTCGAACCGGCTTGGCGGTGTATATCTGATGCCACCGGGAATCTCCTGCTGGAAAAGCTGGCTGCAGATTAATGACCCTGATCCCGATATCCGGGTCTGTGAATAAACCGCCAGGCATAAAAAAACCCGCCGCGAGGGCGGGTCTCTTCCAGGGAAGGGACAGATCTATTTGATCTTCGATTCCTTGTACATCACATGTTTGCGTACCTTGGGATCGAACTTCTTGATCTCCATCTTTCCCGGTTGGTTACGCTTGTTCTTGGTCGTGGTATAGAAGTGCCCGGTGCCGGCACTGGATACGAGTTTGATTTTATCACGCATGACTCTGTGCTCCTCGGTTAGACTTTTTCGCCGCGGGCGCGCATCTCGGCTAGCACCGAATCGATGCCTTTCTTATCGATGATGCGCATACCTTTAGAAGAGAGACGCAGACGAACCCAACGCTTTTCGCTCTCCACCCAGAATCTGTGAGTATGCAGATTGGGAAGGAAACGGCGTTTAGTCTTGTTGTGCGCATGGGAAACGTTGTTCCCCGTGACCGGGCGCTTGCCGGTGACTTGGCAGACTTTTGACATGGTCAAAACCTCGAAATTGTTATCCCTGGGTGGGGGCTTCAATTATCCCCTGGGCGAAAGGCGCGTATTTATAGCAGAGTGGGGGGCGAGAGGCAAGTGGTGATTGGTGATTTATAGCATTGTGCTGCGTACTAAACCCGGCGCTTGAGGGGTCTCTTTCTCCGACGTCCCAACAGCACATCCCCGTGCTGACGGGGCTTGCGCGGCATCCTGCCGCTTCTCCGAAAGAGCCCCCTCAAGGGCCTTTGCCGTTGTAACGACCTTTGATTAATAGGCAGGTAATTGGGGTGGGGCCCTGCCCCACTAAAATCGGGCAAAGGATGCGCGGTTAGATCATCCCCCTTTGCGCCAGTGAAACCGCCTCACCCTCGCCGATCACGATATGGTCGAGGACCCGGATATCCACCAGTGCCAGGGCCTCCTTGAGGCGCTGGGTGATCTGGCGGTCGGCCCGGCTCGGCTCGGCGACGCCGGAGGGGTGGTTATGGGCGAAAATGAGGGCCGCCGCGTTGTGCTCCAGGGCTCGCTTTACCACCTCCCTGGGGTGCACATTGGCACCGTCGATGGTGCCGCGAAAAAGCTCCTCGTAACGAATCACGCGATGCCGGTTGTCGAGAAACAGGCAGGAGAATACCTCGTAGGCATAGTGGCGCAGCCTGGCCCGAAGATAGTCCTGGGTCTGTTGTGGATTGCTCAGTGCCTCGGCAGCATCGAGTTGCTCATGCAGATAGCGCCTGGCCATTTCCAGTACCGCCTGCAACTGGGCATATTTGGCGCTGCCCAGGCCTCTTGCCCTGCAGAATCGCTGTTGATCGGCGCTCAACAGGGCCTGCAGGCCGCCGAAGTCGGCAAGCAGGCTGCGTGCCAGGTCGACAGCGGTCTGGCCGGTTACTCCGGTACGTAAAAAAATCGCCAAGAGTTCCGCGTCAGAGAGGGACTCCGGGCCTCGTCCAAGCAGTTTTTCTCTCGGTCGCTCGTCCATGGGCCAATCGGTAATTGGCATACAAGACCTCCTTGTCTTATGTGGTGGTTGTTTCTCTTATTCTGCCCCGTGATCCCGTCTAGTCCTCACTTTCCTCTTGCCTGATCTCGTCCAGAGCCATGCGATAGAGGCGGCCGGACTTTTGGCGCTCGATTTGCACCGGCAGGTAGTCCAGCTCTGGGGCGAACCAAATGGTATAGTCCGGCTTGCGTGACTCCTTGCTTCTTCGCACCCGGATACAGCTCATCTGACCATAGGGTGTGTCGATATCCTCTGTACCCTCGACCTTGAATCGATAGTTCTTTATCTTCCCTCCATCTGCCACCTGGTAGGACATATCCTTCCTGCCCTCGGCCAGATGCAGACGCACAAGCAGTTGTTGACTGAGCCTGTCCTGGGTGCCGGTCGCGATGGATTGTGACCAGGTGATACCGCTGCTGGTGGTATGCACCTCACCCATTTGCCAATCAAATATCAATTCAGCGCGATCATCCTCTTCGCCCTGGTCATTGTAGGTATAACTGTTTGGCTTGATAGAGCCGCCGTGGAGTGTTCCATGACTCTCTTCAGTGATCTCATCGGCACTGAACCAGCCCACAAACATCCCCGGCAGAGTATGCGCATGATAGTGATATTCACCTTTCTCATTCAGCTTCAACTCAAGCTCAAGTTCACCTAACGGGATGATATTGCGTTTCACACTAAAGGTGGCTGAAAATGGTTTCAGCAGTTGCCCTTCATCCGCATGCAAAGGCATGCAGCAGATAAGTGCAATTATTAGCGACAGCCGGCCGATGCAGTATCGGAGCCTTGTCATTGGGTAGTTACCCGATGGATTCCTGTGGGGTGAATACCACGGGTTTTTCAAGCCGTTTGCCATCCATTCTCACCTTGCCGTTCTCATCCATTGATACTCGTTTTTCAGCGAACCAGCGTATCGCCAGAGGATAGATCAGATGCTCCTTTTGTAACACCCTGGCAGCCAGACTCTCGGCGTTGTCGTCGCTCTCGACCACTACTTGGGCCTGAACGATCACCGGGCCGCCGTCCAGATCCTCGGTGACGAAATGGATGCTGGCCCCATGCAGCTGATCCCGGGCGTCCAGTGCCCGTTGATGGGTGTTCAAGCCGCTAAATTTGGGTAGAAGCGAGGGATGTATATTCAACACGCGCCCGGCATAGTGTCGGACAAAACCCGCGGTCAGAATACGCATGAAACCGGCCAGTACCAAGAGATCCGGTGCATAGCTGTCGATCAACTTCATCAGTGCCCGGTCGTAGCTTTCCCGGTCGGGGAAGGTTTTGTGATTGAGAATCGCCGTTTCAATCCCGGCAAGCCTGGCCCGCTGCAAGCCGGTTATATCCGGTCGGTTGCTGATCACGGCACGTATCTCTATGGGGAGATTTTCCCGGGTGGCGTCAATAATGGCCTGCAGATTGCTCCCATTGCCGGATATCAGCACTACCACCGGGAGTTTGGATACTGACTTCACGCAAGGGGTCCGTTGATTTCAATCCTGACATCGGTGTTATCCGTGGATTCGATCGTCCCCAGCAACCAGGCGGTTTCGCCCGAGTCATTGAGTCGTTTCAAAGTGGTTTCAGCGTCTTCTTGGGCCACACAGACAACCATGCCGACACCGCTGTTGAAGGTACGCAAAAGCTCGCTGTTGGTTAGTTTGCCTTGGGTTTGCAACCATTCGAATATGGCCGGAAGCTGCCAGCTGTCGGTGTCGATGACCGCTTTGCAACCCTCCGGCAAAACCCGCGGAAGGTTTTCCGGCAAGCCGCCACCGGTAATATGAGCCAAGGCATGGATCTCCACCTCCTGCATGAGTGCCAACAGGGGTTTGACGTAGATTCGGGTCGGTCTGAGCAGCACCTCACCCAGGGTGGCATCCTCGAAGGGTTGCTTAAGATCCGCATCACTCACCTGGAGAATTTTCCGCACCAGGGAGTAGCCGTTTGAGTGGGGGCCGGATGAGGCCAGGCCGATCAGGACATCGCCTGGCTGAACCTTTTCAGGCAGTATCAGACGGCTCTTTTCCGCGATGCCGACACAGAAACCGGCCAGATCGTAGTCGCCTTCCGCGTACATGCCAGGCATTTCCGCGGTTTCTCCCCCCGTCAGGGCCGCGCCGGCCTGCTGACAACCGGCTGCGATTCCCCTTACCACGTCGGCGGCGATCTCAACATCCAATTTTCCAGTGGCGTAGTAGTCGAGAAAGAACAGGGGTTCGGCGCCAGCGACCACGATGTCGTTGACACACATTGCCACCAGGTCGATGCCGATGGAGTCATGGCGGTTGAGTTCCAGTGCCAGTTTCAGCTTGGTGCCCACCCCGTCCGTGCCCGAGACGAGCACCGGCTCCCGATAGCGATCCAGGGGCAGTTCGAAGAGGGCGCCAAACCCCCCCAGTCCTGCGAGGACCCCGGAACGGAAGGTCTGTTTGACAATTGGCTTGATGCGTTCGACTAGGCTGTTGCCTGCATCGATGTCGACACCGGCATCCCGGTAGCTGAGGGATGTGGAACTGCTGGATTTGGATTCATGCGCCACGGGAAGATACTCCGGCTTCTGAGGTAATTCAGAGGCGGATTTTAACAGAAGAAACGGCACTCGGTGAGAGTTGTGAAGGCCCTGATTTTCATCTTTTCTGCTGGCGCGTTAAGATTTCCCGTTATTCGAGTATCTGAAACAGCTGTTTCAGCAGCTTGGCCCCTAGGTCGGTGCAAAATTTTTTATCCGGATAATCAGATAACGAAGACCGTAACAAACTGCGAACCCTTGTGATGTGTGGCAATTTATGACTCAAACTCGATTTAAGCTGGTTTCCCGGTGGGTATTGATTTTGGCGCTGTTTTTATCTGCGCCATGGGCATCTGCCGAGCGGGTGGCCAATCTCTATGAGGCGGCAATACCGGTTAAAGGCCAGAGTGCGCAAACCAGAGCGGAAGGCATACGCTCGGCGTTTGCCAGTGTGATTGTAAAGGTGAGTGGGGATCGTGGTCTGTTACAGCATCCGGAGATTCCCGGGATCCTCAAGAGAGCGTCTGCTTATGTTCAGCAATATCGCTACCAGACACTAGAGACCGACAGTTCTAAGGTTGGGCCGGATTCCGCGGATCGATTGTTATGGGTGCGCTTCGATGAACGGGCGGTGAATCGTCTGCTGCGTGAAAGCGGAGTGCCGGTATGGGGGGGTACGCGACCATCCATTCTGGTTTGGCTGGGACAGGAGCAGGGTCCACGGCGGGACTTGGTGTCAATGGAGCGGGAGCGGCACCTGAGACGCCAATTGGACAAGCTGGGCAGGTCAAGGGGGATCTCATTCCTATGGCCGCTGATGGATATAGAGGATCGTAATGCAATCCGGGTAAGTGATCTGTGGGGCGGTTTTGAAGATAATATCCGTCGTGCCTCTGCTCGTTATCAACCCGATGTGATTCTTGTGGGTCGCATGACCCAGCAGGGCGGCCGCAGTTGGCGTGGTGAATGGTTGCTCTATCTTCCAGACAAGGTCAACCGCTGGCAAGCCAACGGCAATGGTAAAGTGGCACTTGCCAGCAGTGGCTTGCACCAGGCTGTGGACGCGCTTGCACTGCGTTACGCGCCACAACAGGCAAGTCAGGGAGAGACCGAAATCAGGATTCGTGTACATGGGCTTACGCGGTTGGCGGATTACGTGTTGGTCAAGGAGTATCTGCAATCCTTGGCAATGATCGAACAGCTCGATCTGATATCCGCTGATACTGAAAAGGTAAATTTTAAGGTCCGAATCCACGGCAATAAGGAGGCGTTGGAGCGGGGGATTCAGCTTGGTGCTGTACTCGAACCGGTGGAATCGATAGAGCTTGATGCGTCTGTTGAAAACAAAAGGCCTGAGGTGCTAGTTGGTGAAAGTCTGGTTTATCGCTTGCGCTAGCGAGAAATGGAGTAACCCATCTGATGCAGAGTAAGGATATACCTAACCTGATCAGTGTTCTGCGAATTCTATTGACTATCCCCATTGTCTGGTTGCTGTTTGAGCATGAATTCTCCTATGCCCTGATTCTGTTTGCTGTAGCCGGTTTTTCAGACGGTCTTGACGGGTTTCTCGCCAAGCGATTCGGTTGGCGAAGCCACTTGGGTGGATTGCTCGACCCATTAGCCGACAAGGCCCTGCTGATGAGTTCATTTCTAGTGCTGGGTGGATTGGGATTGATACCCGTCTGGTTGGTGATACTGGTTATTTTTCGGGATCTGACCATCATGGGGGGGGCGCTCTATTACAATTTCAGCATTGAAGAATTAGATGCCAACCCAAGTCTGATCAGCAAGCTGAATACCCTGTTACAGATTGTACTGGTACTGTTGGTCGTTACAGATGCGGGACCGCTTGACCTGCCTGATCAACTGCTCTCATGGCTCACCTGGTTGACCGGTTTTACAACCTTGGTCAGTGGCATCGCATATGTTTGGATTTGGACAAATAAGGCGCGGAATAAGGGGTGGGGTGGCTGATACTGCTGTTTTCCAAACCTGTGTCATATTAAATCCGGGTCATATATGATTGCTCTAGTTTGTTTAGTTCAGGGAGGGGATCGATGAAATTCCTACATGTTGTTCTTGTTAGCGGTTGTCTGCTGTTGTCGTCTGTAGCCAACTCTGAAGAGGCTATTCAGGGTGCTGGTATCGATGGTAATCGCTATTTTGGTGTTATGGTCTCCTCTCCGCAATACAAGGAGGATGACTCTAACGCTAGCTTTCGAAGCCTCGGTTTGCTTGCCCGCGGTGGTCTTGAGTTGAATCCGTTTGTCGCTGTGGAAGGACATATAGGCCTGTTTGGGGAAGATACTGTCAACGATCGCAGCTATCAAATCGAGTATCTGGTGAGTGTCTATGCCAGGGGCAATCTCCCTCTCATCAAGAAACGTACCCGACTCTATGTGCTAGGGGGTGTGACCCATTTCTCCGGCAATGTACCCGGCTTCAGCAGTGTGGATGAGACGGCGCTTGCCTATGGAGCGGGTCTCGAGCTGTACGCGGATAAATACAATGCGCTGACACTTGAATGGCTTCAATACGCGGTTGGCGATATCCATAATGTGGACTATGTGCTGGAGTCAGCCAGTCTCGGTTTTGTGCATCGCTTCTGAAGGACCGCGTCCTTGTGCAATAAGGGCTAGCTAGCAGGCGAATGCGGCAGGACTGCGATCAGGCAAACACCGTTTCTGCATTGAATACCGGTCCATCGACACAGACCCGCTTCATCGCCGGTCCCTGTGGTGTCTGTACTTCCACAACACACCCGGCACAGCCGCCAACGCCACAGGCCATGAACTCTTCCAGGGAGACCTGGCAGGGGATCTCATGGGCAGCCGCCAGCTGTGCAACCGCTTCCAGCATCGGATGGGGGCCACAGGCGAAAATCTCAACTTCACGCATTGCTTGCATATTGAGTGAACTGATCCATTGCTCGGCCAACTCGGTGACATAGCCTTGAAAACAGCCGGCATAGCCCTGCAGGCTGGCGAGCCTGCAACCAACCCCCCAATCGTCCAGGAGTGGCATGCTGGCGATCACACCTTCCGCAAGACCGGGAATGATGATTTGCGAGGGTGTCGGTTGAAAAGGGAATGGGACCTCTGAGCCAAGAATAACAAACGGCTGTTTGTTTGGATCTCTGCGCAGGCTGTCTGCCAGAAACACCATCGGTGGCATGCCCACGCCACCACCGATCAATAGGGGTTTGTTGCGTTTCGGGGAGGGGGTAAAGGGGTTTCCGATAGGCCCCAAAAGGCTGATCCTCTCCCCGGTGGTTCTCTGAGCCAGCAAACGGGTACCTTTACCTACACGTTTATAGAGCAGCTCGATCCAGCCGTGTTTGGCCGAGCAACGCATGATAGAGATCGGGCGCCGCATTGGCAGCTGGGGATCGCAGGTGATATGCACGAAGCTGCCGGGGGTTGCCTTCAGGGCGCAGTGAGGGGCGAGCAGGCGCATGATGAACTGATCACCGGCAAAGGCCTGGTGGGACAGGATTTCGGCGTCTTCAAGAAAGATGGTGTCGCGTTGCAGCTTGTTCATGGGAGTTATCAGTCTCTGGCATAGACCAAACGGCCCTTCAGTAGGGTGTGGGTGACCCGTCCCGGCATCTCCCAGCCTGTGAAGGGTGTGTTCTTGCCGGCGCTTATCAGTCTATCCCTGTCCACTATCCAATGCTGGCGGGGATCGAAGATGCAGATGTCCGCAGAGTGGCCGGGTGTCAATCGTCCCATGCGCAAGCCGAGAATGTCCGCGGGTCCACAAGTCAGGCGAGCGATGGCGTCACTCAGGCCGAGCACCCCCTGGTCGACGAGTTTCAGCGTCAGGGGCAGCAAGGTCTCAAGTCCTGAAATGCCAGGCTCGGTATCCGGGAAGGGTGATTCCTTGGCGTCGGCTTCGTGGGGTTGGTGATCGGAGCAGATCGCCTGAATGACATTCTTCGCCACTGCCTCCCGCAGGCCGTCGCGATCACTGTCATTGCGCAGCGGCGGCCTGACGTGATGGTTGCTGTCGAAGCCCTCGATATCGGTTTCAGTCAGGTGCAGCTGGTGGATGGCGACATCGGCGCTGACCCGCCTGCCTTCGCGTTTCGCCCAGGCCATGGTACGGGCCGCACTGGCACTTGAAAGGGCATGAAAGTGGATCACCGCATCTGTGGTCTCCGCCAAGGCCAGGTCACGGGCCACCGCGACGGTTTCAGCCGCCTCGGGAATCCCCGGCAGTCCCAGCCGGTCTGCAACCTTGCCTTCATGGGCACGCCCGTTGTTGCTCAGATGGTGATCTTCAGGCCTCAACATGATCAATAGATTGAAGGTGGCTGCGTATTCCATGGCGCGACGTTGCACCAGGGTGTTGGCCAATGGGGTATAGGCATTGGTTACAGCTATGCATCCAGCGGCCTTGAGTGCTGCCATCTCACTCAACCGTTCGCCATTCAGGGCCTGGGTCAGAGCGCCCAGGGGCAACAGGCGGCAGTAGCCAGCCTTACGCGCCTTGTGACGGATCTGTCCAACCACGGCTGGGGTGTCGATGACGGGATAAGTATCTGGGGTGCAACAGATTGTGGTAATCCCACTGCTGGCTGCTGCCTGAGTTTCACTGGCGATGGTGGCCTTGTGCTCCGCCCCGGGTTCGCGCAGATTGGCGCAGAGGTCTATCAGACCCGGACAGACAACTTGATTGGTGGCGTCGATGGTGTCTGTGGCCTGAAACTCCCGCGGGGGGGTGTCGAGACAGAGGATCTTGCCGCCGGAGATATGTAAATCCGCGACCCGGTCAATGGCGTTTGCCGGATCGATGATGCGACCGCCCAGGATAGAGATGTCTTTTTTCTTTTTCATCCCTTCACCCCCTCCTGTATGTTCAGGTTTTGGGTGCCTATTACCTTGGAGATCACCGCCATACGTATGGCGATGCCGTAACTCACTTGTTGCAGGATTACTGATTTGGAACCGTCAGCTACCTGGGAGTCCATTTCGACACCGCGGTTGATAGGCCCGGGATGCATCACGATGGCATCCGAGTCTGCCAGTGCCAGGCGTCTTTCAGTGAGGCCGTAGAGACTGAAGTACTCATGCTCGGAAGGTAGCAGTGCCCCTTGCATACGCTCCTTTTGCAGACGCAGCATAATGATCACGTCCACATCCCAGATGCCCTCCTCCATGTTGTGATAGACATGCACACCCAGACTGCGGGTATCCGACGGCAGAAGCGTACGCGGGGCCACCACCCGGACTTCCGAAACCCCAAGTGTGTTGAGGGCGAGAATTTGCGAGCGGGCCACCCGGGAGTGCAGCACATCTCCGACAATGGCTACCCGCAGTCCGGTGAATTCACCTTTGTGACGACGGATGGTGAACATGTCCAGCATCGCCTGGGTGGGGTGGGCGTGGCGACCGTCGCCGGCATTGATCACCCCGACCCCCCGGTCTGCGTGTTGGGCGATAAAATGGGCGGCGCCACTACTGGCATGGCGTACCACGAACATATCCACGTGCATCGCTTCCAGGTTGCGCAGGGTATCGAGCAAGGTCTCGCCCTTGGATGTGGCGGATGCGCTGATGTTGAGATTGATGACATCAGCCGAGAGGCGTTTGGCTGCCAGTTCGAAGGTGGTCCTTGTGCGGGTGCTGGTTTCGAAAAAGAGATTGGCAACGACTTTACCTCGACATAAAGGGACTTTCTTGATGGTCCTCTCCGAGACTCCGGTGAATCCTTCCGCCGTGTCCAGGATCTCAGTCAGTATCGCCCTATTCAGTCCATCGATGGTGAGGAAGTGGAGTAGTCTTTGTTCCTCGTCCAGTTGCAGGGTTGTGTTACTGGAACTCATAATCGTCTAACCTTGCTCATCAATTCGGGAAGTTCGATTTGTCTTGGTTCCGATCACCAATCCGAGTGGTTCAGGCCCGATCAAGGTGATGTGCTGATTCTGTTCCAACTCCGGATCCAGCCCAACCACGTCGGGTTGAATCGGCAACTCGCGACCGCTGCGGTCCACCAGGGTAGCCAGGATGATGGAGGCGGGACGTCCATAGTCGAAAATCTCATTCAACGCGGCGCGGATGGTCCTGCCGGTGTGCAGTACGTCATCTATCAGGACGATATGGCGATCGTCCACGGGTGTCGGGAGGTTGGAAGGGTGTACCTCGGGATTCATGCCAATACGCGTGAAATCATCCCGGTAGAAAGTGATATCCAGTGTGCCAAGGGGGTCTTTCACCCCCAGTTGAACATGTAGAATTTCCGCTAACCAGACCCCGCCGGTACGGATGCCTATCAATAATGGATCGCTGATTCCCCTTGTCTCAAGCAGAGATCCAATCTTATCTGCCATGCGGCCCACTAAGGGTTTGACCTCGTTGGCATCCATAAATGTTGTTCTATTGTTCATTTAACCAGGTTTCCAAAATGAGCTTGGCTGCAACAGCGTCATAATCTTCCATTCGTTTGGCTTTATGGCCCAGTCTATCCCTGGCCTCGAAGGAGCTGAATCGCTCGTCAGCCAGATAGACCTTGATATGAAATCTCCCCTCGAGTTGTCGTGAGAAACGCAAAGCGGGTTGTGTGGCATCCGTTTCACTGTCATCCACATCGAGGGGGAGACCGACGACCAGGGCCTGAGGTCTCCACTCGTTGATCAGAGACTCAATGCGTTTCCAGTCGGGCCTATGATTCACCAAGTGTAAGGTCTCCAGTGCGGTTGCCGTACCTGTCACCGTTTGCCCGACCGCGACGCCAATTTTACGGCTACCGTAATCAAACCCTAGCAAGGTGCTCACTCGCAATCGCCTATATCGTACCCTAAGCGTGACCAGTATCGCCGCTTAACAGGCTCAGGTCCACGCCGAGCAGGTCAGCGGCTGCCTGCCAACGCTCTTTACTGGCCCGGTTGAAGATTATCTCACTTGCAGCCGGTCCGCTTAGCCAAGCATTCTGTGCCAGTTCACTCTCCAGTTGGCCCGCACCCCAACCGGCATATCCAAGGGCGACCAGGTTGTGTTGCGGACCCTTTCCCGCAGCGATGGCCTCCAGGATGTCCAGTGAGGTCGTAACGCTGATCTCGGCGGTGACCTTAAGTGTCGATGCCCATTCGGTGCTGGAATCGTGCAGTACGAATCCCCGGTCACTCTGTACCGGGCCGCCTATATAGACGGGCTGTTCAGCGATTTGGTCTGTGCTGATGGCTATTTCCAGCTGCTCGAATATATCCGCCAGATAGAGATCCATAGGGCGATTGATGACTATACCCATGGCGCCGTCAGCGGTGTGCTCACAGATATAGGTGACGGTATGAAAGAAGTTAGGGTCCTCAAGGCGCGGCATAGCGATGAGGAAATGGTTGGTTAAATTGGTTTCAGTGCCCATGGGCTATAGTATCCAGTTGCAGGTGGCCGGCTGCAATAGCTATTGCGAGTAAAGCTTACCACTGCGCAAAAACTGCCAGGTGCGGGTGATATCGAGGATATCGGTCTCCTCTCTGATCTCATTGGGAAAGGGGGAGAAGGGAGCCGCCAGGCGTACGATACGCACCGCGGCGTCATCGAGAATCTTATGCCCGGAAGAGTGGAGTACCTTGATATGATCGACGCTGCCATCAGCTTTAACCGCCACATGTAGCACCAGATTGCCGTAGAGCTTGCTTCTCTTTGCTTGGTCGGGGTAGTTGAGATTGCCTATGCGTTCCACTTTTCGCCGCCAGGCGTCAAGATATGCGGCATATTTATACTCCTTCGTGCTGGCATTAATCGATTTACGCTTGGGCATTTTTGCATAGGCTCGGGTCTTCTGCTCCAGATCTGCTGTTACCCGGGCAATTTCCAGCTCCTTGCTGTTCAGCAACTGTTTGGTAGTGGGAGTTGGAGGAGGTGCCTCCTCAGGAGGTGGAGCCGGCAGTTTAACCTTGGAGAGATCGGCTGTGAGCTGAGGTTGTTGCGGTTGCGGGGTCTCCGGTTTAGCCGGTGCGGGAAGTTCTGGCATCGGCAGTGGCAAAGCTGTCGCCGCTTCTGAAACCTGGGGTTTTATATCATCCTGCTCCTCGCCACCGCCTTGTTGGCTGGTTTGGGCGAGAAAATCGGGTTTCTCATCACTCTCGTTTTCTACAGTAGGATGACGAACCACCATCACCTCCAGGCTTTGCTGGCGAAATTCGGGTTTGCCCTTATCGGTGGGTTTGAAGGTGATGCCTAAAATAATGAAGGCATGAACGCAGGCGGCAACAAAGAGGCTCACTCCCAGAATATCTGTCTGTTTTCCGATAACTATCATTTATTTAGCTTGGTGCTGATGGCGTCCATTAGATCAGATGCGATATCCAGTCCGTACTGACTGTCCAGCTCTCTGATACAGGTAGGGCTGGTGACGTTGATCTCGGTGAGATAGTCACCGATAACATCGAGTCCAGCAAACAGAATGCCCCTGGACCTGAGTGCAGGCCCCACCTGTTCGGCAATCCACCGGTCCCGGTCTGTAAGGGGTACGCCCTCGCCCCTGCCGCCTGCCGCCAGATTACCCCTGGTTTCACCTTCTGCGGGGATTCTTGCCAGGGCAAAGGGTATTGGCTCACCGTCTATCATGAGTATACGCTTGTCACCACTTGAAATCTCTGGAATGAATCGTTGAGCCATGGCGTAGCGGCGACCGTGCAGGGTCAATGTCTCTATGATTACACCCAGATTTGGATCGTTCTGCGGGATGCGGAAAATTGACTCGCCGCCCATGCCGCCCAGGGGTTTCAGTATCACATCGCCATATTGCCGGTGAAAGTCACGGATCTCGTCACCATTGCGGGTGACCAGGGTGGGTGGGGTGCATTGGGGGAAGTGGCTGGTGAATAACTTTTCATTGGCATCTCGCAGACTGTTGGGGCGGTTGACCACCAGACAGCCGTGCATTTCCGCCTGCTCTAGCAGATAGGTCGAATAGATGTACTCCATATCGAATGGAGGATCTTTGCGCATCAGCACCACATCCAGCTGGTGCAGGGGAAGCTGGTGTCTATCACCGAACTCGTACCATTTGGAGCTGTCGTCCCAAAGGCGCAGCTCCCTGGTTGTCGCCCAACAGACACCATCCCGCATGCAGAGATTTTCCTGTTGCATATAGTGAATCACCCAGTTTCGGGCCTGGGCGGCCAGCAACATCGCGAAGGTGCTGTCTTTTTGGATTTTGATGGTGCCGATAGGGTCCATCACTACACCGAGTTGAATAGTCATGAAGGCATCTTGATTGTGGAAAAACAGAGTTAAGTTTTTAAATTTATTGCCGATATGGTGACTTACATATGGCACACAGAAATTTAATGCAAGCTTTAAGTTTATGAATTGGGAAGTATATTCTTGATGCTGGCAGGCTGTCTTGCTATTTTGAGAGTGTTATATGTGTGGTTAATGGAGATAACCAGATGTAGAGGACGTTCTCTGAGGTCTGTCCCCACATACTGGAGAGGGTAGTACGACGGAATTAACTTAAATCACAATGAGGTGTGTTGCGATGGCGACACGGGACACCCGTATCACCTACGAGCCCTGTATCTTGTTGAAAAACAAGATTTTTACGCTGTTCGCAATGTTATTGTTCATGCACTTCAGCATCGCTGAAGAGGACCCCTACCTATCGGCGATATCAATTGAAGCCGAAAAGGTGGAATCAACTGAAACCACCTCAAAAAGTGAAGTTGACGAGACTGGGACGGTTGAGGGGCCGAGTTTACAGGCATTTGAAGATGATCTTCGGGCTAGCTACATGGGTAGTTTTACTTTCTACAAGAAATTACCACGGCGTTCTCGAGAAGAGGTATTCGAAGAGTACAAAGGCGGGGCGTCGATAGATGAAATACGCAAGAAGATCATGGATCGTTTCCTCAGCCAATAAGTTGATATGCAGGGTTAGATGACCATTAGTACTATATTTCAAGACGCTGGGCGGCCAAGAAGGTTAGAGATCATGCAACGCTTCTTTTCTGGAACCTTGGCGGTCTTGATATCGGTTTCCTCGCTGCAGGCGTTTGCTGCTGAGCCGCAAACGGGAAAAGAGCTGGAGATCAAGCTCACCGGAGATCAGGCCTATCTTCACGTCATGCATGAAGGGCGGTCGGTGAAGGTGCAACGGGTCCAGGACCCTGAATATGTGCTCAAAGGCTACTATGCGAAGACAGCCCGTAAATGCCCGCCGTTCTGCCTTCAACCTATGCAGGTTGATCCCAGGGTGGCCACAATCGGTGAGATTGAACTATTCGACTTTATGCAGACGAAATTACGGGATAAGCAGGGAATTCTGATCGATGCCCGTACCCCTGAATGGTTTGAGCGCGGCACCATCCCGGGGTCGATCAACATACCTTTCACTGTGCTCAGTAAGACGGGTACGGTAGAGAATGATACCGTGTTGAAGCTTTTTGGCGGCAAGTCCAGGGGCGAGGTTGGCGCTTTCTCACGCAAACTTGAAGAAATGGGCATTATCAATAGCGAGGGAAAAACAGACAAATGGGACTTCAGCGATGCCAAGGAACTCGTTCTTTGGTGCAATGGTCCGGAATGCGGGCAATCCCCCAGGGCTATCAAGGGGCTCTTGAGCGTGGGTTACCCGGCCAACAAAATTTTTTACTACAGAGGTGGTATGCAATTGTGGCAACTGTGGGGATTGACAACCGTGGTGCCGGAAGGATGAGCCTCTGTAATCTAGTGCAGTGCGAGATCGCAGGGTTGTGTTGCGATCCCAGCATTAATGCAGATTTAATTAGGTCCGTGACATGAGGGTTAAGATGTGAGCGGTGATGAGAATGCAATGGACATCTCCGGTGTGAAGGTCATGGTCATTGATGACAGTAAAACGATCCGAAGGACAGCTGAAAGCCTTTTGAAGAAGGCTGGATGCGAAGTCACAACTGCCACTGATGGCTTTGAAGCATTGGCAAAGATTGCCGATCACCATCCGGACGTGATATTCGTCGATATTATGATGCCGCGGCTCGATGGCTACCAGACATGTGCCCTGATCAAGCATAACGATGTCTTCAAGAATATTCCGGTGATTATGCTCTCGAGCAAGGATGGGCTGTTTGACAGGGCTCGAGGACGTATTGTCGGATCGGAGCAATACCTTACCAAGCCGTTCACCAAGGACGAATTGCTCGGTGCAATCAAGCGCTATGTCAATCATGCAGCATGACTTTTTAAAGACATCATGACATCAGCCGATAAGGCAGGAAACCACCGGATAGAGAAAGACGATGATGAAAAATATATTTCGCAAGGGGCGCGAACAATCCGTCGAAACTGATGTGCCGGTGTCGACCCACACGAAGGCCAGGGTTCTGGTAGTCGATGATTCGCCTACTGAAATCCACATTTTCAAAAAAATCCTGGAAAAACAAGGATATCAAATACTTGTTGCAAAGGATGGCCAAGAAGGTGTCGATATTGCCAAGCAGGAACTGCCCGACATCATACTCATGGATGTAGTGATGCCCGTACTGAACGGCTTCCAGGCTACCAGACAGCTGAAAAATAATGACTCCACGGCAAACATACCGGTCATTATGGTTACCACCAAGGGTCAGCAGACAGATAAAAACTGGGGTATGCGCCAAGGTGCCACGGAATATTTGGTAAAACCCGTGGCCCCGGCTGAATTATTGCATAAGATCAAGGCGTTGATCGATGCCTGATACCACCCTCGCACCTTCCGCTTCGCTAGAGACACCAGAAGCCGTAGTGGCGCTGCTCGCGGAGTTGGAACAGCGTTGCAGAGACAGTGCTTACGGTCTCCCGCAGCAGAAGCTGATACAGAGCTATTGGGAAGGTGTGATGTTCTACGTGGGGGAGAACCGTTTCGTCGCCCCCTTGAGTGGTGTGAAAGAGATTCTCAACCATCCCTCTTCATTAACCCCCGTACCAGGCTCCAAACCCTGGATGATGGGGGTCGCGAATGTCCGCGGAACCCTTATTCCGGTAGTTGACCTACAGCTCTACCTGATCGGTAAAAAGACCCGCCATGGCAGGCGCAGCCGGGTGCTAGTGATTTCCCTGGGAAGTGGATTCACGGGGGTGTTGGTAGGGGAGATGGTGGGCATGCGTCATTTTGCCAAAGAGACTGCGAGAAAGACGCAATTCACAGACGAAAAGTTTACAAAATATGTTCAATTCGAATTTGATCAGGATGGCATGACTTGGCCGGTTTTCAGTCTCTCCGCCTTGGCGGAGGATTCAGGCTTTCAGATTGCTGCGACCTGATGCATTGCTGGACATCGGATAGAGGCCATGGGCTTTAGCTTTCGGGAGAATTTAGAATGAAAGGTAGACGCGCGGGTAGTACGTTGCCCTCCAACAAGGTTATCACCATATTTGCCGCACTGGTTTTGGTGAGTCTTATCCTTGCACTCGTAACTTTCTTGCACACCACCCAGCGTGAGTCCTATGACGAGCAGTACCTTATCCGTGCTGCCGAGCAACAGGTACTGGCTCAGCGAATTGCTAAGTATGGTATTTCAGCTGCTCGTGGTGAGCTCCAATCCTTCGTGCCTTTGAAAAAGAGTCGAGACCGTTTCGACAATATCATGTATGAGCTGAAAAATGGTGCAAAGAGCGAGGGTCTCCCGGCTTCGCCCACAGAGGTTATGCCCTCAGTGCGAAATCTGGAGAACAACTGGTTGGAACTGAAGGGGAATGTGGATGAGATCCTAAAGGCCCAGGAGAATATCCTGGCGATCGATGAGTTCTCGGCGATCATTTCTGAGTTCGTTCCCCAGTTGCAGGAGCTGTCCGAGGAGTTGGCTGAGGTTTTGATCAACAGCAATGCGCCAAGGCGTCAAATCTATATCGCCACTGAACAGGAGATGTTGATCCAACGCATCAACTCGAATGTCAATCTGGTGCTTGAGGGCGGCCAGGAGACCGCTGCTGCGATTGACCAATTCAGCCGAGATGCCGATTACTTCGGTCGTATCCTGCAAGGTTTGATCAATGGCGATAAAGAGTTGGGTATCGTTAAGGTCACTGACAAAATCGCCAAGCAGAGACTCTCGGATGTCTCCACCCTGTTTGCCACAATAAATGACAATTCGACTGAGATTATCAGTAACATTCCAGATGTACTGCCCGCCCTTGAAGCGGCTTCCGTGGTCAACGTATCGTCCGATGGTGTGAGTAATGCTGCAGAAGAGTTGATTGCGGCATTTGGCGAGTCTCCGGGACGTTTCTCAATCCTTGGAATAAAGGCCGGTCCCGGCATGATCGCAGTATTCGGTGCGGCGGCGGTGCTGTTTCTGGTGATACTGGGTGTGCAATTGATTATGGATGCCCAACGCCGGGAGCAGGCGAGTAAAAAGCAGAATGAGGCCAATCAGAAGGCTATCCTGCAGCTGCTCGACGAGATGGGTGATCTGGCGGATGGTGACTTAACCGTTACAGCCAGTGTTACCGAAGACATAACCGGTGCCATTGCCGACTCCATCAACTACGCTATTGAAGCCTTGCGGGAACTGGTAACCACCATCAATACGACTTCTGAACAGGTGTCGGGCGCTACCCAAGAGAGTCGCGCCACCGCCATGCATCTGGCCGAGGCCAGTGAGCATCAAGCGGAGCAGATCACCCAGGCCAACGAATCGATCAAGACCATGACCCAGGCCATTGATCAGATGTCCCAGGATGCCACCGAGTCAGCGGAAGTCGCCAAACGCTCGGTGGAGATCGCCAGCACCGGTGCGGAAACGGTACGTAATACCATTACCGGCATGGACAATATTCGTGAACAGATCCAGGAAACCTCAAAACGTATCAAACGCTTGGGTGAGAGCTCGCAGGAGATCGGCGATATCGTAGAACTGATCGATGATATTGCCGACCAGACGAATATCCTGGCCTTGAACGCAGCCATGCAAGCGGCCATGGCCGGTGAGGCAGGGCGCGGTTTCGCGGTGGTTGCGGACGAGGTGCAACGCCTGGCTGAACGTTCAATCAACGCCACCAAACAGATTGAGGCCCTGGTTAAAACCATCCAGGCCGATACCAACGAGGCTGTCACCTCAATGGAGGCGAGTACCTCAGGTGTTGTCAAGGGGGCAACATTGGCAGAGGATGCGGGTGAGGCACTGAAAGAGATTGAAAGTGTATCCCAGTATATCGCCGATCTGACGGGCAAGATCTCCTCATCTGCTCAGGACCAGTCATCTCAATCGGTGACGGTCAAGGATACGATGAGTGTTATTCAGGAGATCACCAACCAGACATCGGAAGGTACCCATCAAACAGCCAACTCGATCGGTATGCTGGCTGATCTCTCCGATCAGTTGCAGAAATCCGTTGCCGGTTTCCGGTTGCCGTCCTAGAAGGCGGAGATCTTCGATCGATGCATGAGCAATTGCGAATGGACATAGTTATCCCATCCACCATTCTGATTGGAGTGCGCCAAGTATGAGTAATGCGCAAGATTTTGGTGCTCTGAATTGGGTAAAGGATGAGTTGGATGTCTCCATTCGACACGCCCGGCAGGCCCTTGAAGCCCACGTAGAGTCGCCGGGAGACGGCAGTTCACTGGCTGTCTGCGGTGATCACCTGCATCAGATTGCCAGGGTGTTGCAGATGGTTCAGGTCTATGGACCCAGTATGCTCACCGAGGAGATGGAACTGGTGGTCCGTGACATGGCGGAGGGAGTCGTCAGGCAGGAGGAGGATGCGGCTGAGGCCTTGATGTTGGCGCTTATTCAGTTGCCCGATTACCTGGAGAAGCTCCAGGGCGGCGATGCGGACATCCCGATGATTATTCTGCCTCTGCTGAATGATCTGCGCGCTGTGCGGGATGCCCCGCTACTGTCGGAAGCGGCACTTTTCAAACCCGAGATAGATACCGCAAGGGCAACCGGGGATGCCAATGTTGAGTTGCCGAAATACGCCAGACAAATCAGGCAGAAATATCATCTAGGTTTGCTTAGCTGGTATCGCAAGCGGGATACCGTGCATGGTTGGCCACTATTGCGTGATGTTTTCGCCACCCTTCATCAACATGCAGGGACCGAACCGGCCCATCATCTGTTCTGGGTGGCTGAAGGTCTGATGCGTGGCCTGATCGATGGAACGATAGCCCCTGGCATCGCCGTCAAGCAGCTGTTCAGTCGCCTTGATCGTAAGGTGAAAGCGATTATCGATGGTGGTGAGCAGGCGTTGGTCGAGAAACCGCCCGAGGCACTGCTAAAGAATCTGCTCTATTACATTGCAAGGGCACAATCCGATGATCCTCTGATCAAGGAGATTAAAGAAGCCTACAATCTAGATTCTGTCATGCCCAGTGAGGCCGAATTGACAGAAGGCAGGTTGGGTTTAACCGGCTCCAACGCAGAATTGGCAGAATCGATCAAGGATGCGGTCGGTAATGAATTGACCCGTATCAAAGATATTCTCGATCTGTTCATGCGGGATGAAAAACCCGATATGGAGATGCTGGGACATCTGGAGGCCCCAATTCGGAAACTGGCGGATACCCTTGGCATGATCGGTCAAGGTGCATTGCGCTCACGGCTTATCCGGCAAGCGGATAAGGTGAAGAATTTTGTTGAACAGGAGATCTCCCCTGAAGAGTTTGAACTCATGGAGATGGCAGGAGATATTCTGTATGTGGAATCATCCCTCAGTACCCTGCATACATTTCAGCCAGCCAGAGAAGACGCAGTTAATGATGATGAGTTGGTACAGAGTCTTCCGGAAGGTGAATATCAGAACCTGATCAAACAGACAGTCAGAGAAGCAAAGGTAGAGATTGCCAAGGCCAAGGAAGCAATCATCAGCTTTACTGAGGCCACGGACAACATTTCGGTTTTGCACAATGTCTACGACTCGTTCAGGCGGGTGGAAGGTGCACTGAATATGCTCAACCTGCGTGATGCTGCTGAATTGATGTCTCATACAGGTCACTTTGTACAGTCTTACTTGATTGAAGGCGAGCACATACCGGAGCGTCAGCAGCTGAATTCGCTGGCGGATGTGGTTAGTAGTATTGAGTACTATCTTGAGACCCTGGTGGACGGTGCCGGTGATCGTCAGGAAATCCTGGCGATCGCCCAGGCTTCACTGAATAACCTGCAAAACGTATCGGGTGTTGAGATTACACCCTATACCCAGCCGGCGGAAAGTATCCAACTTGAAGAGTCGGCGGACAAAACTGAAGGCTTTGAACTGGATGAGGAAGAAGTCTCTGATCTTGAGTTGGGTGAAAGCAGTCTACAGATCGAGCAGCCGCAGGCTGAGGTTGAAATCATTCCCTTGCAAGCTGAGGATTCGGCCCCTGAACAGGAGGCTGATGTCAGTGAACCCGAATCCGAGCTGGAACCGGAACCGGAGCCGGAACCTGAACCCGAAATCGCCTCTGCGGACAAACCGGTGCTCGAGGATATCGATCCTGAGATTCTTGAAATCTTCACTGAAGAGGCTCAAGAAGAGTTGGAGGCTATCCGGGAATTCCTGCCACAGTGGCAACGGGATCAGAATGACAGGGAGGCACTCAACACCTTTCGCCGTTCCTTCCATACACTGAAGGGAAGTGGACGCCTGGTTGGTGCAAAGGTGATCGGTGAGTTGGCTTGGGCGGTTGAAAATATGTTGAACCGCTTGATCGACGAGACCATCAAAGTCAATCCGGACATGATGGATCTGCTGAATCGGGTAGTCGATACATTACCGGAACTGATCAGCTGTCAGGAAAGGGGTGTGTATCCCGAGGTTGATGTTGAGTTTATGCAGCGTCAGGCGTATGCGTTGGCTGAGGGTAAACCTATGCCAACGGCTGATGCAGAACCTCAAATCGACACCGATACACAACCCTCGGAAATGGTTGAAGATGCCTTGGGCAGTGAACTCGATCAGGCAGCTGAGGTGGAAGCGGCTGATAGTGGCACGCGGGCTGAGCAAGAAGAGCTGGAAGCGGTTGACAGTGACACAGAGTTTGAACTGGATGAGGTTGAAGCGGCTGATAGCGGCACTGTGTTTGAACAGGCAGAGCTGGAAGCAGCTGATAGCGGCACAGATTCTGAACAAGAATTTGAAACCCTGCTCGACGAGCTCTCTAGCCTGGAAATAGATACCGACAGGTCTGATTTTTCAGGTCTGGATTCTGAACCGGATAATGAGACCGAAGTCCCTGAGACAGAAGCCGCCGCGGATGTTGAAGATCAGGTTCCGGAACAGGCGACTGAGGAAGATTTACTCGAGGATTTCACCGATTCTGATTTAGAAATCGAGATAGATTCAGAACTGCTCGATGTTTTTGCCGAGGAGTCAGAGGAACATCTGCTGGAGATCGAGGAGTTCATTACCGGGGCAAGGGAAGCGAAAATAGAGGTACTGATACCGGAAGAAGTAGTACGTGCATGCCATACCCTGCATGGTAGTGCGCATATGGCGGGTATATCTCCAATCGCTATGCTCAGCGATGCAATGGAAGCCTATGCCAGAGTCTTGCACGAGGGTCAACATGTTGCGGATGAAAACGTTCTTGAGCTGATTGGCGGTAGTGTTGGGTATATTCGCAAACTACTCAGCTGGTTACCGGAAGAGAGCCTGCCAGAACCGCATATAGATACCTACATTAGCGGTTTGCGGAGTGCACGAGAGCAGCTGGAGGATGAAGACCTGACAGCCGGCGAAGTGCAATATGAGGCAGAAGCGCCGGTTACAGACGAACTGCACGCTGAAGCCGAAGCCGTAGATGAACAGCCTGTTGAGGATGCTGCAGAAGCTGTTGATGAGGCGCTGAGTATTGAGTCTGCAACTGGAGAACTCGATGAGTCGGTTGTCGATGACAATATCGTGCCATTTCAGTTGGATGAAGATTCACAGCCTGGAGAGGTGGAGATTGAATCGTCTGAATCTCTAGGGGATGCAGCAGCGGAGACGAATGAGTCCAACCTGATGGGCTTGCCAAGTTACCAGCTGGGTGAAGAACTGTTTGAAGTAGAGGGGGACGAGGAGTTAGTAGAAATCTTCGTCGAAGAGGGACGAGAGATACTGGACAATCTCGAACAGCACTATAGCAGCTGGATCGAATCACCTCGGGACAGCGGTATCGTGGACGAATTCAAGCGTTCACTGCACACCCTGAAAGGCAGCTCCAGGTTGGCGGGTATCAATCCTATCGGCGATTTGAGCCATGGTCTGGAAAACCTTTTCGAACGTTTATCCCGCGAAGAGGTCAAGCCCGAGTCGCCGCTACAAAATTTGGTACGCCAGACGCTGGATATTCTGGCGACACAGGTCGATGATGCCGAACATCAAGGGAAGGTACGCTACTCAACCCAACTGTTATCCGATTTGGAAGCGCCTGTTACCAGTTTCGAGATAGAGGACACTGCACAGGGCGAAGTCGAGGACGAGGCATTTGAGGAGCAGTTGCAACTGTCCGAAGAAGAGGATGAATCCCTCGATGATGAGTTGCTAGAGGCTGAGGATTCGAGTGTCGATGCCGAGCAGGTACAAGCGGTAGATACCTCCTCTTACTACGATGAGCCGATGAGCTTTCTCCATGATGGCGACCTGTTCGAAGTGAGTGAGGATCCGGAGCTGGTCGAGATCTTCCTCGAGGAGTCACGCGAATTGCTGGAAGCCCTGGAGGAGAATTATAACCTCTGGACTGAAAACCGGACTGACCATAAAGGTCTGGACGGAATGCAACGTGCGTTGCACACCATGAAGGGAAGTTCGCGCCTGGCCGGGATAGAACCCGTGGGTGACCTGAGTCATGCCATGGAGTCTTTGCTGAACGCAGTGGTCAGGGGGCAGATAGAAGCCTCAGATAGTGTGTTTGGGGTCGCACGTCAGGCAATCGATTTAATTGCCACCCAAACAGATGATGTTGCAACCACCGGTAAAATCCACCGGGCTGACCTGTTGATAGAACGGATCCAGGAAATCATCGATAGTGTCACACTCGAAGAGGATTCGATTGAAGAGCTGTTAGATCCGGAAGTGCAGGAGGAGCTGGAAACAGCTGAAGAGACAGCCGATACGGTCGTTGAAGAAGTTGCAAGCGGAGATGATCTGGAAATACCTTTCGAGAGCTTCAATCTCGATGGTGTGGATGAGCAGGCAGCGGAGCAAACGGATGATTCCTTCATCATGGCGCATGATGATGTGCTACTGGATGTGGGAGAAGATGAAGAGTTGATACAGATCTTCATCGAAGAGGCGAAGGAGTTCATCGAACATATCGAAAACAGTTATCAGCAGTGGTTTGAGGATGTAGAGGATCATGATGCTATCGATGGTGTGCAACGGAATCTCCACACCTTGAAAGGTAGTGCGCGATTGGCCGGAATCATGCCGGTTGGTGATCTCAGTCATTCCATCGAGTCGGTGATGACAGCCATTGTTGAAAAAGAGATCGATCCGATTAATACGGTAACTGATGCGTTAAGACACGCCATCGACCACCTGGCTCAACAGATCGATACAATTGCCAAATCCGGTAAAGTGCCCGCTTCGGACACCGAGGTAGAGCAACTGCAGAATTTACTTGGTGGAGAACCCACTCCTTCACATGCAGGGATGGTTGAGACTATCCAGGAAGTGGATGAGAGTGAAGAAAAGGAACAACAGGAAGAGGTCGGCGGATTTGTTGAATCGGCAACAGTACTTCCGTTCAATGAAGAGATTGCAAAGCTGCTCGAACCGGAAAAGAAAGAGGATGGGGAGAGTTTCAAACCCACTAAGGAGCAGGTGCGTGTCAATGCGGATCTGATGGATCGCCTGGTTAATCATGCAGGTGAAGTGAGTATCTACCGGGCAAGGCTGGAACAACAGAACAGTGTGCTTGGATTCAACCTCTCAGAGTTGGAGCAGACGGTATCTCGTTTGCATACTCAATTGAGAAATCTGGAGATTGAGACCGAGGCACAGATCATCTACCGCTGGGAACGCGAACATGAAGACGATCGCGAAAAGACTGAGTTCGATCCACTCGAACTAGACAGATTTTCTACCATGCAGCAGCTTTCCAGGGCCTTGATGGAAACGGTCAACGACCTGGGCAACATTAATGATTCACTAAGAGACTTACAGCGTGAAACAGACACGCTGCTACTGCAACAGTCGCGAATTTCCACCGATCTCCAGGATGGTCTGCTGCGTACCCGCATGGTGCCGTTCGCACAATTGGTGCCGAGGATGCAACGCCTGGTTCGCCAGACTGCCGGACAATTAGGCAAGAAGGCCAATCTTGAGTGTTTCGGAGTTGAAGGGGAGTTGGATCGAAGTATCCTTAATCGTATGGTGCCAGTGCTTGAGCACCTGCTGCGAAACTCTGTCTCCCACGGTATCGAATTTCCCGATGATCGTCTGAATGCGTCGAAGCAGGAGGTAGGTAGAATTTCCCTCTATCTCGACCGCGAGGCGACCGATGTATTGATCACGCTTTCCGATGACGGTAAAGGATTGGATATCGAGGCGATTCGCAAACGTGCGTTGGAACAGAATATGATCGATGCCAACGCTGAGATCAGCGATGATGATCTGATTCAATGCGTATTACTGCCAGGATTCAGTACGGCCAAAGAGGTGACTCAGATTTCAGGGCGTGGTGTCGGCCTTGATGTGGTGACCAGTGAGGTTAAGCAGTTGGGTGGATCTTTGGAGATCGATTCCCAACCTGGTCGCGGCACCAGTTTTATCATCAGATTGCCGTTAACCCTGGCGATCTCAGATGCCCTGCTGGTTCGTGCCGGGGAAGAGATCTACGCAATTCCCCATGGCAGCATATCCGGTGTGGTGAGAATTCGCCGTCAAGAGCTGCTGGCGAGTTACGAGGGTGGGAATAAAGGTTTTACCTACGGCGGTAAGAGCTACAAGGTGAGTTACCTGGGTAGCATGATGGGGATGGGCAAGCATGAGATACCAGAAACGACACGCTGGCTGCCTCTATTGTTATTGCAAACGGGTGAACATTATGCGGCGCTACAGGTCGATGAGCTGCTTGGAAGCAGGCAGGTCGTGGTCAAGTCGCTGGGTAAACAGGTTGGCAGTGTGCGCTGGATTACCGGCGGCACCATTCTTGCGGATGGAAGGGTTGCACTGATACTCGATCTTGCCGCTTTGGTGCGTATGGATGCCACCCATGCAACCTCACCCCTTAGCCTGGTTACCGAGAAACAGCAGAAACGGGTCGAGGATCAACTTCGGGTTATGGTCGTGGATGACTCCATCACCGTGCGTAAAGTCACCAGCCGCCTGCTTGAGCGCCATGATATGGAAGTGGTTACAGCAAAAGACGGTGTGGAAGCCGTTGCGCTTTTACAGGAACAAGTACCGGATATTATGCTGCTGGATATAGAGATGCCGCGCATGGATGGCTTTGAATTGGCGCGCCACATCAACAACTCTGTCGACTACTATGGCTTGCCAATCATCATGATCTCCTCTCGTGTGGGTGAAAAGCATCGTAAACGCGCAGTGGATCTGGGCGTCAAGCGCTGCCTTGGAAAGCCATACCAAGAGAGCGAGTTATTGGATAATATCAACGAAGTCCTGGCGGAAAGCAGGTCATGAGCGAAGCCGCTGTCAAGGAGGTCAGAAGTGTCCTCATTCCTCTCCATGAGCTGCAGCTCCTATTGCCCAATGCGGTCATTGCGGAAGTTATAGGATATCAACAGCCAGAACCGCCAGAAGCGGGAAAACCGGACTGGTTTGTGGGAAGTTACGTCTGGCGCGGTGTGGTCATACCGGTCGTCTCTTTTGAGGGTATGCTTGGAGAGCAGGTGATTTCGCCTGGACAGAGAGGCAGAATCATGGTCATGAACACACTGGGACAGGATGAAAAGCTGACCCATATAGGATTGCTGGTTCAAGCCATTCCAAGCCTGGTAAGAGTGGGTGTCAACAACGTCGCACC
>JBEVVS010000032.1:0-26704 GCA_040507005.1 Candidatus Thiodiazotropha sp.
CGCTCAGAACGACCAGATAATCCGAGTCCTGAGTGAAGCCGCCCCCATAGACACCGATCACCGCCAGGGCAATGCCGGAAACAAGAAAGAACAGCCCATAGTAGATTAGCGGAGGCAGCATCAATAGCGGCGATGCGGATCTTGTTTCCGGCTTAAAATGTTTGATTAGCCAGGGTGTCGCAAGATAACCGGCGATGATCAACGGTAATCCGTATAACCACCAGGCGATCGATGTGAACTGATCGAGTACCTCCCTGCCGCCAATCAGGGTTATGATCAGCGAGGCACTGACCAGGCCGATGATCTCATACAGGGCGGCAATCGCCAGATGACTGTGGGATACACCGGCGAGTCTGCCCATGGTGTGCCGACCCGCAATGTGAGCGATATTACCCGGGACATATTTTGCAATCTGACTCTTGCCGTATATCGTGCACAGTGTGCGCCAGTGGACCGTTGTTTCGCCACATACTCTGAGTAGACCTATCCAGGCGGCGGCCAATAGATAGTTCGCCAGGGCATAGGTGATTATGCCGAACCCAACAGGTAGAATGGTGCTGGCTGTTGGAGTC
This sequence comes from Candidatus Thiodiazotropha sp., assembly GCA_040507005.1. Lineage (GTDB taxonomy): Bacteria > Pseudomonadota > Gammaproteobacteria > Chromatiales > Chromatiaceae > Thiodiazotropha. The sequence goes on from JBEVVS010000032.1 coordinate 573, forward strand.
CATGCAGCGAGGGTTTCGCGGTATCCCCATAGCTGACTACCGATGTAATAGAAAGACACAAGGACAAGAAGGGTGCCGAGGATTGAAATCCATTGCCGGGGGTTGCGTGTTTTATTGTTCGGATCAGGCTTCATGGCAAAAGTGGGTAGCTTCGATGTTGATTACCGGATGGATAGGGATTCTGCCGTGACTGATAAACCGGTCTTTGCATGAGCAGCTCTCCTGGACTAGTCACGCCTTTGATAAGCCGTTTGGTGCCATTTCTGGTGCTGTTCCTGATTGCCGTCGTCATGTTAGGGGCCAATCCCCTGGCCGGTGAAACCATTGCGCCGTTCGATATTCTCACGCGATCGCCTGGGTGGAAGAATACAGGGATCGTAAGTCCGGTCAAGCATCATAAGCACTCGGATGTGCTTGACTACAAACTGCCCTCCTGGCGTTTTGCGCGAGAAAAACTGCGCCAGGGAGAGTTGCCGGTTTGGAACCCCCATGTGCTCGGGGGTGAACCGCTTCTACTGCTGGTTACCCGCTCAATAATCACCCCCGCCTTTGCCGCCTATGCTGCGATCGAAGATGAGGGTGTCGGGCTATATGCTTCGGCACTGATCAATTTATTGATAATTTCAGTGGGGAGCTATCTGCTATTTCTCAATCTGTCCGGCAATCGTGTGGCAGCGTTACTGGGTGCCGTTGCGTTCAGTTATTCAGGATTCAACCTCTCCTGGTTTCTTTGGCATCATGTGAATACCAGTATCTGGATTCCATGGCTGCTTTTCTTCGCCTTGCGCCTGATACAGAGCGGTGATGTCAGGCATCTGGTGTGGCTGGCGCTCTCCTCGACGATGATGCTTCTGGGCGGCTTTCCCACGGTGGCGGTATATGGCTATATCGCCTTGCTGCTGTTGCTTGTCAGCTGGTCGCTGTTTTCAGGTAACGGATGGCGATTGGTGCTGCAAAGAAACGCCTTGGTCTCCCTGGGAATACTCCTCTCTTCGATGGTGGCATTCCTGTTTCTATTCTGCCTTGATGAATCCTTGGGGCGGTTGGACTTGAGCTATCGGCGAGGTGGCACTGCTTTCCGTTCAGTTCAGGATCTGTTGCTGTTTGTATTGCCATTCAGTGACGGGCCGCTGACCCTGGGAAGGACAGGTTATGTCGGGTTGCTGCCGCTGCTGCTGTTTTTTCCCGCGGTTTGGCTGGCGTGGAAAACAAAACTGGACTGGAGGTATGCCTGGGGTTTCTCTCTCATCATAGTGATCTCACCACTCGCATTTGCCTGGATTCCCATGGAGTACATCAGACAGATCCCCCTCATAGGAACCAGTATGATCAGCAGGTTGATTCTGATTATCGCCCTGGGCTTTTCAGTTCTCGCCATATTGGTCCTGGCTGCCGGATATGATCGCTTCAGTAAAAGTGCGCCAATCTGGGTCAAGCTTCTGCTGATCCTGCTGTTGATGGTTCAGGTGGTTGATCAACGTCATGTTTTTCAGAAACTGGTAGGTTTCGTAAATGCAGAAACCATCTACCCGATGACCGCGACAATCGACTATGTCAGAAACAATATCGAGCCATTGCAAAGCGTGATTTCTGACCGGGGTTATATCTTCCCCGGGGTGCTTTCCGCATATGGCCTGACTGAGTGGTTCGCCCATGGATTTCGTACCCGAAAAGAGAAACAACTCCTTGCGGCTGTGGTAGATGGACCTTTCCTAACCCCGACAGCGGCGGGTTTCTTATGCGATCAAGTGAAGTTTGATGATGTATACAGCATGACCCGGTTGGCCATCAGATATGTACTGTGTTCCGTTGGTCCCAAGCGTGGAAGCAATCCCGGAAAGCAGCTGGTATTTGACACTGTGGCAAAAAATCCGCGCAATGATACAGGATTGAACCTGGCTCAACACAAGCTGGTTCAACTGGTCGAGTTGCATGATTCAATCACTTTTGATCGAATTGATATGCCACTGCAATCAATCAATAGCGCACAACCGCCTGTGGTGAATCTCAAACTTTTGCGTGTCTCGAATTCCGATGTTTTATCGGCATCCTGTGAATTGCAGCGGGATGTCAAGATGGATTTCCTGCTATGCCGTTTTCCAGAGCAGGTCAGACTCGAGAAAGGACGCTATGAAATCGAGGTGGTATTGGAGCGAATCGAGAAGGATGTTTCAGTTATAGTAGGGGTGTATGATTCAAACACCGACCTTTTGCAGCTTGCGGTCGATGGTGTAAAAAGTAATAGAGTGCTTGGTCTGCGCGGCTATAGACCTCTTCAGCCATCCTCCTATCAGACGGTCTTGAATGGCGGCAATCAAGCCTATCGCGTGACTGAACCGGAACCCGGCATGGTGTTGGTGGAGAACAGGCGAGTCAAGGGGAGTGGGTACTTCGTTTCAGCCCTCAATGGTCAGGCTCAAGCCCAATACGACCTGCTGAAGACACGCGGTTATCACGAAACTGCAATGCAGTTTGAGTATACGGGGCGCGAACCCGGTTGGGTGGTGCTGCCGGTGAGGGCATACCCGGGGTGGTCGTCCGCGGTAAATGGCAGATCCATGGAACCGGATCTGTTCAGGGAGGTGTTGCCGGCTGTTGCCGTGAGGGGTGGCGATTCCATCGAATACAGCTATCGACCTGTTCACTATCTAGGGCCGGCAATGGTATCCATTGTCGGATTGCTGCTCTGCCTGGGTTTGTTTTTAAAGGCACAAACAATAAACCAATGGTTATCGGATCGAAAAAACTAAACTCACCATTCAATCGGGCAACAGATGCGTCCCCGGACTGGGGCGGTATTCTGGTCCTGACGGTGCTCGTTATCGCGGTTCTGTTTCGCTACTGGCTAACCGCAGGTCTGCCTATTACCGCCCACGCTCATGGTACCTTTGACGATGCACTATTCATGCGCCTTGCACAGAGTATTGCTGCAGGGGAGTGGCTGGGCGAGTATGACAAACTGACCTTGGTAAAGGCGCCACTCTATCCAATCTTCATTGCTGCCAACTATCTGTCGGGTCTGCAGTTCAAATCAATGGAGCACTTGCTCTACATCCTGGCATGCGTGTTGATCTACTTTGCCTTGGTGAGGAGTACCGTCAATCGCTATCTTGCTCTGCTGCCCTTCCTGTTTTTGCTTTTCAACCCCTATCACCACAGCAGTGTGGAGCGGGGCTGGTTTTATGCGGCTGTTGTTTTCCTGGTGATTGCCGGCTTGCAGTACATGATCTCGATGCGTGCTGTGTCAGGTCATATCAGGTTGCATTACCCATTTTTGCTGGGACTTGGATTGGCCGCGCTCTATCTCTCGAGGGAGGAGACCATCTGGTTGTATCCCCTTCTGATGGTGGCGTTCACTCTGCTTGTCTACCAACCGGATAGGTTCGGAATGATACAGCTGGCCGCTAAGATGCTGCCGGCACTCTGTCTGGGTTTGGCGATACCGATCCTGGCTGTCATGAGTGCGAATCAGATGAAATATGGATACTTCGGTGTTACCGATACCTCGCTGAAAGAGTTTAAATCAGCCACGAAACTGATCAAAAGCGTACGTGCCGGTGAAGAGATACCCTTTGTCGACGTCACTCACGAATCACTGCAACAGATCTATTCAGTGAGCCCCGAATTTGCCAAATTCCAGCCATACCTGGAGGGGGATTTGGGCAAGCAGTGGGGAGGGCTGATGTGCAGGCGTTACTCTCAGGCCTGCAATGAGATCGGTGGCGGATATTTTTTCTGGGCCATGCGGGACGCCCTTGCTGCAGCGGGCTATTTCCAGCATCCGGCCAAGTTGCAGGAGATATTTTCAGCCATCAGCAGAGAGCTGGACGAGGCCTGTGGGAGTGGGCGGTTGGATTGTTCACGTCGGGCCTGGCCGCTCCGCTATCCCATAAGAACCGACAGAATAGACGATTATCTTGCGAAGCTGCCGGGCTATGCCCATTACATGTTAACCGGTCTGAATGGCCGCCTCCCGGGTTATGGTTCCCCTAAGGGGCCGGAGGATCGGCTGAAGGTGTTCGAACAGCTGTCTAACGCCTCCTTAATGCCTCCCTCGGACCAGGATAGTTTTCATGTCTCCGGATGGCTGCTCTCAGATAGCCCTGAGAAATATATTGCGATTGTGCCGATTCCGTTCGCGGCCTATTCCAACCGCTTCAGTCTAAAGTCGAGTCAGGATGTGAAACGCCACTTCGAAGAGAATAGTCATGCGGATCTATCGCGCTTTAGCGTCGAGGGACCGTGTAAGAATGGGGCGTGTCAATTGCTGGTCATGTCCGGTGGCAGGCAGGCGCGTATCGATCAACCATTGGTCCGTCCCGGCGCCGATTTGAAGAGAGACGGATTGCATCTGCATATCGACACGGTTGAACCTGTGGCCGGCGAGGGGCAGTTGTTTGGCATTCAGAAGTGGAAGATTGCGGTCTTCAAGAAAATCGGCGGCTTATACAATAATCTGCTGCTCTACCTGTCACTCATCGCCACGCTGATTATCGCTTATGCCTGCTATGCCTATCTGTTCAGAGGTTATCGAAGCCTTTTGCTGGGAGCTGTTTTAATTGCTGTATTGGGTATTGCTACACGCTTGGGTGTGCTTGCCTTGTTTGATGATTTTACCCAAAGCCCGGTACTTGGGCAGATTCGGCACTTCATTCCTGTGATGCCTCTGTTGCTGCTCTATATAAGTCTGGGTTTCCTGGTCCTGTTTGAAATCCTTCCCGGTATGCATAGGTTTAGAAAAAACAGGTATTGAATCTTTATCTGTAAACTCTGAAAATGATCTTTTAACTTAATTGCGGATTAGAAATTGATGGCGAAACAGCGCAGAGGGCCGTTGGTAGAAGACGGGGTCGTGGTCGGAAATACCACCCAAAAATATGAGTCAGGCAATCCGCTGACCCGTTTATTGGTGAATAATTTCTGCGCAACTGTGGGTGAGTTGGCCGCCCAGGTCGCACCACAAAGAATCTTCGAGGTGGGATGCGGCGAGGGGCATGTCACCAACGTGCTGCTGGAGCAGACCAAAGCCGATATCGATGCTGTAGATATATCTGAAACCATCCTGGATATGGCCAGAGAGAATGTAAACTCCAGCCGGGTGACTTTTGAGTGTCAGAATATCTACGCCATCGAGGGCAAACAGCGCAATGCAGAGCTGGTGGTTTGCTGTGAAGTGCTTGAGCACCTGGATGATCCGCAGCGGGGGCTGGAGATACTCGCCGATGCTGCTGCGCCCTATGCCATCCTGAGTGTGCCGAGGGAGCCCCTATGGCGGGTCTTGAATATGCTGCGAGGCGCCTATTGGGGCGATTGGGGGAATACACCGGGTCATCTGCAGCATTGGTCAAAATCGGGTTTTGTCAATTTTGTCTCGCAGGCATTTGAAGTCATGGAGGTACGCTCAGTACTCCCTTGGACTATTCTGATCGCCCGCTCACGGCGAGCCGGTTGATAGCCCGCTCTATTTAAGCACCGAGATCGCTTCAGTTTCAGCACATTCACTATGTTCCGGGACCAACTGGCCCAACAACCTTTTCAGCGCATCATCATTAATCGTGTCACAGGCTGCTTTCATCTCATCCAGGTTGTTCAACAACCAGTGCCAGTCCACATCCCGGTGATGGGCGAGAAAGACCTTTTCATGGCCGGTTTTGTGCAGATGCTCCTTCTCGTGAAATAGTTCTTCGTAGAGCTTTTCCCCCGGGCGCAGACCGATGTACTCGATATGGATGTCGATATCCGGTGTCATGCCGGATAAGTGAATCATCTGCTCCGCCAGATAACTGATCTTGATGGGCTCACCCATGTCCAGCACGAAGATCTCACCCCCTTCACCCAGCACCACCGTCTGCATGATCAACTGACAGGCCTCGGGGATGGTCATGAAATAACGCTCCATGCGGGGGTCGGTGACCGTGACAGGCCCCCCGGCCTCGATCTGTTTGCGAAACAACGGAATCACGCTGCCGGCAGAACCCAGTACGTTGCCGAAACGTACGGTGATGAATTTAGTCTCGGAGTGGGCATCGAGGTTTTGGCAATAGATCTCAGCGCCTCTTTTGCATGCCCCCATCACATTTGCCGGATTGACCGCCTTGTCGGTGGATACCAGAACGAAGACGCCGCATTTGAACCGGTCAGCGGTCTGAGCCAGGATACGTGTGCCCAGGATATTGTTGCGCACAGCCTGACGCAGTTGATGTTCAAGCATGGGAACATGTTTGTAGGCGGCTGCGTGGAATACCACCTGGGGTTTCGTCCGGGCAAATAGATTTTCCACCATCGGCTGGTCTGTGATATCCCCGAGATGGCATTCCAGTGAGAGATCGGGAAAACTGCTGAGCAGCTCCATTTCGATGGTATAGAGATTGAACTCGCTGATCTCCAGCAATACCAGCCGGGCCGGCTTGATCGTGGCGAGTTGGCGACATAGCTCAGAGCCGATGGAACCGCCAGCGCCGGTGATCAGGATTACCTTGCCGGAGAGTGCGCTGTCGATACTCTCCCAGTCGAGGGATACCGGATCACGTCCCAACAGGTCTTCAATGGATACGGTACGCAGGTTATTGATCTGCACATCACCGGATATCAGGTCGTGCAGTTGCGGCACGGACCGAAATGGAATATCCGCTTGCTCACACAGCTCAACCACACGACGCATCTGCCGGGATGAGGCGGATGGGATGGCCAGCATCACGATATCGATGGCCAGCTCCTCACATAGCCCGGGGATATCGTCACAGGTACCGGAAACCGGGATGCCATGGATCTCCCGCCCCTGGCGCCGCTGCTTGTCGTCCACAAAGGCGACCGGGCTGTAGTCCCCCCGGCGATTGCGCAGGATGTCCCTTGCCAGCATCTCACCGGCTTTGCCCGAGCCCACGATCAGGACCCGCTGGCCGGGGGAGAGATCCAGACGATGGTCCTTTAGCAGACGATAGATCAGTCTTGGGCCGCCCAACAACATGATCAGCAGAATGGCATGGATCACAGGAACCGAACGGGGCACGCCGCCGGCCCGGGTGAAAATGAACAGCAGCGCCACACTGACCACTGTGCCTACCGCCACAGCCTTGAGGATTCGCACGATATCGGGCAGCGAGGCGAAGCGCCAAATGCCTCGATAGAGGCCGAACAACAGAAATGCGGTAAGTTGAATCGGCAACACGAAGAGCAGTCCCACCAGGGCATCCGTATAGTAGGCGGCAGGCACCACTTCCAGGTTGTAGCGCAACCAGTATGCCAGGAGCCAGGCAATCGGCACCATCATCACATCATGCGCCAGCGCTACCGCTTGCGAACGTAGATGGCGTGGTAATATGTCTTTGCTCATTCAGGCGCTCCCGGGCCCCGTAATCGGTATGGAAAACTGATTTTGGGTCTATTCTACCCCATTGTGCGAATTGGGCGGAGCGGTGTCTTAAGATTACGCTCTCAACCCGCTCTATTTCTGGCTGGATATTTGGTCAACGATTGCTGTTATAATTTTTTTCTATATTCCTGCGAAGCCATCCACGGTGAAGAGACCTGATAATGAAAATCCATCCTTGTCGTAGCCGCTACAGCGGCTTTACCTTGATCGAACTGCTGGTGGTCATGGCGATCCTCGCAATGCTGGCGGGGCTTGTGGGCCCCAAGGTCATGAATGCCTTGGGCGAGTCGAAGAGCAAGACCGCCAGGGTTCAGTTGGAAGAGTTGTCTGCCGCCTTGGATATCTATCGCTTGGATACAGGCAATTATCCCCGCGGCCATCACGGCCTGAGGGCACTGGTGGAGCGGGTCGACGGGGTAGACAACTGGAACGGCCCCTATCTGAAGAAGGCAAAGCTACCCAAAGATCCCTGGGGTGTGGACTATATCTACCGTTTCCCTGGCGAGCATGGAGATTTTGACCTCTACTCACTTGGTGCAGATGGTGCCGAAGGGGGGGAAGGTGAAGCTAAGGATATCAATGGTTGGGAGTGAGATTCGATGATCATCTGAGTATCCCGAGATGATCCAGTTTGACCATATTTCACTCAGACGCGGCAGCAAGTTACTCTTGCAGCAGGTGGACTTTACCCTCTACGGGGGGTGGAAGGTGGGTATCACCGGTGGCAACGGGTGCGGCAAATCGAGCCTGTTCAATTTGATCCTCGGAGAATTGCAGGCTGATGAAGGGAATCTCAATCTGCCGCAGAAAATCGAGATCGCTCATGTGGCCCAGGAGACACCGGCCTTGACCCGCTCCGCCCTCGACTATGTCATGGACGGAGACCGTAGATTGCGTGAAATCGAGGGTCAATTATCCCGGGCCGAAGCGGACGATGATGGTGCAGCGTTGGCCCGGTTACACGAGGCATTTCACCATATCGATGGTTACAGCGCCAAGGCCAGGGCCGGCGAGCTGCTGCATGGACTGGGTTTTTCACCGCAAGATGAGACACAGCCAGTCAACCACTTTTCAGGAGGCTGGCGGGTGCGCCTCAATCTTGCACAGGCCTTGATGTGCCGTTCTGACCTATTGCTTCTCGACGAACCAACCAACCACCTGGATCTGGATGCCGTGATCTGGCTGGAGTCCTGGTTGGGTCGCTATGGGGGCACCCTGTTGTTGATCTCTCATGATCGCGATTTCCTCGATCAGGTGACAGACCATATCGTGCACATCGAGCAACAGCAGGCGACTCTCTATGGCAGCAACTACAGTGGCTTTGAGCAAACCCGGGCGGCGCGACTGGCCAATCAACAGGCAGCCTACGAAAAACAGCAGCGGGAAATCACCCATATTCGCAGCTATGTGGACAGATTTCGCGCCAAGGCCACCAAGGCGCGTCAGGCCCAGAGCCGTCTCAAGGCCTTGCAGCGGATGGAGATGATCGCTCCCGCCCATGTGGACTCACCCTTTCACTTCAGATTTGCCGAGCCGGAGAAAAACCCCCATCCGTTGCTGCAACTGAGTGATCTGGAGATGGGATATGACGGAAAGACCATTCTAAAGGATGTTCAAATCACCCTGGCCCCGGGGGACAGAGTTGGTCTGCTGGGGCCAAATGGGGCTGGCAAATCGACCCTGATCAAAATACTCGCAGATGAGATACAACCCATCTCTGGGCAGCGCTCACCGGCACAGGAGTTGCGCATCGGCTATTTTGCACAACATCAGCTGGAGCAACTGGATCCTGAGGCCACGCCCCTGCTGCACCTGCAAAGAGTGGATCCCCAGGCGAGCGAGCAATACCTGCGCAACTATCTTGGCGGATTTGGCTTTCACGACGAGCAGGCGTTGCAGCCGGTGGCGCCGTTTTCCGGTGGTGAGAAGGCGCGCCTGGTGTTGGCAGCACTGGTCTATCAACGGCCTAATCTGTTGCTCCTGGATGAGCCGACCAACCACCTCGACCTGGAGATGCGCTATGCTGTTGGCCAGGCCTTGCAGGATTTCCAGGGGGCGATGGTCATCGTCTCCCACGATCGACACCTGCTGCGTATCACCACGGATGAGTTTTGGTTGGTCAACGGCGGTGTGGTTGAGCCCTTCGCGGGTTCCCTGGATGACTATCCGGCTTGGCTGACCGCGGAGCGTCGCGGCGGGAGTGGTGATTGCACAGATCGGGAGGAGACACAGCGGAATGGACATACCGCTTCTGCCAAAAAGGATAAAAAACGGCAACAGGCAGAACAGCGAAAACGTCTTGCGCCTTTGCGCCAACAACAGTTGAAATTTGAGCGAGAACTGGAAGAATTACACCTCAGACAACAGCAGTTGGATGAGCGGCTGGCTGATCCCATGCTCTACGATCCTTCACAAAGAATGGAGTTAAAACAACTGCTTGTTGAAAAGAGTGATCTTGAGAGAGCGTTGGACGACTGTGAGCACCGTTGGATGAGTGTCAGTGAGCAGCTGGAAGCTGCACAAAACGATGAAACAGTCTAAAGTGTCACCACAAGGAGAGGACTATTTGCCTCGACAGTGTGCCCAGCAGGTAGAAGTGGCTGGCTGTGCTTTGCTATCAAATGATTAGTGCATTGGATTGTTTGATTGCATGGATTAGGACATGCACATATTTTGAGTACAGATGATGAATATTTATGTAGGAAATTTGCCCTGGACAGTTAAGGATGATGAGTTACGTCAGCTCTTTACAGAGTTTGGAGATGTCTCCAGCGCTAATGTCATCATGGATAAATTTTCAGGGCGGTCGAGAGGTTTCGGGTTTGTTGAGATGCCTGACTCAACCGCTGCAGAGAATGCAATCAAGGCACTGAATGAAAAGGAGCATGGCGGGCGCGCCCTCCGGGTCAACGAGGCGAAGCCTCGGGAAGAACGCCCTCCACGTCGAACTAGACACTGATTTGAATATACCGGGATTGCTTGCACGGCAACTCCCGTTTTACGCTAACAATATGAATGCCTGTAGCCACGGGACGGGGACCTATTCGCGATATGAAAGGCTTCTTAGCACTACTTTTTCTGATTGCCCTGGCATTCCTGATCTGGCCCTACACTGCGGTTTATCGCCTGGATAAGGCCCTGCAAGCTGATGATCAGCAGGCCCTCAGCGAATTAATCGATCTGACTGCTGTGAGAGATCAGATCAAGCGCAAACTCAATAAGAATGTAGAAAGCAGCATCGGCGATGTCTCCAATAGTTTCATCGACTGGCTGCAAGGTGGCATCCAACGCATGGGGGCTGATGCGGTGGAGCGGATGGTCGATATCCAGTGGGTTGTCTCCCAGCTGCGGTCTCACAATCACAAACCGGATCAGGGGGGCTTTCTGGAACGAATGACCTATGCCTTTTTTGATGGACCGGACAGGCTGCTGCTGCGCATCGGTGATTGGGATGACAACCCTGTGCATGCCCACCTCAGCCTGCAGGGTGTGCAGTGGCGCATCACCGCCGTTTATAACTGATTTCATTGCTGGTATCGCTTGCCCAGTTGGTCAGGCAAGAAAAATTCAATAATAACAACTGGTTATTCAAGTTTATCCTGCTCGTGACCGAGCTCCGCTGGGGCGCTTGGTTAGGTGAAAGAGAATTAAAGAATTACGCCAAACAGCCGCTCAATCATTCTGAGGTTCAACAATATCGAGTCTGTGAACCTACGTTGACATAAAAGTGCGCCCCCAAGGTTGCGCAGGATGATAGAGAGAATCGAATCATGGCCGAAATCAGTTTTAACCGTAAACTCTTTGATGTCTGTCCTACTGGTATGCTGGCTATTGACAGTGAAGTCTGTATTCGATGGATGAATCCCGCATTGGAAGCGATGCTCGATCTGTCCGGTGATGAACTCATCGGAAAAGACAAGAATACACTGCCGGCGAGCCTTCACGCCCTGTTTGACGAAACCGATATGCTGCATCTGTCACTCAACGGTGATGGTGAGCGTTGGTTGCAACGGGAAGTGCGAGATGTGGTGGACGGTAAGAATACCCAACTACGATTGCACTTTTATCACGATATTAGTCAGCTGGTATTGGCTCAACGTGAGAGTGATATGCTACGCAGGCAAGTTGAGGATCTCACTATTACGGATGAGTTGACTGGCATGGCAAATCGTCGTGCCACGATTCAGGCAATCGGTGCGCAGGTGACCCGCAGCAGGCGTTACGGTAATTTGCTTACCCTGGGTGCCATGCGCTTGAGCCATCCCGACCAAGCAGGAGATCCACTGCCGGAAACTTCCATCCTGGTTATGACCCAGTATCTGCGTGAACGTCTGCGTTGGGCCGATGTCATTGGACGCTATGAAGACCAACTGTTTCTCCTTGTGATGCCGGAAACCAGCATAGAGGATGGCAAAAAACTGTTGCAGCAGATCGTCAACGAGTGTCGTGGCGGCGCTCTGCAGGATCTCGGGGATAATCCAGTTCCCGAATTGCAGTTTGGTGTTTCACAATGGTCTAAAGGTGATGACGCACAACGTCTGATTGCTCGGGTTATCGAGTCGATCGAAGCCTAGGCAGCGTGCAGAATCCAGGGTGTCTGTTTCGCCCGCCGCCTCTCTGGTTAGCGAGATCACAAACCAGGCCTTAGGCTGAATTTCATGACACCCATGTGCAGAGTCGGCAGCGACACTCTCCTGTCGGTTCAATATCGGTAGTGAGTTAGATGCCCGAATTGCAACCTATTACCTTCGAAGAGGGTATTACCAGAAAGGAGCTGAATGCAGTTCGACAGCGCTTTACGCGCTTGCATCGTGAGCGTCTGCGTCGAATCCTGGTTGAGTTGCGCAAGAGTCAGCAGGAGTTCTTGCATCTCCTGCCGCTTCTGTTTCATATCAATCATCCCATGTTACCTGGTTTCGTCACAAGCGAGACTCCCATTGGCATATCTGATTACAGCCCATCCAGGAAGGCCCTGGAAGTGGCAAACAAGTTGAGTCGCAGTTTCGAGTACAAGAAACGCGCGCAGCGTGTCTACCGTATCCACGGTCTCTATTTGATGGGTAGCACGGGGACCATAGGGCAGTCATCCGGCAGCGATTTTGATCTGTGGCTCTGTTTCGACTCAGCTATGAGCCAGAAGCAGCGCCAGCAGCTGCAACAGAAAGCGACTCAGATAGAGAAAAGTGCAGCGGAGCTGGAACTGGAACTGCATATCTTTCTCATCGATCCGGTACGTTTCCGGCAGGGTGAGAAATCCAAATTGTCCAGGGAGAGCACCGGTACAACCCAGCACAACCTGCTATTGGAGGAGTTCTATCGCAGCGCAGTGCTGCTTGCCGGACGCTATCCTCTTTGGTGGCTGGTACCGCCTGAAAAAGAGGATGATTATCAGGAATTTGCCGACTATCTGCTCACCAATCGTTTTGTCAAGGCGGTGGAGGTTATCGACCTGGGCGGGCTTGATCATGTTCAGGCCGGGGAGTTCTTCGGCGCGGCCCTGTGGCAGTTGTACAAGGGTATAGACTCACCCTACAAGTCGATTTTGAAGATCTTTCTCATGGAGGCCTATAGCCGCCATTACCCCTCGCCCCAGTGGTTGGCGCAACAGGCGAAGCGGGCCATCTATGAGGGTGAGAAGGATATCGACAAACTGGATTCCTATATTCTGCTCTATCAACAGGTGGAGACCTATCTGCTACAGAACGAAGACCCGGATCGGCTGGAACTTGCCCGTCGCTGCTTCTACTTCAAGGTTGGTGAACGGCTGAGCAGAACAAGGAAACATGAGAACTGGCGCTTACGATCCATGTTGGAGCTGACCCGCCAGTGGGGCTGGGGACAGACCCAGCTACAGATGATGGATACCCGATCGGACTGGAAGATCGACCGGGTTATCAAGGAGCGCAATGCCCTGGTCGGAGTGTTGACTCGCAGCTATAGGCTGCTGACCGATTTTGCCCGCCGCTATGCCAAGGAGAGTCATATCGATCCCCACGAACTCAACTTACTGGGGAGAAAGCTCTATACCGCTCTCGACCACCGGCCGGGCAAGATCGATCATATCAATCCTGGCATCTCGAAAAATCTCGCCGAGGAACAGCTTTCACTCCACCATCGGGCGGCAAAGGACGGAGAGCCGGCCTGGATGTTATATCGAGGTAAACTGGAGGCAGAAGAGGTCATAGAGCATCGGCCCATAAAGATCTCTAAAAACCTCATCGAGATCCTGTTGTGGAGTCATGTCAATCAAGTGTGGGGAAGGGGCACGCTTATTACCTTCAATTCAGGTGAGACGCTGCTGCAACGAGATGAGCTGTTCTCTCTGCAGCGCAGTGTAAGTCGTCTTTTTCCCCAATACATGCCACCTTCAGCGGGTATGACTGTCCTTGCCAAGCCGGCGACGATCATCATGAGTGCGCTGTTCATCAATATCGGTGTCGATCCAATGGAGCATCTCACCAAGGAGGGGAAACAACTAACCAGTGAGCGTCACGATCCCCTTAGTTTTGCCTCGTCCCGTACCAATCTGGTGTTGAATTTAGAGAAGATTCACCAGACCAGTTGGGGAGAGTTGCAGGTGTCACGCCACGAAGGTGCGGAGGGGTTGATGGATGTGCTCTGCTATATCCTGAATCTGCAACCGGAGCGGGAATTGGCGCCTTTGCGGATATATGCTTACAGCTATTCGGGTGTGCGAGGCAGTCAGATCGCATTGAGGGTTACCGAATTGTTTAGCCATGTGGTGCAACGTTTCCGTGATGATGAATTTGATAATGGCCGCTATGTGTTTCGCATGGGTAAGGCATTTTTCATCGTTCAGAAACAGGCGGAGCAGGGTTTTGTCTGGCAGAGCCTGGAGTCATTCGAGAGCCTGATCGATGAGTTGGAACAACCGCAACAGTTCTACCGCTCCCTTGAATTCGATCCTGAGATACTTGCAAACAGCCCCTATCCTGTGATGTTCAAGTTGAATAAACCGGATGTCATACAACTCTTTTTCACGCTCGGCAAAAGTCACGCAGAAATCTTTGTGCTCGATGAGCAGGGGGCGCTATTTCAGCAGTCCATTGCCGTGGATAGTCCGCGCTTTCTGATGCGCCAGCAGCGCCGTTTCCTCAACAGCTTGCAGCAGCTGAGAAATCTGGTTCTTGATTCACCGAGTGATCTGCTGCTCGAGCCGGAGTTCTTTCAGCTTTCGGTTGACAAAGGTGGCCAATATTATGCCGAGCGGCGGCGGGTGCCGCTGTTGGACAATGATGACTATCTGGAGTTAACCATGATCGGTGATTCCGGTTTGACCAGAAGAGAGCCCGTGTCCCTGATCTGCGGCGATAAGGAGTTTACCCGTCTTGAATATGGCGATGAGCTTTATGCTGCAATTGTGCAGTATATCCACGGTATCCGTCACAGCGACGAGGGATATCCCATCTATCTGACATCTATCCGTTTGAGCGGTACGAAACCTATCCAGAGACTCTCCACGGTTGATTTGTTGAACATGAAGAAACACGTGGAGAGACGTCTGAATTCGGAAGCGATGTAGCTCAAAGGTTGCTGCACCGTTCAGTCATGGCTTTTTGCTGACAGCTTTCCCGGCGATTTTGATTAGCTCGAGTTCAAAGATAAGCGTCTCGTTGGGGCCGATTTTCTTCCCCGCCCCTCTTTCCCCATATCCCAGTTCAGGGGGGATGACGATTCTCCATTTCGCGCCGGGCTTCATCAGCAGCAGGGCCTCACTAAAGCCGGGGACAACCCTGTCGACGTTGAAGGTTGCGGTTTTGCCTCGTTGAACTGAGCTATCGAAGACCGCTCCGTCGATGAGTGTTCCGTGGTAGTGTACTTCTACACTGTCGCCGCTTTGCGGTGATGCACCCTTACCAGGCGTCAGCACTTCATACTGCAGCCCGCTTTTCTGGGTAACCACATTTTTGCGCTTGCCGTTTTGTACAAGATAGGCGGCGCCCTTGGCTTTGTTGTCCGCAGCAGCCTGCGCAAGTTGCGCATCCATTTTTGTATAGTGCTTTTTCATGGCGGCGCGCATTTGCAGTGTATCGAGCTTCAACGGTTTATTGTGCAGGGAGTCTTCAACGGCTTGGAGGAAGACCGCCATGTCAAGCTCACCGGTTTTCTGGGCGCGCAGCATCTTGCCGATCTGGACACCGACGGTATAGCTGTAATGCTGTTTTTCAGAAGTGAGTTCAGTGGCGAAGATTGGCAGTGAATAGAAAAGCGTTGCGATAAACACTATAATGCTTAAACGTCTCATCGTTACAAGTATTCCTGTTTGTTGAGCTAGGTAAGTTTGTATTGTCTCTTGTCAAGGCAAGGGTTCTGATCTGTATCGGCGCATGAAGTTCAAATTCCCTTCCTCTATTGTTTATTTATTCTTCATCTACTGACGCTGCTACAGTATCCGCGGACCGCTCGCTTATGGGCTGGCTGGAGCCACCCGAGGTTGAGAGTGTATCGGATACAATATAGGAAGGTCTTCTTTTTACTTCACGATATATCTCGCCTATATACTCTCCGATCAATCCCAGGCTGAAGAGAATCATGCTGCCGATGCCCAGAATCAGGAGTATCACAGTGGGGAATCCCTCCTCCGCATATCCCATCCACTTGTACCACAGGGTTTGGATAGTCAACACCAGACTGAAGATCAGTCCTGCTACCCCAAGCCAGGTCACGAGTCGCAGAGGCAGGGAGGAAAAGCTGATGATGGTGGTTCTGGCAAGTTCCAATAAATTGCGCAAACTCCAGCCGCTCTCCCCCGTCTCTCTATCGGGCGGTTCGAATTCTATTGCCACGGAGTCGAATCCCATCCAGGCCGTCAAGCCACGGAAGTAGCGGTTTGTTTCCGGTAGATTGATATATTGTTCCATAACATGCCGGTCGAGTAACTTGAAGTCGCTCGCACCCTGCATGTCAAGTCCACTGGATAGCCTGAAGATACGATAATATAGACTCGCCCCGATACGTTTCAGGAAAGACTCATGTTGGCGTGTCCGCTTTACCGCCTCGACGATGGGAGTTTTCCCCATCTCCCAGAGTTCCAACATCTTGGGTATCAGCTCGGGAGGGTGTTGTAGATCAGCGTCGAGTACGATTGCGGCACTGCCTCCCGCCTTGCGCAGTCCGGCGAGGATGGCAGCCTCTTTGCCGAAGTTTCGACTCAAACGCAGGGCCGTCACCTCAAGCCATGGCCGATCTATAGCGGTGAATTCTGAAATCAATCGCCAGGAGTCGTCTGAGGATCCGTCATCGATCATCACCAGTTCGAATTGATAGCTGGATTGTCCCAGCGCTGCCGTGATCGACTGCCAGAATCGCTCGAGCCCCGCCTGCTCATTACGGATTGGAACAATCAGTGAGATAAGCATGCTCTCTCCTGCTTATGATAGAAAAATCAGCCGTTTCATTGTCATATAGTTGATACCGACCAGGATAATTTCGGTGACCAGTTTCGCCGCAACCGGCTCGAATCCCAGTATGTCAATAAACAGAATAATACAACCTATGCTCAGCAGATATGAAAAAACCCAGAGTAACAGATAGCCAAGAAACTGTTTACCTATTACATGCCGAGCAAAGTTTTTGTTTTTATATACAAAAACCTTGTGGCCCGCAAAAGCGACCAGCGCCCCGCTGACCCTTGCAGCGGTTTGTGCCCAGACGATGCCGACGATCGAGTGGCATAGAACAAATACCGCGAAATCGATTATCCAGGCAGTGATCCCTACCATTAAATAGCGCGAAAACTGCAGTGATACAGCCTTTTCCATGAGATTTCGGAATGAGAATGATGTCATCAGCGGGTTCTGAGGAAGCCACCACAGCCATTGTGTTGGGTGTTTTCGATCAGTCGAACGGGTGTCAGCATGGACCTTGTCAGCAGGCAAAGCCGTGATTGAGAGTAACGGGCTTTCGACTCATCTGGATATTTCAAACCTAGCTCGAATCTATACCGCTGCACAGGATGATTATGGGTCTCGGCGTCGAATGCAATCAATTGCGTTTGTGCCGGTCTATAGGGTGTGACAAAGAGAAACTGTTGTTCCATATCTTCCCGTGCCAGGGCAGTCCAACCCTTAAGATATAGCTTGTCACCTTCTGCGCTGATCGCTTCGATCGCTCCATTGGCTTTATCGAAGAGGGGTGGATAGGGCGGGCTGAGTGTCACCACTAGCACCCCGGGCTTACCGGCTCGTTCGGTTTTAGCACTATCGCCAATCTGCGCATCCATCTGCCGTATGCAATTGCATGACTGATCATACTCTAGGATAGAGTAGTCTGTGTTTTTAAGCCTGGGCAAACTATCCCGTTGGGTCAGTATGCCAACTCTTTTCAGTTCAGCACCGTCTACCCGGTTGAGGGCGTTCCTGATACCGTTCAAGACCGTGTCCTGGTGATAGGCGTTTTTATTGTCTGAAAAAAACAGTGTGTTCGGTGCTTGTGAGGTGAACAGGCGGTAAACGGTATCGAAGCGGTCAAGCCTTGGTTGAACACTGCTTCGAAACTGCTGGGCATGCATGAAGACACTGAGTGCCAATAACAGGCTGATGCCCATCCGGTAGGGATATCTCCATGCTGGCAGGTTGGCGAGAGCGATAGCGGTAATGATGGATATCAGCCACCAGGGCAGGAAAAGATAGCGATCCGGCCGCGTGATGCCGGGATATCCGAGTAGCGGGACCATGGGCAGTAAAACAGCGGCCCCTGTCACCAAGGTCAGGGGCAGATTGAGTCTCTTCTTGTATAAAGCATATCCCACAAGCGCAGCAATAATCACCATCACGGCGATGCTCAGAGGTGTTTTGCCGAATAGAAGTTGGGGGATCGCAATAAACTCCAGAAATTTTTCCGACCATGAGGATCCATGGGGCGAGGCATCATAGCCGCCGATCAGACTGCCCAGTACCAAAAACCGCCAGAGGGTGTAGCAGAGGGTCCAGGTAAACATCGGCGCGGTGTATATGAGACGCCGGCTGAGTGTGCCTCTGTTGATGAACAGCAGGGCGATCGGCAGGGGGACATAGATCTCCTTGCAAACGGAGGCCAGCATATATAAAAGCGTTGCCATCAGGGCGAGCCGCCAACTCGCTCTCTCCACGCTGCGCAGATAGGCGTGAACAGCCAGAATGCTGAACATGAGTCCGGCAAGATAGTGGCCAACCATCAATTGCTGAGACACGATAAGCGAAGGTGCACCGAGCAGGAACAACAGTGCCCCCGAGAATGCAAAGCGAGGATCCAGCCAGATGCGGAGGAGTAGAAATGTGGCAATTCCACAGCCCGCCATGACAGTCAGGTGTTGGAAATAAAATCCCCGGGGGGAGACGCCGAACAACCAGAGATTCAAGTCATAGATAAGAGGATTGAATGGCGTCAGGTTGTTAAACGAGTAGCCCCGTGTAATGGCCGGCACAAGGAAATAGTCTGAGGGAGAGAAGCGGCTGGCATAGTCGAGAAGCCAGCCGTCGTCAAAGCGCCAGAATGCTGAAAGTGCACTTTGATGGGCAAAAAAAGTCACCACCAGCAAGGTTAGCAAGGTTGCTGTGGTTGCCAACTGTGGGCGCATTGTCGAAAAAAATCTATTCAATTTTCATCTCATGGAATCATGCTGGGGCTTGAAACATGATCGGCATGAGTCCCGGTTTGTGTCAGTCGACGGGATATTCGCATCGGCATAGACGTTACCATGAACATCACCCCTTAAGCGAACCCTATGGCGATACGATTCGGCATTGAGAATCAACTGTTGTATGATGCTTTCCCTGTCCATCCCGCTGGAAGTTTAAGAAGATTGTTCAAGCTCTATCTAGACCTCTATCGTCATCGTCAGAGCCTTGTCTTGATGGTGCGGCGCGACACCCTGCTAAGGTTGAAGGGCACCGTGCTGGGTCCGCTTTGGCTGTTGGCACAGCCACTGTTTTTGTTGCTTGTCTACAGCTTTGTCTTCTCTGAAATACTCAATGTCAGTTTTCGCCCCGGCGGAGACACCGGCGATTTCGCCCTCTATCTGTTTGCCGCCCTGATACCCTTCAGTGCCTTACAGGACGGCTTGTTGCGGGCCAGTGGCAGCTTGTTGGAAAACCGCGACCTGCTGCTAAAAACGCAGATGCCGTCGGCGGTGTTTCCTGCTGTGGCCACCATGGGGACCTTGGTACAGGAGGTGACCGGACTGTTGATTTTGATCGTGGCTGCCTGGTTGATGGGCTATGTCCCGGGAGTTGCGTTGGTTTTATTGCCGCTGCTGGTGGTCTTAAGGTTGTTGCTGACATTCGCCTTGGCGCCGCTGGTGGCGCTCCTGTCCGTGTTTATCAAGGATCTCGGTCAGTTGTTACCCATGCTGTTGACCGCACTCTTCTTCACCACGCCGATCATCTATCCCCTGGAGATGGTGCCCGAGGAGTATCGCGCCATCATTGAGGCCAATCCGATCACCTGGTTGGTTCAGTCCTATCGCGCCGTGATTCTGGAAAACCAGTGGCCGGTTTCAGAGCTGATTGTATTGGCCATAGCAAGCCTGTTTCTGGGCCTTCTGATCGGGGCCCTGTTCATGCGACTTCAGCATCGCGCCAAGGATTTTCTGTGATCGCGATTCAAGCCCGACAGTTGTCGAAAATCTATCGGCAATATGCAAAACCCACGGACCTCTTCAAGGAGTGGCTGCTGAAAAAGCCTTTTCATGCGGAGATCAAGGCCTTGACGCCCCTCGATCTGACTATTGAGAAAGGTGCGACATTCGGCGTCATTGGCGATAATGGCGCGGGTAAATCGACACTGCTCAAACTGTTGGCTGGTACCTTGCAGCCCTCAACCGGAACACTCCATATAGAAGGGCGCAAGTCCGCGATCCTGGAGTTGGGATCGGGCTTTCACCCGGAATTTTCCGGACTGGAGAATATTCGCCTGGCCTGTTCAATGCTTGGTCTCGGCGCCGCGGAAACCAAGGCGCGCATACCCGATATCATCGAATTCTCTGAGCTGGGCGAAGCCATTTTGCGACCGGTCAAGTCCTACTCGTCCGGGATGTTTGTCAGGCTGGCGTTTTCCGTGGTGACCTCCATTGAACCCGATGTGCTGATTGTGGATGAGGCCCTGTCTGTGGGCGATGCCCTGTTCCAGAAAAAGAGCATGGACCGGATGATGGGGTTCCGGGATGAGCAGCGCACCCTGGTGTTTTGC
Source organism: Candidatus Thiodiazotropha sp. (assembly GCA_040507005.1). Classification (GTDB taxonomy): domain Bacteria; phylum Pseudomonadota; class Gammaproteobacteria; order Chromatiales; family Chromatiaceae; genus Thiodiazotropha. The sequence continues at coordinate 21,133 of JBEVVS010000032.1, forward strand.
TCCCACAACCTCTATCAGGTGAAGGAGTTGTGCGAGCAGGCGATCTGGCTTGAACGCGGCGCCATCATGGCCCAGGGTGATTCCGCCACCGTGGTGGACGATTACCAGGACTATGTCCGCTCCCGGCAGGGGGGCAGTCCCACGGGGCAGCGGGTATCCGGGGAGATGGAGGCGGTGAGTGATGTCTATCTGCAGGAGGTCGCCCTCGAGGGGGGAATAGATACCGCTGAAGGCACCCCGTTGTTTCGTCTGGGTGATGCCTTGACGATCAATGTGCGAGCGGAGATCGGGTCCCGTCCGGTGGATGATGTACACATCGGGCTGGTACTGATCCGCAACGATGGGCTGCAGGTCTACGGCGTCTCCACCCTCATCGATCAGTGCACCCTGTTACCCATTGACGGCAGCGTCTACGGCACTAGCCTGAATTTCGATCCGCTGATGTTGATGTCGGGGGACTATGCCCTGGAGGCGTGGCTGATCGACCGCAGCGGACTGCATGTCTATGACTCACGCCCGTTCTGCTGCCAATTCAAGGTGCGGCATGAAAGCAGTGAGGTTGGTTTGGTAAAGATGGCTCATCAATGGGGTCCGGCAACCCATGCAACTCCCCCTTGAACACTGGGATCTGGAGCTGAAATACAGGCTGCTGTTCCCTGTATTGTCCCGATTGCCCCGCTATATCGCCTATCGGGTGGCGAGTCTCTACGGCAAGTTGGAGTGTGCAAAACAGCCACAGATGGCTGAACAGATTGCCCATCAAATGGGTCGTGCCCTGCCCGGGCAGTCCGAGGCGCAGTATCGGCAGTGGACCGGTTACTTCTATGGTATGCAACAGCGAGAGATCCTCGACACCTGGTACTATCCCCGTCTGAGAACCGTGGAGCAGGTGGCAAAGGTCATCCAGGTGAATAATTTTCAGCAGGTCCTGGAGGCGAGACGGGACGGCCGGCCGATGATATTGACCGGCGCCCACCTGGGCAGGTTCTGGATGCTGGGCGTGACCACGGCGGCCTACGGTATAGCCACCGGGGCCCTGGCCAGGGACGATGAAGGGCAGAACACCTGGGGTCTGCCGGAACCTGAATTCAGATATCGCAAGCTGAAGCTGTCACGCCTCAGGCGCTGCTATCGGGGAGAGTTTTTGATGCCGGGGGCATCCAATATGCGCCCGCTTCTTGAAACGCTGCGCAAACAGCCGGTTGCCATATTGCTCGATGTTCCCTATACCAAGGGGAGTGCTGGTCTGGTTGGTGTTCCCTTCTTCGGTCGTGAGGCCTTCTTCCCCGAGGGTACGATCAAGCTGGCAAAAAAGACCGGCGCCTTGATACAGCCCTTCTGTGTCGAGGAGCATCGACATGGGTTGGCACTCAACTTTTTACCGGCCCATGAAGTGGCCGGGCTGGCGGTGGATGAATCGATGGCGCTGCTGGTAGCGGACATCGAGCGCAGGATTCGCATCAACCCGGGCCGCTGGTGGCAGTGGCCGGCGCTGCCCATGTTCTGGGGAGAGGCGTGAAAGCCTTAAGGGGGATTGAACCGGCCTATGCTGTCTCGTAGAATCTGCGCTCTTCAATTGGATGAATTCATTATGCTAAAGCCTATGAAAGTTGTTTACATGCATCGGTTCACATGGTCCGCCCTGCTGGTGTTCTCCCTGATCTTGGGAGGCTGTGCCAGTTCACCTCAGGAACAGGCCCTTTCCGATGAGGCGCTGGTGGCGAAAAGGGCAGAGGAGCGGTGGGCGCTGTTGATCGATGGGCGCGTGGAATCGGCCTATGCGTATCTTTCAAGCGGCTATCGTCAGGTAACTCCGTTCACCCACTACCATAAGACGGTGAAGGGTGTTGGTATCTGGAAAGCCGCACAGGTGGCAGAGGTCTCCTGCGAGTCCGCTGAAGTTTGCACCGCGCTGGTCGATATAAGGGTGGTGATCCGCTATCCACTGATGCGGGGACCGGTTGAGACGGGCAATCAGATCAAGGAAAAGTGGGTGAAAGATGGGGATGGAAATTGGGGTTTTCTTCCCACGATGAATTAACCACACATGGGGCTTCGTGTTGTATTTTTGATACATTGATAAATATATATCTATTTTTCAATGACTTATAAGTTTATGTTTTAAGGATATCGATCATACATCATTAAAGTTGCTCTATTGCAGGAAAATTCAGGTGGTTTGCGCACCTTGGCCCTATTTGAAGAAGCCACAATTTACAACAGTGCGAAAAATATATTTCCTGTAATATCAATTACTTGATGCCTTATTTGGTAAATTTGCAACATTTTTTGTTTTTTTTGCTAGAATAGCGTTTGTTAGGTAGAGGATTTATGGTAGACTTCCTGCGTGAGAATTAGGAGTGTAAGGTAACTTGTTGCTGAGACCTCCCTCACAAAAGGAATGATCATTCCCTTGCACGGTCTTGGGTTTGGGTCGATAATCCTCGACATGCGCCTGATCTCAAGGCTTTTAGCTGGCCGCATAAACAGGCTCAGTTAGTTTTTTAGTGTTAACACGAAAAGTAATAGGAGACACAACTGTGTTGAGAAAATCTAAGATCGCTGCAGCCATGCTGATGGCTACCGCTACTGCCGGAGTCAATGCGGCTCACGTCAATACAGACGGAACAGGTCAGGTTGCGCTGCTGCCTTACTACAATGTAAACAACAACTTTATCACCAACATCAACATCACCAACACCACGGACCTCTTCAAGGCTGTCAAGGTTAGATTCCGTGAGTCTCGCATCTCTGCTGACGTGCTTGACTTCAATATCTACATGTCACCTTTTGACGTCTGGAACGGCACCATCCGTTTGAGTGGTTCTGTTGCCAACATCATCACTGAAGATGAGACTTGTACCTATCCTTCCAAGGCTCTGCTGCAGGCTGGTGTAAACTTCCGCAACATCTACACCGCAACCACTGACGAAGATCTGACCGAAGGTTATGTCGAGATCATCGAGATGGGTGTTATCGCTGACGGTACCGGTCCTGCTGCTGATGGCGGTCTGTTTGCTGAGATCGATGCTGGTGGCACCGCTGATGGCGCTATCAACACCGTTGCCGGCGACATCGACATCACTGCTGCTCTGGATCATGGCACCACAGGCGTACCTGCCGATTGCGGTGTTGTTGACGCGGCTTGGACTGCTGGTGCTGCTGGCGCGCCTGCCAACGGTTTCGAGCCTGGTGCGATGGCTGCTACCGGTGTTGCAACTGACCCTGATGTTGCCTTACCTTATCCTGAAGCTACCAATGCTGGTCTGGTTGCACCTACAGGTGGTATCAACGCCTACTCCATCATGATCAACACCGGTACCGGTGCTGCCTTCGTTGAGCAGGGCACTCACATTGATAACTACGCCACTGTTCCACAGCACTACCAGTCAGATGACTCTTCCAACTACCTGCTGCCTTCGCTGGCATCTGGTGATGTACAGGTTGCGAGCATGCTGACTGCTACCGGTCTTGCTGTGAAGTCCATCGCTGCTCCTCTGGTTGAGTACGACACAGGCTCTATCAACGATATCGCGCCTAACCCGTCGATCCCAATGGGTTCCAACCCACTGCCAATGGCTCTTATCCTGAGTGCTGACGCAGTTTCCGCGCCTTACTTCGTTGAGGCCGGCATCAACGGTGAGACCGACATCGTCATGACCTTCCCGCTGCGTAAGCACGGTATCTACAACAGCGGCACCCTGACCAACGATCTCGACGGTACTGGTCCTCTGATCGCTTGTGTAGGCACCTTGAACGACGCAGTCAGCGATGGTGCTACCGTTGCCCTGCCTACTCTGGGTACGCCTGCCAATGACTATCCTAACGATGGTGCTGGCGCTATCTGTCAGAATGCAGGCTACGCTGCCAATGCTACTCCTGACGTTGAAGTGGGTCTGACCTACTACGACTACGAAGAGCAGGTTGCTACGGTTGTCGCGGGTTCAAGTGACTTCTCACCTGTGCCTATCGATGCACCGACCATCGTCGCTCTGGAGCGTGAGGTCAACGTTGTATCTGTGAACCGCGCCGCTGGCGGTAACCAGTCTGTACTGGGTACACCTGCTGCCAACGTGTTCGATTGGAACCTGGATGCCGGCTTCGAGGCTGGTTGGGTGACCATTAGCGCTGCTGCCGCTTACGACTACGAGACCAACCCAAGCATCATCGCGATGACTGAGGTTGTCGGTGGTATTGGTGCAGCCGCAGGTGTCTGGACTGGCGTGCCGGTCATCGGCTTCTCCGCCATGGCGGGTGATGTCGGTCCTGCCCAGCTGGGTGAGACTGTTGACCTGATCCGTAGCGTCAACCGCTAACTAAGTACGAATCGCGTAAGCGAAACGTGGAAAGGCAGGCCGCAAGGCCTGCCTTTTTTTGTGCATGATGAAAAAGTTCGATGATGAATAAATACTTTTAGCCAAAGCCGGTTAAACAAACTGAGTTTGATTAGGCTCGATGTTCGAAGTCGTTGGGTTTTTTGATCTGTTTTGACCTTTGATGTTGAACTGGTGCCCTTTGCAGTCGTCTATAGAGCAATGGCGTTGTTGCATATGCCGCCGTATAATCCCAATCCAATTTTCAGCATATTTCTTAGAGGATGATCAATGAGGTTCTATTTGATACTGATAGTGGCGTTATGCCTGTCACCTGCGGCATCGATGGCCGGTGAGACCTTGATGTTCGGAGGTGGTATCGAGGTCGAGGACGTGGACCTGGATGCGTTGTTGTCGAGTGGTCCGGAAGATGCCAGGAATAAAGTCGTTGGTGATCACAAGCAGCTATTGAAACTGCTGCGCCAGATCTACCTCATCCGTGCCCTCTCGGAAGAAGCTGAGAAGAGCGGTCTCGCCAACTCCGAGCTGTTTCAGGCCAAACTCCGCCGTCAAAGGGAAAAGCTACTCTATCTTGAGCGCCTGAAACAGATTGATGCGGAACCGATTCCTGATTTTGAACAGGCTGCGAAGGAGCTCTATCTGGGTAACCCTGAAGCGTATACGATTCCTGAGCGGTTTGAAGCCAAACATATTCTGATCTCCACCACGGATAGACTGCCAAAACACCATCCCAAGGAAGAGGCCCTGGAGATTATCAAGAAGGTGAAAGGGGAGCTCGAAAGTGGAACGCGCTCTTTTGATGATCTGGTCATGACCTACTCAGAAGATACGGTGACGCTCAAGAATCAGGGCTCCTTGGGCCTGTTCAAACGGGGTTCCATGGTCAAGCCCTTCGACGAGGCGGTAGCGGCCATGCATAAGCCGGGCGAGATCAGCGATATCGTCGAAACCAAGTTCGGTTATCATATTATCAAGCTGGTAAACCGTTACTCGCCGCAGAAATTAACCTTCGAGCAGGTGAAGGATAAAATCGTCACCAAACTGAAGGGTGATTTCATACAAAACCGCCGAGATGCTTACTTTGATAAGCTTTTGAAGAAGAACAAGGCGAGTATCTATGAGGATAAAGTCGAGGCGTATACGCAAAAGCGCCAGCAGGAAACTGCTGAGTGAGCGACTAAGCCCCGTTTATAGCTGATAGAAACAGGCCGATGGTGTCTATGTTGCGGGCCGATTGC
>JBEVVS010000032.1:26714-34041 GCA_040507005.1 Candidatus Thiodiazotropha sp.
TGCGGGCCGTTAGCTATTGTTTGATTAGCGACGACCATACGCTATACCCGATTCATCTGTTTTGTCGATAGTTCAACAGTACCCACGTGGCTGAATACGATTTTAAACTCGATTTGAATGTCGAGAACAATTCCCATACCCAGTTGGTAAGGCGCATACCGACAGGCAGTCGAGTGCTTGAGTTGGGTTGCGCCACCGGTTATATGTCGGACTACCTGCGCCAGGAGAAGGGCTGCTATGTGGTGGGTGTCGAGATCGATCGCAGCATGGCGAACAAGGCCAAGTCCTGTTGTGACCGGGTTATCGTAGGCGACGTTCAAAACAGGGGCTGGTTGAAGAGTCTTGGTGATGAACGCTTCGATGTCATCACCTGCGCAGATATTCTCGAGCACCTGCGGGACCCCGGTGCCCTGCTGAAAAAGCTCCCCGATCTGTTGAACGATGGCGGTCGGCTGCTCGCCTCCCTGCCCAACGGCGCCCATGCCGCGCTGCGTCTGGAACTCCTGGAGGGGAGGTTTACCTACGAAGATACCGGGCTCTTGGATCGCACCCATCTGCATCTCTTCACCTACCAGTCGCTCCGGGAGATGTTCGCCCGTAGTGGTTTCAGGGTCAATGAGCTGACTTACACCTTCCACGACATGGCAGACACGGAGATAGAGCGGCGTTTGCAAAGAATGGGATTCGAGGTAACAGAGCGGGGACTTGCCCTGTTCCACACCCCGGATGCGGCGGCCTTTCAATATATTGTTTCCGCGACCCCGGATAGTGACGTGTCCATCGAGGAGTTTCCAACGCTCACCGATAAGCCTATGCAGGCCTCGGTGGAGGTGTACCGGAATCTGCTTGATGAGCTGCATCAGGCCGGCAGTACCGCAGAGACACGCCTGAAAATGGTCGAGGAGCGGGACAGGATCCTTCAGGAGCAGCAACAAGCCATAGGTACCTTGAATGATGAATTGGGCAAGCATCGGGAGAGCATCCAAAATGCAGTGCAGGAGGTCCAGCAAGCCCATAGGGCCATGGCGGAGGAGCGTCGCCGCAGCAGTGATCTGGAAGAGCAACTGCGTACCATGGAGAGGAGTAACCGATCCCTCAACCATGAACTTCATCTGCACAAAATCGACCTCAAGCACACTAAGAAGAATCTCCGGGATGTGATGAACAGCCGGGGTTGGCGTGGCTATATGGCCCTGACCAAGCCGGTACAGCTGTTGCGCAGGTATGCACCTGAGTTAAAGCAGGTCAGGGGTAATCCCCGCATAGTGGGTGAATGGGGCCGGGAAGCGGTTCGGCTGTGGAAGAAGGGAGGGTTATCGGCAATTCGCGAACAGCTCAACGCCGAGGCCTCACCTACCTATGACTATTCGTTGTGGATCAGGGATGTAGAGCCGGTTGGCGTACCCACGATCGAGATGATCGAGCGGCTGAATGAGCACCCCGACGCCCCGTTGATCTCGATAATCATGCCGGTATATAACGTGGATGAGTACTGGCTTCGGGCGGCCATCGACTCGGTGCTCGAACAATCCTATGAGGCATGGGAGTTGTGCATTGCGGACGACGCCTCTACACGACCCCATATCAAGCGGGTGCTGGAAGAGTATACCCGCCGCTACAAACGCATCAAGGTCACCTACCGGGAGGAGAATGGACATATCTCCAATGCAACGAATTCTGCCTTGGCTATGGCCAGCGGCGATTTCGTCGGTTTGATGGATCACGATGATCAGCTGGCGCCCTTTGCCCTCTATTTTGTGGCCCAGGAGGTTGTGCTCAATCCGGAGGCTCAGATCATCTACTCCGATGAAGACAAATTGAACAGCGAAGAGGTGCGTTTCGATCACTATTTCAAACCCGATTTCAACCCGGATCTGATGCGCTCCCACAATATGATCTGCCACTTCGGTGTCTACCGGCGCTCCCTGGTTGAGAAGGTGGGTGGCATGCGTGAGGGTTTTGAGGGTGCTCAAGACTACGATCTGGCATTGCGCTGTTTACGGGAGGTCGAGCCGCGCAGGCAGGTACGCCATATCCCGTGGATTTTATATCATTGGCGGGCAATACCGGAAAGCACCGCCTCCGGTGGGGAGGCGAAATCCTATGCCATGGATGCGGCCATAGCTGCAATCAAGGACGATCTCGAGGTGCGCGGTTTAACCGCTGAAGTGACGGAATCCGACCTTATCGATGGCATGATCCGGGTGCGTTATCCACTACCCGATCCCCAGCCCAAGGTATCGATTATCATCCCAACCCGCAATGGAGGGGAGTTGTTGCGGCAATGCTTCGAGAGCATTCGCAGCAAGACGCTATATAAGCATATCGAGTTCATTGTGGTAGACAATCAAAGCGATGATCAGCAGACCCTGGATTATCTCGCAGAACTGGATCGGCAGGATCAGATCAAGGTTTTGCACTATGACCATCCCTTCAATTTTTCCGCAATCAACAACTTTGCCGTCGAACATGCGGGTGGTGAACTGCTCTGCTTCATGAATGACGATATCGAAGTCATCGCCACCGATTGGTTGGGTGAGATGGTGAGTCACTCGGTCAGGCCGGAGATCGGCGCCGTCGGCGCCAGGCTCTGGTATCCGGATGATCGGCTACAGCATGGCGGGGTGGTGTTGGGTCTTGGCGGTGTGGCCGGCCATGCCATGAAATATACGACAAAAGAGAACAAAGGCTACATGGGGCGTTCCGTATTGATTCAGAACTACACCGCCGTGACAGCCGCTTGTCTGCTGGTGCGTCGTGAGGTGTTTGACACCGTGGGAGGCTTTGATAGCGAACATCTCGCGGTCGCCTTCAACGATGTGGATCTTTGTATTCGGATATACAAAGCGGGTTTTTACAATCTCTGGACTCCCTACGCGGAGCTCTATCACCATGAATCCGCTTCCCGGGGTCCTGAGGACACACCGGAAAAACAATTACGTTTCACTGGTGAAGCTGAGTATATGTTGAACAAATATGGGCCCCTTCTAGAGCGTGATCCAGCCTACAATCCCAACTTGACACGTTGTGGTGAGGATTTTTCGCTCAACTGGAAGGGGGTCGATGACGAGGATGATGATGTCTGATCAAGAAACAGATTTTGCAGAGTTTACGGCGGTGGCCGAGCGTTTCATCGCACTGGCCAACGAGATCAAAAATGAAGGTAAGCCACTGGCTTTGGTGAATGCGGCCTTGATGTCCGCATCGGCAACCTACAGCACCTACGTCACAGCAGGGAATCAGGGCTATTTAAAGCCGAGCGGGATCGATCGCATGGTGAATACCTATCGTGCACAGTTGGCAAATATCCAAGATATCAAACGCAAGGCAGTGGAAAGCAGCGATAAAAATGCAAGTAAGGATAACTAGGCATATAGGGTGGCGGTATGAAACTTGTTATCTCCATCGTTTACTACGATAGTGGGTTGCCTACCCTGAGAGATACCCTTGTCAGCATAGTCAATTCACTGGATTATGCCGCTTTGAAGCAGAAGGACCTCAATGCGAAAGTGGTAATTGTGGATAATGGCGGGATTCTGACCCGAGTCAGGCAGATGGTTTCCGAAGTATTCAGCGACAGTCCCCATGAGTGGATGGTGCTCGGGACCGGGGGCAATATCGGCTATGGTGCAGCCCACAATCTGGTCATCCTGAATGAGCAGAGCGATTATCATCTGGTTATCAACCCGGATGTGGAAGTACTCGAAGACGCCTTTCTGAGAGCCATCGAGTATATGCATCACAATCCCAATATCGGATTGCTTTCTCCCTATTCCGAAGATCCAGAAGGCTACAAACAATATTTGTGCAAGCGCTATCCCGCTGTGCTCGATCTCTTCTTGCGAGGCTTTGCTCCACGATTCGTCAAGCGCTATTTTGCCGGTCGATTGCAAGAATATGAGATGCGTTACGATTTGCAGGGAAGAACACTGAGTCAGGAGGTTATGGCCAGTGGCTGTTTTATGTTTGTGCGCCATAATGTCTTAGTCAATGTTAAAGGCTTTTCTCCCGATTTTTTTGTCTATTTCGAGGATTTCGATCTTTCGATCAGGATAGGCAAGCGCTCCACTATCGCCTACGTTCCGGAAGTGCGCATTGTTCACGGTGGGGGTAACGCCTCGAAAAAGGGGATCAAACATATTCTCATGTTCGCCAAGTCGGCGTTTGTGTTTTACCACAAACACGGTTGGCGTTGGGCTTGAGTATATAATATAAAGTTTGACCAAGTTGCTGTCTGAACGGGTTACATGATCTGAATATGCCCGCCTGTCGAGTAGCTCCGACCATGATATACACAGACCGTGCTGTTATTTGAAATTTGGAAGTGATCGGATAAATGACAATCTGACTGTTATGATGAGCAGCATATGAGCGCCAGGGATAATGAACTGACACGCGGTGGTCTTCTGGCCAAAAATGTTGTCTGGAACCTGATCAGCATCGGCGTTCCTTTCCTTGTTGCCCTCATCACCATACCGATTCTTATAGATGCCATTGGCAAGGACCGATTCGGGTTATTGGCAATCAGTTGGATGTTTGTCGGTTACTTCAGTCTGTTTGATTTCGGCCTTGGGCGCGCATTGACGGTACTGGTTGCAAAGTGCCTGGGCGAGCAACAATATGCCAAGATACCCGGCCTGATATGGACAGCGATGACCTTGATGGCTGTTCTAGGCGTGATCGGTTTCGCTATCATTTTTTGGCTCACTCCTTGGCTGGTCGGCTCTGTGCTGGAGGTGCCGCCGGATCTTGTGCAAGAGACGAAAAAGGCTTTCTACCTACTCTCGATATCCATACCGTTCGTCATTATTACCGTCGGCCTGCGTGGCGTGCTTGCAGCTTATCAACGGTTTAAACTGCTGACGGCAATACGCATACCCATGGGTATCTTTACCTTTGTCGGACCGGTTGCCGTGTTGCCCTTCTCCACCAGTCTCTATCCCATCGTGGCTGTATTGGTTGCAGGCCGTTTGATCGCGGTTCTGGCGCACATTCTGGTGATGCTGAGAGTCGTGCCCGAGGCACGCAAACGCTATCGTTTGGATACCAGTCAATTGCGCCCTCTGTTCGGGTTTGGTGGCTGGATGACAGTCAGCAATGTGGTTGTGCCGTTGATGGTGTCCATGGACCGTTTTATCATCGGTACGGTATTGTCGGTAACCGCTGTCGCCTTTTATACCACACCCTATGAAATAGTATTCCGCTTAATGGTTATTCCTACGGCCTTCGTGGCGGTTCTGCTACCCGCCCAATCGACTACCCTGGCGATCGAACAGGGCGTGGATCGCAAGTATTCCGCTGAACTGTTCAACAAAGGGCTTAGTTACATTTTTATCGCCCTGTTTCCTCTGTTACTGCTGATTTCGGTGTTCTCATTCGATGGCCTCAAACTGTGGGTCGGTGCTGAGTTCGCAACTAACGGTTATCAGGTGATGCAGTGGCTGGCCATCGGGGTTCTCTTCTATGGGCTCTCTCTGGTGCCCTTCTCTCTGGTGCAGTCTGCCGGCCATCCAGACTGGTCTGCCAAGCTGCATCTACTCGAACTGCCGATCTATATGGCCGCTCTATGGTGGGCTTTGTCACACTATGGAATTCTCGGTGCAGCATTGGTTTGGACATTCAGGGCATGGCTGGATGCGGTTGTCCTCTATGTTATGGCGTTGACGTTGATCCCTGAGTGCCGGAGTTCGGCAATCTATTTTGGGATCTCCGTGATTGCAGCGGTCACTCTGATCATAATTGGCACCCGGTTTGACCATCTTTCGCAGAAGTTCATTTACGCAGCGATTGTGTTGGCCGGTTTTACCTACCTGGTGTGGCGTCGGGTGCTGGAGCAAAAAGAGCGTCAATGGCTGCTACGGGGGTTGGGTATTGGTATCCGTTAGTGGTCTCTGTTCTGCAGTACCCTGCTCAATCTGGGTATAATGTACACCCAATTCGGGTGTAGCAGGTTTTTAAATCCCCATCGCTCTAATTTTGGTGACACTGCACATGTCTCTTGTCTTAAATAACAGCCGATTGATTTTATTTGTGGTCAACGATGCGGGCTTTTTTCTCTCCCATCGCTTGCCCCTGGCCTTGGCGGCAAAGGAGCAGGGGTATGAAGTGTGTGTGGCAACACCGCAAGGCGATGGTGTGGAACAGATTAAAGCAGAAGGCTTGCAATATCGGCAGGTTTCACTGAGCAGAAGTGGTGCCAATCCCTTGGCCGAGCTGTGGACCATTTGGAACCTGTACAGGCTCTACCAGGAACTGCGGCCGTTAATCGTTCATCATGTGACCATAAAACCTGTATTGTACGGCACATTGGCTGCGCGTGTGGCCAATGTATCGGCCGTTGTGAATGCGATTTCCGGGCTTGGTTTTGTTTTCCTGGCACGTAGCTGGTTCAGTGCCATGGCGCGTTCTGCCGTGTTGACCAGCTATCGCTGGCTGTTTTCCCGCAAACGACTCTGGGTCATAGTGCAGAACCGGGATGACTACGAATTCTTGTTGGATAAAGAGTGTCTGACCCAGGACAAGATCGAACTGATACGAGGCTCGGGTGTTGATGTGGACCATTTTGCCATGTCTGCGGAGAGAGATGAGACCCCCCTGGTGATACTTCCAGCACGCATGCTGTGGGACAAAGGGGTTGGCGAATTTGTCGAGGCCGCGCAGCTGTTACACCGTATCGGGGTCAAGGCAAGATTTGCCCTGGTGGGTGGTATAGATCCGAACAACCCCGAGTCGGTACCCGCCGAGCGCCTAGCGGAGTGGGCCAGAGAAGGTGATGTGGAGTGGTGGGGCAACCGCCAGGATATGCCGGCAATCTACAACAGTGCACATATCGTCTGTTTGCCCTCTTATCGGGAGGGATTGCCAAAAGTGCTGTTGGAGGCGGCTGCCACGGGACGGGCTATCGTCACCACCGATGTTCCAGGTTGTCGGGAGGTGGTCATTGAAGGGGAAAACGGACTGTTGGTGCCTGCCAGGCAGAGTAAACCTCTGGCAGAGGCCCTGCGGCGTTTGATTACAGATACAACGCTTCGTCAATCCATGGGCATGAAGGCTAGAGAGATGGCGGAAGCGGAGTTTTCCATCCACTACGTGGTGGAACGCCATCTGGATATCTATAAACGGGCGCTGGTTCAGTGAAAAACCTTCTGGTGACAGGAGCGAATGGATTTGTCGGTGGCCATCTTTGCCGCTACATGCTCACCAATGGTTATCAAGTAAGGGCTGCGTTGCGTGAACACACTCCGCAATGGCAGGTGTGTGAGCAAACCGTTGTAGGAGCTATTGACGGTGCTACAGACTGGCGCGCCGCCTTGAAAGACATGGATGC
>JBEVVS010000032.1:34051-98394 GCA_040507005.1 Candidatus Thiodiazotropha sp.
GTCCGATCCCGATCCTCTGGCTGCTTTTCGTCGGGTAAATGTTGCTGGTAGTTGTGCCCTTGCCCGTCAAGCGGCTGAAGCCGGTGTAAAACGCTTGATCTATCTGAGTAGTGTAAAAGTGAATGGCGAGAGGACGGAGGGGCGAGCTTACAGCGCAGATGATCCGGTCCATCCGCAAGATGCATATGGCATTTCAAAATGGGAAGCGGAGCAGGCATTGCAGCAGATTGCGGAGCAGACGGATCTGGAGCTGGTGATTGTGCGACCGGTCCTGGTCTATGGCGCAGGTGTGAAGGGTAACTTTGAACGTTTGATGAAACTTGTCAGGACAGGTGTACCTCTGCCGCTGGGAGGGATATCGAACCGTCGCAGTCTTCTGAGTATCCAGAATCTACTCGATTTTATCCGTTGTTGTATCGAGCACCCGGATGCCCCGGGTGAGGTCTTTCTGGTGGCGGATGGAGAGGACCTGTCGACACCCGAACTGATCCGCAAAATGGCGCATCTGCAGCAATCCAGGACCAGGCTGTTTCCTGTGCCGTTAACCCTTTTGCATCTGGCGGGGCGGCTGACAGGGCGTTCCGCAATGGTTGCAAGGCTGACTGAAGACCTACAGGTGGATCTCGCAAAGAACAGAGAAAGACTGGGCTGGACACCGGTGATTGAAGCAGAACAGGCGTTGCTGGAAATGGTGAGCGCTGGAAATGGCTGAGATAGATTATTTGTACTGGCTGACGGCACTGAGTTTTATATTATCCCTGGGATTGACCTGGCTTGCGCGTGCCTATGCATTACATCGTGGTTTGATGGACCGGCCGAATAATCGAAGTTCCCATCTGGTCGAGACGCCTCGTGGAGGAGGGATTGCTTTTGTTCTGGTCTATCTGTTGATCCTGATCTGGTCCACGGTCTCTCCATTTAGCGCCGGCGAACAGAGTGATCAACTCAATCTCACACTTCTCATGGGTGGGGGCTTGGTAGCAGTGATAGGCTTTGTGGATGATCACCGCCATGTTTCGGTCATATTGCGTTTCGCTATCCATCTGATTGCCGCTTTTATCGCTGTGACAATGTTGCAGATGCCGAGTGTGGATGTGTGGCCGGGTTTGGCTATCGATGGTTGGTGGCTCAAAGCAGTGAGCGTGATTGGATTGGTTTGGCTGTTGAATCTCTACAATTTCATGGATGGTATCGATGGCATTGCCGGTCTCCAGGGGATCAGCGTGCTTGGGGGTGCGGTGTCGATTTTGCTGTTTAACCATGCACCTTCAGAAGCCATCGATTGGTTGTTGGTGCTGGCGGCATGCATGGCCGGCTTTCTATTCTGGAATTGGCCCCCGGCAAAGATCTTCATGGGGGATGCAGGGAGTGGTTTCATCGGTTATGCATTGGGTGTCTTCGCCCTCTATACAGCCGAAGCCTATTCTATATCCCTGTGGAGCTGGTTGATCCTGCTGGGTCTGTTCATTGTGGACAGCACTTGGACTCTGGTGGTGCGCATCCTGAATGGTGAAAGATGGTACCAACCCCATGCCAAACATGCCTACCAGCACTTGGCGCGGAAGCGGCAGTCTGAGTGTGTAAATAGAGGCGAATCGGCGCAGGGTTGCCGTACCCAGGCCCACCGCTGGGTGATCCTGCATGGCCTGCTGATCAACCTGTTGTGGCTGTTGCCTTTAGCATGGTTTGCTAGTGTCTACCCCGGTTATGGATTGCTCTTGAGCCTGGTTGCTTTTGTGCCGTTGGTGATCCTGGAGAGATCGCTTGGTGCCGGGTATGAATAACTAATCCTACTTGCCCTGTTCAGGTTGCGATTCCAATTTCCTGATCCGGTATTGCACCTCTTCCAACAGCTTTCGGTTGACGCTCAACAGATCAGCGATGAATGCAACCAATATGGTTTGAAATCCAATCCCCATCATTACACCTGCCAGGATGACGGACTGAATGTGTCCTGTGCCATCACCAAACAGATAGTAATAGAGAAAGCGCAGGCCCAGGATCAAACCCATGCCGAACAAGATAAGACCGGTGATGAGAAAGAAACGAAATGGTTTATAGACGACAAAGATTCGCAGTATGGTAATAATGGATTTCTTGATGTAACTGCTGATGCTTTTGACCAGCCTGGACGGCCTCAGGTCTTCGTTGACCTCCACGGGTACCGAGGTAACCGCCATCTGTTTCATGCCCGCCTGGATTATTGTTTCCAGGGTATAGGTATACTCGTTGAATACATTGAGTTTCATTGCGGCATCGCGACTGAAGGCCCGAAAACCGCTGGGTGCGTCCGGGATGTCAGTATGACTTACTTTGCGCACCACACTGCTACCCAGGCGTTGTAGGATCTTCTTGGTAAAAGAGAAGTGCTCGATCATCTGGATCGGTCTGGCGCCGATGACCATATCTGCTTTTCCATCCACTATCGGTTGGGTCAAGTGAGGGATATAACTGGCGTCGTATTGATTGTCGGCGTCCGTATTCACGATCACGTCGGCACCCTGTCTTACGCAGGCATCCAAACCCAGCATAAATCCCTTGGCCAATCCCTGATTGCGGGTGTAGCCGACGATATGATCGACCCCGTGATCGATAGCTACTTTGCGGGTGGCATCTGTACTGCCATCGTCGATTATCAGCCATTCGACTTGGTCAAATCCCTCGACCTCTCTGGGCAGTTCCGCGAGTGCGAGAGCGAGTGTTTGTTCTTCGTTATAGCAGGGAATCTGTATTATTAACTTCATCGTATCGGCACTCACATTGTCTCATCCATGAAGAGTTTTATGTTCCACAGCAGGTTTGAATAACAATTACCTTACAGTGGAAATTTAACAAAACTGATGAAAATGTGTTAATTTCCTTGATTAGGTACTAAATATACCATTTCTTGTCGGTTTGGAGTTGTAACTTAGCATGGATGGACTGAAAAAAGTGGTTTTTTAATTGCTTTTATGGACTTTCGAATGGTGAACGGAATCATGCTATCAACATCCTCTGTTAATGTCTGAGCATTCATGGCCGATATAAGGATACTTGGCTAGTTGCTATTGAATGTCGGATATGAATCAACATAACCTTGAAATATTCAGTCAAAGTCTGCGGCGGGTGACTGCGTCTGCAGATTTTTACGACTATTTTTACGATAAATTTATCAGTCGATCTGATGAAATCCCCGCGTTTTTCAAGAATAGGGACATGACGCAGTTGAAAAGGAAATTACGAGATACGCTCTTTATGCTGGCTGAGTCCGCCGAGGGAGGACCCGGACTCACGCTTTATATCGAGATGTTGGGGCGTATACACAGGCGTCTGAATGTCCAACGCAGACACTTCACTATTTGGGAAGAAGCACTGCTGGATGCGGTGAAAGCCTATGACGATGAATTCGACGACAAGGTCCTCGCTGCATGGCTGGCTGTCATAGACAATGTGATTGATAGGATGTTTACCGCTTTGGATGAGGCAAGATTGATTGCATCTTAGCCGAGTAGGCTAAAATAAATATATAAACTGCAATAATTCCTGCACCCTAAAACGCATGAAAAACAGAATCACCCAGGTTGAATCTGAATATGCCTGCCTATGGTTCTATCCGGACGAAGGCATCATACACCATCAATTCCTACAACCGATTTCCGGGGATGACTTCAAGACCGTGTTGATGTCGGGATTACACTTGATGGAGGAGTATGGCGCACAGAAATGGCTCTCCGACGATCGGAAAAATTCCATACTGCCTGCTGAAGACAGTGCCTGGTCCCAGGACTATTGGTTACCTAGAGCCATCCAGGCGGGCTGGAAATACTGGGCTGTACTGCCGCCAATCAAGGCGCGTGGCCAGATTAATATGAAACGCTTGGTGGAATACGTTGGAGAACGCCAGAATATCGAGATCGAGATCTTTTCCGATCCCGACCAGGCCTGGCAATGGCTGGCACGACAATCGGCCGCTTAACGTCATCCTAAGACCCCCCTATCCGGATTAGAGAGAGGCTGCTACACCTTTCTGTCAGCGGCCAGCTGCGGTATCCTTCCGCGATATTGAGCTCCTAGAGGGGCTTGGGGTAAATCCCCGTGGGTAGACCCAGTGGCTTACCCTGTTTATCAACAATCCAGTCGGACCGTATCATGCAGAAAATCTACGATCCTGCCGCCGTTGAGGCTGAGGTGCAGGCATATTGGGAGAGAGAGAAGACCTATGAGGTCAATGAGGACCCCAATAAAGAGAAATTTTACTCCCTCTCCATGTTTCCCTACCCCAGCGGCAAGTTGCACATGGGGCATGTGCGCAACTACACCATCGGTGATGTGATCGCCCGCTATCAACGCATGCTGGGAAAAAACGTTCTGCAGCCCATGGGTTGGGATGCCTTCGGTCTGCCAGCGGAGAATGCTGCGTTGAAGAACAAGGTTGCCCCGGCTGGTTGGACCTATGACAACATCGCCTATATGAAAGCCCAGTTGATTCGGCTTGGTTTCGGTTATGACTGGCGCCGGGAGCTGGCAACCTGCCAGCCTGATTACTACAAATGGGAGCAATGGCTGTTCACGGAGCTGTTTAAAAAGGGATTGGTCTATCGCAAGCACGCAGTGGTGAATTGGGATCCTGTGGACCAGACGGTACTGGCCAATGAGCAGGTCATCGATGGGCGTGGCTGGCGCTCCGGGGCCCTGGTTGAGCGGCGTGAGATTCCCCAATGGTTCGTTAAAATCACCGACTACGCGGATGAGCTGCTGGATGAGATCGATAATCTGGAGGGCTGGCCAGAGCAGGTGCGAACCATGCAGCGCAACTGGATCGGGCGTTCATTTGGCGTGGAGATGGTATTCGATATCGAGGCATCGGATGAGGCCCTGACCATCTACACCACGCGTCCGGATACCCTGATGGGCGTCACCTATGTCGCTGTTGCCGCTGAACACCCTTTGGCATTGCGTGCGGCTGAGAATAATCAGCAACTTACTGATTTTATTGAAGAGTGCCGTCAAGGTGGTACATCCGAAGCGGAGCTGGAGACGATCGAGAAGAAGGGTATCCCGCTGGGTATCAACGCTATCCATCCGGTTAGCGGCGAAAGGGTACCGGTCTATGCCGCGAATTTTGTCCTCATGGGCTATGGCACAGGGGCGGTGATGGCGGTTCCGGCACATGATGAGCGGGACCATGCCTTTGCCCGGCAATACGGTATCCCGATCAAGCAGGTGATCTATCCCAGTGAGGGTGAGAATCCGGATATTCAGGCTGCCGCCTATACCACGGCTGGTGTGCTACAGGACTCGGGTCCCTTCAACGGACTCTCCTCCGCCGCCGCCTTCGATGCCATTGCTGAGTGGCTGCAGGAAAGGGGTAAAGGCCAGAAGACCAAACAGTACCGGCTGCGTGACTGGGGTGTTTCACGCCAGCGCTACTGGGGAGCCCCAATTCCCATGATTCACTGTGAGGCATGCGGGATTGTCCCTGTGCCCTTGGAAGATCTGCCGGTGCGGCTACCCGAAGATATCGTTTACGATGAAAATACGATCAATCCGATAAAAAACAATCCTGACTTCTCCGCTTGCAACTGCCCCCAGTGTGGCGGTAAGGCACAGCGGGAGACAGACACCTTCGATACCTTCATGGAATCGAGCTGGTACTATGCCCGCTACACCTCACCTGGTGCCGATGCCATGCTCGATGAGCGAGCGGACTATTGGTTGCCTGTCGACCACTACATAGGTGGTATCGAACATGCCGTACTGCACTTGTTGTATGCCCGTTTCTATCACAAGTTGTTGCGCGATGCGGGATTGGTGAAAAGCGATGAGCCTTTCACACGCCTGTTGACCCAGGGAATGGTGGTGGCCGATACCTACTATCGTGATCAGGAGGATGGTTCAAAACACTGGTATAACCCGACCGAGGTGGAAGTGCAGCGTGATGAGAAGGGACGTCCGCTGGCTGCGCGATTGTTGGAGGATGGCAGCGAGGTTGCCATTGGCGGCATTGAAAAGATGTCGAAGTCGAAGAACAATGGGGTCGACCCACAGACACTCATCGATCGTTACGGCGCCGATACGGTCCGACTCTACACCATGCAGACCTCCCCCCCTGATCAGTCCCTGGAGTGGAACGATGAAGGGGTTGAGGGGGCGCATCGTTTCCTGAAACGTCTATGGGCATTGGCAGAGGTTATTCTCCGCAAGCCCGAGGAGGCGGACTCGGCGCCGGTGGAACTGGAAGAGTCCCAGAAAACAGCGCGGCGGGAGATCCACGAGTTATTGAAAAAGGCCCTCTATGACTATGAGCGCCAACGATTCAACAATGTGGTATCTGCCTGCATGGGTATGATCAATATCCTCTATAAACTGGGAGAGGGCGCTGCCGACCTTCAGCTGCAGCGTGAAGGCGTCTCCCTGGTGCTGCGTTTGCTGGCCCCGATTGCTCCCCACGTCACCCACCGCTTGTGGTGCGATCTGGGATATGGGGATGAGATACTCGACAGCGACTGGCCGCAACTCGATGAGGCGGCCCTGAAACAGGAGAGTCTGCCCTATGTGGTGCAGGTGAACGGCAAGGTTAGAGCAACCATAGAGGTAGCGGCGGATGCCGAGAAGTCCGCCATTGAGGCGCTGGCCCTGGCAAACGAAAATGTACAGCGCTTTATCGGTGAAAACACGGTACGTAAGGTTATCGTCGTACCCAAGAAGCTGGTGAACATCGTTGCCAACTAATTTAACAGCTTTTCGCCATCAGCTGTGGTTGGTGGTGCTGCTATCCATCCTTGTGACGGGTTGTGGTTTTCACCTCAAAGGGTATCGGCAACTCTCAACCGCACTCAACGGTCTATATATCCTCGGATCCGAGAAACCTCAGAGTCTGGCAGCTGTTCTGCATGACAATCTGCAGGGCAGAGGTGCGGTTTTGGCTGAAGCTCCGACTACTGCCAAGCTCACCCTCGAGATAGTGCGGGAAAAATTCACCAGCAGGGTGCTGTCTGTGGATGCTGGCGGTAAGGCCCTGGACAAAGAGCTGCATCTATACGCACTGATTCGCGCCAGGGTGCCGGGCAGTGGTGAACAGGGGGTGGAACAGTCCCTAGAACTGCTACGTCAACTCAGTTTCAGTGGTGACGATGAGCTGGGCCAAAGAAATGAAACCGAGCTGATGAAGTATGATATGCGAAACGAAATGGCGGAGCAGATAATTCGTCGCCTCGAAGCCATCAAATAGCCCAGGCTCATCAGGAAAGATCTCACCATGCGTCTGCGAACCGAACAACTGGCGAACCATTTGCAGCAACAGCTTGCCCCTGTCTATCTACTCAGCGGAGACGAACCGCTGCAGATGCAGGAGGCGGCAGATGAGATTCGCCACGCGGCCCGTGAACAGGGTTACAGCGAACGGGAAATCCTGGATCAGGGGGGAGGATTTGACTGGTCGAGTTTGAACAGTGCCGCCGAGAGTCTCTCTCTATTTGGTGATAAACGACTCCTGGAATTACGTCTCAGCAGTGGAAAACTGGGAGTTGAGGGGGGGAGGTCCGTCAGCGCCTATTGCGAGCGTCCTGCATTGGACACCGTATTGCTGATCATACTTCCCAAACTGGATCGGACTCAGTTAAACAGCAAATGGTACAAGGCGGTTGAACAGCTGGGTGTTACGCTTCAGGTCTGGCCGGTTGAGGGGCGACGCCTGATGCCTTGGATTGAGCAGCGGTTGCGACGTGCTGGGTTGATTCCCGAGGCGGGTGTGGTAGAGATGCTTGCTGACCGGGTAGAGGGTAACCTGCTTGCAGCTAGCCAGGAAATAGATAAGTTGCTGCTGCTGTATGGCCAGGGTGTGGTCTCCTCCGAAAAGCTCATCGAGGCCGTGGCCGATAGTGCGCGCTTCGATGTCTTCAGCCTGGTCGACACCCTGCTTGAGGGGGATATCAGCAAGGGGTTGCGTATCTTGCAGGGGCTGAAGGGCGAGGGTGTTGCTGCCCCGGTGGTGCTTTGGGCTGTAAGTCGGGAGATTCGTCTGCTTGCCGAGATGGGATATGAGATAGGGCAGGGCGAGGGTGTGGACAAGATTATGGCTAAACATCGTGTCTGGGATAGACGTAAGCCGATCCTGCGCAAGGCACTGCAGCGGCAGGCGGATCATTGGCGGCGGCTGCTTGTGGATTGTGCGCGTGCGGACAGGGCAATCAAAGGTCTCCATCCCGCGGATCCCTGGCTGTTGCTGCAACAACTTGCCCGGGGAATGTCCGGATTGCCTCAGATGTGATCTGTTCCTCACCGTGTTCACCTGGTCGTTGGCTCCTGAGGAACGAAATTCTTATTTGTGAACCAGATCAAGCTATTATTTCTCCCGGCGGTGTTTGATTTCTCACCCAGGCCCATCCAGGGCTTGCAATACAACTATCATCTACAAGGAGCAAGTGATGAAAAAAACCATTATGAAACAGGTGATTGCAATTTTTGCGGTGGGCGTCGCCACAAGCGCCACAGCCGCTGAAGATGCGTTCATAAAGTTGGATAGCAATGCCGACGGTTTCATTTCAGCCGAAGAGTCGATTGTGAATGAGTCACTCTACGAGGGCTGGTCGGCCGCCGATGCCAACAACGATGGCAAAATCGATGCTGCCGAGTTCAGCGCCTTTGAGATCAGCAACGACAAACAGGGGCAGAAGGAGTAATTCTTTGGACCGATGCCGGCTAGGAATTAAAGTTGTTATTCTGTGATTTACTTCACTTAATTTCTTGCCCCAGCGTTGTCTTATGAATTACCGGAGGGCCCCAAACACGAGGGCTTTTTGGATCGAAAATCAATTACATTCCGTTAAGGAGATTACGATGTATAAAAAAACTATTCTCAAGTCTGCCCTAGCTCTGGCAGCAGCAGGTTTTCTGACTACCGCCATCGCCGGCGATGATGCTTTCAGCAAACTCGACGTCAATGCTGATGGTGCCATCTCTTCTGAAGAGGCCACCGCAAGCGAAATGCTCTATAAGGGCTGGGAAACCGCTGATGCAAATCAGGATGGTCAGGTTGATGCGGCTGAGTTCAGTGCATTCGAGGCCACCAGCAGCGCACCTGAAGGCAAATAACCTTGCCAGGTATATGCGATCCCGCTTATGGGGTCGCAATACCGGCAGCCAGCTTTGTCTGGTTGCCGGTTGCCACCTTGGCCAGATGACAATTGCTTAACTGCAGCTGTGGGGGTTGGGTGGAAAAAATAAAGGGTGCGGTCTTCGATAGGGCACTCAATCCAAGAATCTGCCGGGTTTTGCCGGGAAACACCGCCACGTCCACCTCGTCCAGTAGACACTCTTCGCCAATTCGAACATTGGTAATGGTGTAGACGGGCACGCTCAATACGTCACCATTGGCCAAGACGCCCTTGAGGTCCCGTATATAGCGGGGGCTGCCAATGGCTTGCAGCTCGCTCAGGGTTGCCTCGTTGATAGTCATGTAGCTGGAGCCGGTATCGACCATGAACTCTGTTTCGGGCATGTTTCCGATCTTTCCGGCTATGTAGTAGGTGCTGGCACCCTTGGAGTACATGGGTACATCAAACACGAACTGATCCGCCCACAGCTGGCCGCTATAGATGGCTATGCACAGAACGCTGAGTAGTGTTTTGATCATGGCTGAAGGCTTTGCTCAATGAAAAGTGTCTTAATACATAGATCGGTTAATTGTTGCTGAACTTAAGTGTTTTGGTGGCCGAGGGTGACAATAATTCCCATACCAGACATGTAAATATTCCCACCAGCCGCTTTTGTGTTTTCCGTATCAAACAAAATAAATATATATTTCAATGGTATATAACCATATCAACAGGGATTGACCGGGCTGGTTTCATATCACCATATGGAGATAGTGGTTTTTCCGGATCTGAGGTTTATTGAGCTTGAGGTCGGGATGTCCAAGCTGTCTATAGGGGCCTGGCAGGGCGTTATTTTGTTCCAAATTTGTTAAAGTTAGGGGTTTAATTGATCTGGCTACCCTGATCGGCGCTGCCGTTTAAACGAGATAACCATACGAACATGTCAAAACAGATATCCGATGTCACCAGCTACATGCAAATGCTCGGCCAGGAGGCGCGTCAAGCTTCAAGGCTGTTAGCCAGCGCCACAACCGCGCAAAAGAACATGGCACTCGAAGCCATCGCCGACGAGTTGGATGCCTCCAGAGATGGCTTGATGGCAGAAAATAAAAAGGATTTGCAGGCTGGTGCTGAGAAGGGATTGGATGCGGCTCTGCTGGATCGCCTTGAGCTGACCAGGGGGCGAATCGATAGCATGATCGAGGGATTGCGGCAGATTGCCGCGCTACCCGATCCTATCGGTGAGATCTTCGACATGAAATATCTCCCCAGCGGGATCCAGGTAGGTCGGATGCGGGTACCTTTGGGGGTTGTGGGTATCATTTACGAATCCCGCCCCAATGTCACGGCCGACGCCGCGGCACTCTGTTTGAAGTCGGGCAATGCGGCGGTTTTGCGTGGCGGCAGCGAGGCCTACTACTCCAATCAGGCGATTGCGAGTTCAATTCAGAGTGGCCTGGCAAAGGCGGATCTGCCTGGGGCTGCTGTACAGGTGGTAGCCACCACCGACCGCGCTGCAGTGGGCAGGATGATCGCCATGCCTGAATCGATCGATGTCATCATTCCCCGGGGCGGCAAAGGCCTGATCGAGCGTATCAGCCAGGATGCCAGGGTACCGGTGATCAAGCATCTGGATGGGATCTGCCATGTCTATATCGACGACCAGGCTGATCTGGAAAAGGCCTTTGCGGTAGCGATGAACGCCAAGACGCAACGCTACGGCACCTGCAATACCATGGAGACCCTGTTGGTGGCGGATGGGATTGCACAACAGTCCCTGCCAGGACTGGGCAAAGCCCTGACAGAGAAAGGCGTTGAACTGCGCGGTTGTGATCGTACGCGTGAGTATATAAGCGCTTGTCTAGCGGCGACGGAGGCCGATTGGGATACAGAGTATCTGGCGCCGATACTCTCCATCAAGGTGGTCGATGGCCTGGAAACAGCCATTGCGCATATCAATCGTCACAGTTCCCAACACACCGATGCCATAGTGACAGAGAACTACAGCCGTGCCCGCCGGTTTCTCACCGAAGTGGACTCCAGCTCGGTAATGGTCAATGCCTCGACCCGTTTTGCGGATGGTTTCGAGTATGGTTTGGGTGCTGAAATCGGTATTTCCACAGACAAGTTTCACGCCAGGGGTCCAGTGGGGCTTGAGGGGCTGACGTCGGTGAAGTTTATTGTGCTGGGTGATGGCCACATCCGCAGTTGACAAATATGGCCCCTGATATGATCGGTGTCTTTGGTGGGACCTTCGATCCGATTCACTTCGGCCATCTGCGTACAGCACTGGATGTGATGCAGTCTGTCGGGTTGGACGAAATCCGCTTTATTCCCTTGCATGGCGCTGTTCATCGGGACCAGCCGGAGACCCCGGCTGAACTGAGACTGGAAATGGTGCGGCTCGCCGTCCATGGACAGGCGGGGTTTGTGGTGGATGAGAGGGAGATACAACGTGCCGGGGACTCCTTCACGGTGGAGACACTGGCGGGCTTGCACGAGGAGCTGCCACAGCAGTCCCTGTGCCTGTTGATGGGTATGGATGCATTCAACGGCTTTGCGGATTGGCATCGTCCGGATGAGATTCTGCGCCTTGCCCATATCATCGTGATGCATCGCCCAGGGGAGGAGGGTCCCAGGGATTCCAGGGTAAAAAGGCTGCTCGAACGTCGTCAGGTCAACACGCCGGCGCAGCTTAGGGCAGAGGATAGCGGGTTGATACTGCAACAAGCGGTGACCCAGCTTGATATTTCAGCCAGTCAGATCCGCAGTCTGCTTGCCCAGGGGCGAACGCCACGTTTCCTTCTGCCGGAAGTGGTTTTACAACTCATTGATAATAAAAGTCTTTATCGGGTAGATCATACAAAAGAGCCACAATAGGTTATGCTTGTTATTGAGATTGGGTAAAATCGCTGCTTTGCGGCGATCCAGTCGCTTCAATAGACAACAGATACAGGACTCAATGCAAATAGAAGAACTTAGAGACGTCGTTCTACAGGCGTTGGACGATATGAAAGCGAAGGATGTGGTGGTACTGGATGTACGTGAAAAGACCAGCATAACAGATATCATGATTGTCGCCAGCGGTACCTCTGACAGACATGTAAAATCAATTGCCCAGACCGTGGCCTTCAAAGCGAAACAGGCCGGTGAAGCCCCTCTAGGAACCGAGGGCCTGGAGGATGGCGAGTGGGCCCTGGTAGACCTCAACGGTGTGGTGGTGCACGTGATGCAGCCAAAGGTGCGTGATTTCTACCATCTGGAGCGCCTCTGGTCCTTGGATGAACCTGATGATGATGTCCCTCAGAAACTCAAATCCATCTAGGGCCCAGGCCCTAACCTCCCTGCATGGATCGGTTTGACCGGATATTTGAACTCAACCGTATCCTTCAGGCTGCCCGCTATCCGGTTTCTAGGCAGCGTTTAGAGCAAGAACTGGAGTGTTCCCGGGCGACCGTGAAGCGTCTCATTGAAGAGATGCGACTCTATCTCAATGCCCCGATCGTCTATGATCGAAAACTCAACGGTTATCGCTATGATCCCCAGGAAGGGGAGATGTATCAGCTGCCCGGGCTCTGGTTCAATGCCTCCGAACTGCATGCCCTGCTGGCGGTGCAGCAGCTGTTGGAAGGAGTGCAGCCCGGCCTGCTGGAGAGCCACCTGCAGCCCCTGAGGCGTAAGATCGATGCCCTGCTGGCGCGTCAGCAGGGTGATGCCGGTGAATCCCTCGCCGGCAGGGTTCGACTGATACGGGCCACCGCCCGTCCCGTGAGTCCCTTCTTTACCCTTCTGGCGGGTAGCCTGGCTGCCAGGCGTCGTCTCCATCTCGTCTACTATAATCGCCAGCAGGATAGACTCAGCGAGCGCCAGGTTTCACCACAACGCCTTGTCCACTATCGTGATAATTGGTACCTGGATGCCTGGTGCCATTTGCGCCAAGGATTGCGCACCTTTGCCCTGGATGCGATTCGGCAGGCCCGGCAATTGGATCAAGTGGCGCAGAATGTGGACGAAACGGTACTGGCGCGCCATTTTACAGATGCCTACGGGATATTCTCCGGGCAAGCCTTGGAGTGGGCTGTGGTGCGGTTTAGTGCAGATGCGGCCAGGTGGGTGGCCACGGAGGAGTGGCATCCCAGACAACAGAGTCGCTGGCTCGATGATGGGTGTTACGAGTTGACACTGCCCTATTCCAATCCAGCGGAGTTGTTGATGGATCTGCTGAAATACGGGCCGGATGTGGAGGTCGTTTCACCCCCTGAGTTGCGCAGTCAGATTCAACAACGGTTGCAATCGGCGCTGGCTCTCTATAACCCTCAGCAGGGTTAGCACTTCTTTTTCAGCTCCTTGTAGCGGCGTATCGCCTTCTTGCGCTGGGTATGCAGGATCTTGATCTCAGTGATCAGCCGTTTGCGTTTGGTGCGGTCCTTTTCATTTTGCAGTTTCTCTTTCGCTGCCCGTTCCTGCTTTTTAAGCTTTTTTAACAGGTCGGCAATGAGATCGCATTTTGGATTATCCTTTTTCGTGCCCGATTCGAGTAGTTTCTTGAGTTTTTCAACGATTTTGTTTGGCTGGGGCATGCTGGCTACCTTTATAAATACCCTTTGATGATCGTACTTTGCCACACACGATCTTGTGCCTTATTGATTGAGAGCCCAACTTGAGGATAGCGGTGATCATAGGATCTTCAAGTCGTACTGATAAATATAGATGATCAATGGATTCTCGATGCAATTGCGGTTGTCTATGGATGTCGGCCATCAAGCTTTAATATTTGTGCAATAATTAGATCTGTTGCGTATCTTTTATGTAACGAAGTTTTGCTCTGAGTTGCCTGAGATGGCAGACCACACCTTGAGTGTCTCGACATTTCGCCGGGTGGGCGATTTCAGGTAGAATTAGCCAGTTACCGCCATGCGTATTGTTTAGCTGGTGCAGGGTGCCTACTATCCTGAGAGTAAAAATAAACGGGTTTGTGTCGATTCATACCTTGCAGATTTCGCGGGATGTGGATTCCCATGACGGCAAGCCCTTTTTTAGCCAATGGCGTTGGGGAATTAATTCAGGTGGTCTGAGCATCTAGCCTCGCTCAGGACACTCTGTCCGCCCACTGTGGCAACAAGAAACCGATTCGGATTTTTTTAATGGAAGAGTTGAGAACACTTTTCGATTCCTTTGGACTCGCGGATGTGAACTGGGAGCTGCTGTTGCGCGCCCTGTTGCAAGTGTTCCTGCTCTCCCTGTCAGCGGTCTTTTCAGGTTCGGAGACCGCCCTTTTCTCCCTCAGCCGGATCGATCTACAGAAATTACGTCATAGTCGCGACAAGCACTCAGAGAGCATCCATGCCATGCTGGATGAACCGAGGCGCCTGATCATCTCCATATTGTGCGGCAATGAGTTGGTGAATATCGCCTCCGCCGCCAATATGGCTGCGATCCTGCTGATTCTCTTCGGTGATGGCAACATCACCTGGTTCAATATCCTTATCATGGTGCCCTTGCTGTTGTTGATCGGAGAGGTGACCCCGAAGACCATTGCGGTGAGTTTTCCTGTCAAGTTCGCAACCCGTCTGACAGCCAGGATCCTGCCGCGATGGATCGTCCTGATCACTCCCCTGCGAGAGGCGGTCAGGTCGGTATCCGACCGCATCACCACCATGATCGTGGGTGAGGCGATCAGTCGGGAAAATATCCTCCATGCGGACGAGTTGCGTACCCTCTTGGAAGCGGGAGAAGAGAGCGGCGTGATCGAGGCCACGGAGCGGGTGTTGATCGATAATGTGCTGGAGGCCTCTGAGACCGACATTGCCCGTATCATGACCCCGGGTCCGCGCATTCAGTTTTTGGATGCGGACCTCCCTGTTCATGAACTGATCGAGGCATTTCGTAGCTACCAGCATCCGAGAATCCCGGTCTATCAGGGGCATTGGGACAATGTCATCGGATTTATTCACTCGGAGGATATCCTGCGACTAGTCAGGGGGGGCGGAGATCTGGAACAGGTGACCCTGGATATGATCATCAAACCGGCCCACTTCGTTCCGCCCACCAAGAAGGTGGATGAGATGTTCGACTACTTCCAGGCCCACAATACCCGGATTGCCATCGTCCTCGGCGAATACGGTGAGGTGCTGGGTGTCGTCACCATGAAGGATGTCCTGACCTTCATCTTTGGTGAGATCACTGGAAAGATGGCGGGTTTGGAGTATTACCAGGAGGAGGATGCCAACAGCTATATCGTGCCCGGCGATATGCGTCTCACAGATTTTTACAACCTTACCAATTTCGATATCGAAGATCCGGTGATGGCAACCATCGGCGGTGTCGTATTCCGCCTCTTCGATCGCCTGCCCCAGGAGGGGGATAACCTGCGCAACGAAGGGTATGAGTTTATCGTCAAGGAGGTAAAAGGCCTGCGCATCAGCAAGGTTCAGGTGCGAAAAATAGTGGCCAGCGATGAAGAGCCCCCGCAGGCCGAGGATGAAACGATTGCAGTGACAACAGAGGACAAGGACGAGTCACTGGAGGGGATTGAAGCGCAATCCCCGAATCAACAACAGGAGATGGCCGAGACCCAATCAGAGGAGAGTGAGAAATGAGTTGGGGCGTAGAACTGGTAATGATCCTGCTGTTTTTGCTGTTAAAGGGTTTTTTCTCCGGATCTGAGATCGCGATGGTGAATTCTGACAAGCTTAAATTGCGGCATCAGGGGAAACTTGGCAACCGTGGCGCGAACTTGGTTCTCAAGCTGTTCAAGACTCCGGATGTGATACTCGGCACGACACTGGTCGGCACCAATATAGCCACTGTCACCATCTCAACTCTGGGTGCCCTGGTCTGTATTGATCTGTTCGGCAATACCGGTGATCTGATCTCGGTGATCATATTGACGCCGGTGCTGTTGATATTTGGTGAAGTGGTGCCAAAGAGTGTATTCCAGCAGGAAGCTGACAGTCTGGTGAGTCGCTTGATCTATATCCTGCGCTTCTTCTCCTATGTCTTCTATCCGATAATCTTTATCTTCAGCCGCGTGGCCAGGTTGGCGACCCGCATAGTCGGTGGCGGGATTGCGCCACAGAATATGTTCATCACCCGTGAGGAGTTGCGGGTGTTGTTGGATGTATCCGATTCAACCTCTGATCCGCAAACCATCGACCGCAAAAGGATTCGCAGAATCATCCGTTTTGCCGACACCACCGTAGGTGAAGCGATGATCCCGTTACCGGATGTAGTGGGATTCAACGAGGTGCGTAACATGAAGGAGGCGGTGAGACTGGTCATGAAGCATGGCTACAATCGCCTGCCTGTCTATCGAGGAAACATTACCAATGTCAAAGGCATTCTTACCCTAGATACCTGGGACTTGATGTCCCCTGATCTGGAGGAGAAGCCGATTGCTGACTACATCAGCCCGGTTCTCTATCTTTCACCACGTCAGACCATCGACCGTGCCCTGCCGATGCTACAGGCAAGAAAGGACCATATGGCAGTGGTCGTGGATGAGTTCGGTTCTGCGGTAGGTATCCTCACCATGGAGGATGTATTCGAAGAGGTGGTTGGTGAAATCGATGTGGGTTATGACTTTGACGAATACCACCCGAAACGGCGGATCTATATAGAACATGAGAGTGAGAACAGTCACCTGGTGAGCGGTAGAATGCCGATTTCAGAGATCAACGATATCCTGCATGTGGATTTTCCGGTGGAAGAGGCCTTGACAGTGGGTGGCCTGATCGTCAGTCGTCTGCGTCACATACCATCAGAGGGTGATTCGATCGAGGAGCAGGGTCACCGCTTGACTGTAATCGAGTCCGATGAGCGTTCCGTGGTGAAGGTGAGGATCGAACGACAGACCGGGTGAGATATTCCATAATTAGAATGATTGTACGGTAAAGGAGAGTGGTCATGCCCGATAGAGCTGGCAAACAACCAATCCTTGTACCTGTCGACTTTTCTGCAGCATCCGAGGCGGCACTATACAAGGCGTTTGAACTGGCGGAATGCCTCAAGGTAAGGGTTGTGGTGCTGCATGTGGTGCATGATCCAGGGGATATGCCCGGATACTATTCAGACGTCATTAAAAAGAAAAAACTCACCAGATTGCAAGATGCCGCCCGTGTCATGTTGGAGGAGTTCGTCCAGGAGTTCCGCAAAAAAAAGCCTACCAAAATGCGCCTGAAAAGAGCCGAGAGAATGCTTGTTATCGGCTTGCCCGTGACGCGGATTTTACAAGTCGCGGAAAGAATCAATGCTTCATTCGTGGTAATGGGCAGCAAAGGGGAGACGGGATTAAAGCATCTGATGTTAGGATCCGTGGCCGAACGTGTGGTTCAGCTTTGTCCACTACCGGTAATGGTGGTGAAGGAAGCACCGCCGCAAGAGCAGGCATCATGAGATGAACCTGCCTAAGCTCATTCAAAATACGTCGCCCAACCTCAACCATTCAAGCATCGTTCTGATCTGTTTGGCAGGCATGCTATTCGCATTTCCCGTATTCGCTGACGGTGCTGCCACAGAAGGCATCGAGTGGGGTGTGATGGGGATGAAGCTGTTTGGCGGGCTTGCCCTGTTTCTGTTCGGTATGGAGCAGATGGCGGATGCTTTAAAGGCGGTGGCGGGTGCGCGCATGAAAGGTATCCTCGCCAAATTGACTACCAATCGTTTTATGGGTGCGGTCACCGGGGCCTTCGTGACAGCGGTCATTCAATCCTCCTCGGTCACCACTGTGCTGGTGGTGGGCTTCATCACCGCCGGGTTGATGTCATTCTCGCAATCCATCGGCGTCATCATGGGGGCGAATGTGGGTACTACCGTCACCGCCCAGATCGTCGCATTCAAAGTGACCAAAGCGGCACTGTTGATGATTGGTGTCGGCTTTACCATGTTATTTGCAGCCAAGCAGGAACGCTTCAAACATTACGGTGCGATGTTGATGGGATTGGGTCTGGTCTTCTTCGGCATGAGCATCATGAGCGATGGCATGAAGCCGTTGCGCACTTACCAGCCTTTTCTGGATTTGATGATCAGTATGGAGAGCCCGCTGGTCGGTATTCTTGTGGCTGCCGGTTTCACAGGCTTGATTCAATCCTCATCGGCAACCACTGCGATTGTGATCGTGATGGCCAGCCAGGGATTCATCACCCTGCCTGCGGGTATTGCGCTGGCGTTCGGCGCGAATATCGGCACCTGTGTCACGGCCATGCTGGCCTCGATCGGTAAGCCCAGGGAGGCGGTACGGGCGGCAGTGGTGCATGTCATATTCAATATCTCAGGGGTGGTATTGTGGATCATGTTCATTCCCCAACTGGCCGAGGTCGTGACATTGGTCTCACCCAGCCATCCTGAACTCTCGGGTATAGATCGACTGGGCGCTGAAACGCCGCGCCAAATTGCCAATGCCCATACCATTTTCAATATTGCCAATACGATCATCTTTATTTGGTTTACCGCTCAGTTGGCCCGTTTGGTGGAGTGGATGATTCCCGATCGCCTGCTGGAGGAGGAGGGTTTGGCGGTAAGTGCCAAATATCTGGATGACGAACTGCTATCAACACCATCCCTGGCGTTGGACCGGGTGCGCCTGGAGGTGTTGCACATGGGTGAGCGGGTGATGGAGATGTTGGACAAGATCATGCCGGCCATTCTCAATGGGGATCACAAATCACTCGACGATGTGGCGTTACTCGATGATGAGGTGGATATCCTCTATGAGCAGATCGTTGACTATCTTGGCAAGATCAGCAAGCAGTCGATGACCGACCACCAGACCGAAGACTTCCTCTCCCTGATGGAGGCGGTGGGCGATCTGGAAAATATCGGTGATACCATAGAGACCAATATGGTTGCACTGGGCCACGAACGTATCGATCACGGTTTCTCCATCAGCGAACCCACCAAGGAGGTGCTCACGGGTTTTCACAAGGTGGTGAAAAAAGCGGTGGACGGTGCGGTTCAGTCTGTTTCCCAGCTGAATACAAAGGTGGCGCAAAGTGTTATTGATATGAAAGACGAGATCAATAAAATGGCGGAGTCCGCCGCTTTACATCAAGCTTCCAGACTGGTTGCCGAAGAACCAAATCGTATCGCAGCCTATACCACTGAGGTGGATATTATCGAAAAGCAAAAGCGAATCTATTACTTCGCCAAGCGAATGGCGAAGTCTGTGCTGCCGCCGCAGGGGATTGCCGAGGATTAATCTGTAGTGTGGATAGCATGATTGGTATCCCTGTATCGAAGTAATGAGTATGAAGATCGAAAAAATAGTTCGACATCTGCATCGTTATCTCAAAAAAGGAAAACAGAAAACCGATAATGACCGCCACAATATCGCACAACTTATAAAGCGGCTTGAGGAGAGAAAAGAGCATCTTCATCATCGCTTGAAAAAAGAGCAGCGTGTTTGTAAACAAAAACGTCTGAAAGTGGAGTTGAAGTATGTGGAAGCGAAATTGTCAAAGGGGAAAAAACGCTTAGCGCATTTGCGTAAAATTGAGGATAAACGAAAATAACATTTGACACACAGTGAACAGAACAGATCGTAAACCGGATACCCGAACGGCGATGCGCCAACTGATCGATCGTGTGCGCAGCGAGATCCCTTTCGATCTCCCCGAAGAGGTGTTGTGTGGTGATGCCTGCCAGGGCTGTTCAAGCAAATTACTCATCTATCTGGAAACCGAGTTGGATGATTGGGAGGTCAAATTAGCCGCTGGCGCCATCCCCAATTTCGCTGATCTCAGTCGCCTGGCGGGGAAGAGCAGGAAGATTGCTCAAGCCCTGCAAAATAACGGTTTACTCGCCAAAACACCCGTCTCTTAAGTCTCAGGCCCCATTTCAATTCTTCTCCTGAAGCGGTCCGGTTCCATTCAGCTTTGGTTCAGCCTCGGCGCCATATGCTTAATCATAAGTTCATACTCTGTGGAGAACTATGATGAAAGCTAAAGCCCTTCTTTTGGCAAGCGCACTCTCAGCCTCGCTGGTCACGGCGGCGCCTGCGCAGGCCCATGATTATTATGATTACCCCTATGGGTTGTTGGGTGGGTTGTTCCTTGGCCTCTCTTGGAATCACTACCATAACCATGGTCATTCCCATCACCATGGTGATCGTCACTACCGTCACCGGGAGTACCGGCGTAGTGAGAGTCATGGCCGATACTACCGGGACAAGCATAGACGCCACGGACACCGGGACAAGCATCGCCATCGTCGGGACCGTAGGGATTAGGCGGGAGAGCAGTTATGGGTAGCTATGACAAAAGCGTGTGGTTGCGTTTGATCGCAATAGTGTTGTTGATCATCGGAGGGCAGGCGTTTGCGGTCGAGGGAGGTGTCAGGCTCTCTCAATCCGTTGAGGGTGTGGTCAGCCAGGGTTCCGAGAAGGATGAGACAGCCCTGGACCAGGCCGATGTGGATGAGCTGCAGGCGTTGGTCGTCTCCGGCAGTCGCATAGAGGCCACTGCACAGCGCAGTTATGCAGCCCATGGAATAGGCGAGCAATTGAGTATCTTCGATGCCCACGCGGTGATCAGCAGGGATGATGACCACGACGGTTACTACCATCGCTTGAAGGTTGCATTCGACGCGGATACCTCGGGGGATGAAGTATGGGTCTACGCCAGGCTCTACCTCAGCTTGGAGGGAGGACCATGGAACCACTACTACACCACCGAGGAGTTCCCCATTAGCGGAGATGTCAGCGATGATGAGTATGAGGTGGTAACCCGTTTGCTGGATGGCTATCCGACCGGATATTACGATGTCCTGATCGAGCTCTATGATGCCGACTACGATCTTCTCGAGGTCAATTACGGTCCCTATGAGGATGGCGATTTGGCGGTGTTGCCCCTGGAGGACTACTATCGCGACGACTATGGTGGCGGGGGCGCCAGCGGTCTCTTCATGCTGCTGCTGGGATTGTTGGCTGTGATCAAACCCTATCTGAGTCACAGGCAGCGGGGTGGCATATCGGACGCCGGCTAGTATCATGATAAGCCAAAGCTGGAGTTACCCGGGGGCCGCCGATGCTGTGCAGACATCTACTCTTTCTGATGCTCTTATCTTCAGTCCTGTTGTTGCAGGGGTGTTCCTCCCTGGACCAGGTCGACCGGATCATGGAGGGGCGGAAACCCACCGCTCAGATCGACGGGGTGAGGTTGGAAGGCCTCGATTTACAGGGTGTCGATCTGGTATTCGATGTGGGAATAGACAATCCCAATCCCTACTCCATCGATCTGACGGGTTTCGATTATGATCTGCAGCTGTTCGATCAGTCATTCATCAAGGGTCGGCAGACCCAGGCATTGAGCCTGGCCGCGAAGAGCGAGAGTAATATCCAGCTTCCCCTGAGGCTCGATTTCAAGAAGCTGCTTAATGCCTACCGGCAGCTGCGAGGGGCCGATGAGGCCAGTTATCGACTCGATCTCGGGCTGGGATTCCAGATGCCGGTGATCGGCAGTTTGCGCCTGCCTGTGGACATCGATGGCAGGTTTGCCGTGCCTAAAATGCCGGACCTCAGGGTCAAGGCCCTCGGGATAAAGCGGCTCTCCCTGGAGCGCGCCGACTTGCAGCTTGAGCTGGAGGTCGACAATCCCAACAGCTTCTCCCTGTTGCTTCAGCAGCTGGATTACCATCTCAAGCTGAACGGGGTTGCCATCGCCGAGGGCCTGATCGAGAAGCCCCTCGATATCGATCAGGGAGGTGAGGGGGTGGTGATCATCCCTCTCTCGGTCGATCTGCTGCGGGCGGGCATGGGGTTCTATTCGGCCCTCCTGAATCGTTCCGGCCTGCGCTATGAACTGAACGGTGTACTCGATGCCTCCACGTCGAATCCGCTGTTGCAGCGGTTTTTAATTCCATTGGAAAAACAGGGAAGTATAAAAGTGGACTAGGGGCTGGGAGATTCCTGGCCGGGATTTCGGACCGGGTGCCTGCGACGAGCTAAAATTAGATCAGAAAGAGGTATAAATCTTTTACCCGGATGGAGTGTTCAGACTCATCCTAATCCCAGCGGGAGGGAGGTAGTCATGAAAACCTTTATGTTGATGACAGGAAGCGGTCCGCTGATGATTCTCACATCCCATGCCTCCATGGAGGATCCTCTGATACTGGAAAAGCTGGCGAGCAAGGGTATTGAAAAATTCCTTGCCTACGAGGTGCCCTATGAGTTGGCCAGGAAGCGCTACGGCGGGCATTTCAGTGTAGTAGCCAATGACCTGCACGAAAGCGACGACCTGCGGGTGCTCGACTACAATGGTGAGCGCGCCTTCAAACTCTTCGCGTTTGCCGAACTCGGGCCGCAAATGGTGCATGAAGCCGGAAGCGCTGCCGTAGACGCGGTGGCTTGATCAGTCACCCCTGCACAAAGCCGGATCGGACCAGGCATCACAATTCACCGGGCGATCATATCGGGTGATGCCCGATGCATCGTACGCCACCCCTCCAAGCTGGGCGAGCTTGGAGCGGATCTCATCACCGACAAAACGTTGTGGCAGTGAGGGTGTGCGTTGCTCGCGGCTCTCTTTGTCCGCTATCCATTTCGCGGCGATGTCGAAGGCCTCGATGAAATCGGGTTGCTTATCCAGGGCGTGTTTGAAATAGGCGGTGCCAAAATCGGTGAACTCACTCTTGGCGCCGCAACCGAAGGATTTTCTATCCTTGGCTGCGGCTGTGATGATCAGGGTATTGGGTGTACGCAAGGGTTCGATGAAGCCCCCCGAGTAGCAGCTGGATACGACAATCACGCGCCAACGAATGCCTGCATCGTCCAATGCCTGGCGTATCTGCATGGGAGTCATGTCATCCAGCGGCACGGGGCCGAAGCTCACGGAGAATCTGTGTTCCTTGCTGCCGTGGGAGGTCATGAACAGAAACAGTACATCTTCGTCGGGATCGATGATCCGACCTATCACGTCCAGGCTGTCTGCCAGGTTGTGGCGGTTCGCCAGGGGATAGCGGGCCAGGGTATCCACATTGTTTACCAGTACCATCGATCGGCCGGAGGTGTCGAAGCGTCGATCAAAGAGGTCTCGCACATATTCAACCTCATTGAGAAAGACCTTCTCCAGGCCATATCCGCCCACTGCGACCAAATAGAGGTCAGGTATGCCGGGCCGTTGGGGTATCAACTGGCTCAATGCGTCATCCACCAACGGGTATTGATTGTAGAAAAGATCCTCAACACTGAGATCATTGAGTTTGGAGTAGGCGCTATTGCTCTGGACAGGTTTATCGCTGTACCAGAGTTGTGTGTAGGGTAGAAACCAGATACTCGAAAGTGAGAGCAGCAGGCTGAGGCCCGCCAGTGAGAATCCCTTGCGGAAGCTTACCAGGAGCAGGATGCGTAACAGGCGGATCATAATGTAGAAGTGCCAGATGAACAGCAACAACAGTAGTGCCCCGCCACCTTTTGGGTGGGAGTAATAGAGTTGCTCAGGCAGGGCGAGGAGCTGGATTGCCACTGTGATGAGCGGCATCGATGCCAGGTAGGCAAGCAACAATCTCCCCGTATCCGCGGTTTCGGCTCGGGCCAGCCGGGCGAGCACCACCAGGATCAACAAATCCAGCAGATAGACGGCAGCCAGGTGGTTGAGGCCATAGGTGGAGAATAGCGCCGGCTTATCCGTAATAAGGTAGGCGACTGTGATATCGAGACCCAGCAACAGGGCCAGGAGCCAGAGTCCCTGGTCCACTGAGTAGATGAAATGGTTGCGTGTAACATTTTGCCCAGTCACCAGCCGCAACCCCGATTTAAGGTTGATAGTCAGTGCGATGAGCTGTTTTGCAATCGATTTTTCATCCATGGGTTTACTCTTCCATCGTCTCTCGCAACTGGCATCGGCCGGAACTGGCGAATCCTGAGGCCTGAGTGGGTAGCCATTGATCGTCTACTCAGGTTTCAGGCTCATAAGCCAGATTGGGTGCGAGCCAGCGTTCCATTTCGCTCAATGGATAACCCTTGCGTTGGGCATAGTCGCTCACCTGATCCCTGTTCAGCTTGCCTACCGCAAAGTAGCGCGCGTCGGGATGGCTGAAATAGAGACCGCTGACCGATGCGGTGGGCACCATTGCTTTGCTCTCCGTCAGCCAGATCCCGATATGCTCTTCAACCGAGAGCAGATCCCACAACAGGGTTTTCTCCGTATGGTCGGGACTGGCCGGGTAGCCCATGGCGGGGCGGATACCGGTGTAGTCTTCGGCGATCAATTCCTGATTGCTCAGGGACTCCTCCTTGGCGTAGCCCCAATACTCTTTTCTCACTCTTTCGTGCAGCCACTCAGCCAGGGCCTCGGCCAAACGATCCGCCAGGGCCTTTAGCATGATGGCGTGGTAGTCGTCGTGGTCCTGTTCAAACTCATCGATCTTGTGTTCGATGCCGATACCGGCGGTACAGGCGAATGCCCCAATATAATCGACGCCTTGAGCCGTTTCAGGCGCTACGTAATCGGCCAGGGATTCGTTATAGTGCCCATTGCCCCGTTGCTCTTTCCCCCCTGGCTGGCGACCCTGTTTGCGCAGGTTATGCAGGGTTGTCAGGGTTTGGTTGCGTGTCTCATTTTGATAAACGAGAATATCGTCCCCCTGACTGTTGGCGGGAAAGAGACCGACCACGGCCGCCGCCTGTAACCAACCCTCTGCAACTATTTTCTGCAACATGGCCAAGGCATCGGTATGGAGTTTTCTCGCCTCCTCACCTTTCTTCTCGTCATCCAGTATCTGGGGAAAGCGCCCTTTTAACTGCCAGGCATGGAAGAAGAAGGTCCAGTCGATATAGGCAATCAGCTCGGTGATGGGTATCTGCTTCATCACCAGCAAGCTTGCCCCTGGCTGCCCAGTCCCGTTCTCCTCATCTAGACGTACGATCTCGGCATGTTCGGGAGGGTGAAAGCCCGGGTCACAAAGATTGGGGCGCGCAGGCTTGTACCGGGACCAATCGATTGGGGTCGGATTGGACCTGGCCTCCTCGATGGAGATCAGATTGCGAGACTGGTTGATACCGGCGCGTCTTAGCCGTACCGTCTCATACTCCTCCTGCAGGGAGGCGACATAGCCATCACGATGTTCAGCCGACAACAGGTTGGCTGCCACCCCAACGGCCCGGGAGGCGTCTGCCACATAGACCACGGGATTATCATATTCCGGGTCGATCTTGACCGCCGTGTGGGCGATGGAGGTTGTGGCACCACCGATCAGCAATGGTTGCGGCATCTGGAGACGCTGCATCTCTTTGGCCACATGCACCATCTCATCCAGCGACGGGGTGATCAGACCGGAGAGCCCGATTATGTCCACCTGTTCCTCTCGGGCTTTTTGCAGGATGGTGTCTGCGGGGACCATGACCCCGATGTCGATGACCTCGTAGTTATTACACTGCAGGACCACACCGACAATGTTCTTACCGATGTCATGAACGTCACCCTTCACGGTGGCCATCAGTATCTTGCCCTGGCTCTGCACCCCGCACTCGGCCTTCTCCGCTTCCAGGTAGGGCTCTAGGTAGGCGACAGCTTTTTTCATGACACGGGCCGATTTGACCACCTGTGGCAGGAACATCTTACCCGCACCGAATAGATCCCCCACCACGTTCATACCGTCCATCAAGGGCCCCTCGATCACTTCCAGGGTCTGCTTGGCCCGCTCTCTTGCCTCCTCGGTGTCGTCCTCGATGAATTCGGTGATACCCTTCACCAGGGCGTGTTCGAGACGCTTTTCCACCGGCCAGGAGCGCCACTCCGCATCCTCCTTGGTCTCCACCACAGCGCCATCCCCCTGATATTTGGGGGCCAGTTCCACCAGGTGATCACCCGCCCGCTGGTCGGTGTTGAGTACCACCGCCTCCACCGCGGTGCGCAGTTCCGCCGGCAGATCGTCGTATACCGCCAGCTGTCCCGCGTTGACTATGCCCATGTCCATCCCCGCCTTGATGGCGTGGTAGAGAAAGACGGCGTGAATAGCTTCGCGAACCGGGTTGTTGCCGCGAAACGAGAATGAGACATTGGAGACCCCGCCCGAGATCAGGGCATGGGGCAGACGCTGTTTGATCTCCCGGGTCGCCTCGATGAAATCGACCCCATAATTGTTGTGCTCCTCGATACCGGTGGCAATGGCGAAGATATTGGGATCGAAGATAATATCTTCCGGGGGAAAACCGACCTTTTCGGTCAGCAGAGCATAGGCCCGGGCACATATCTCGACCTTGCGCGCCTGGGTGTCCGCCTGGCCTGTTTCGTCAAAGGCCATGACTATCACGGCGGCGCCATAGCGCCGACACAGACGTGCCTGGTGCAGAAAGGGCTCCTCGCCCTCCTTCAGTGAGATGGAGTTGACGATGGGTTTGCCCTGCACGCATTGCAGCCCAGTCTCGATAATGTCCCACTTGGATGAGTCGATCATCACCGGTACTTTGGCGATATCAGGCTCACCGGCGCATAGGTTGAGAAAGCGCTGCATGGCGGCAACCCCATCCAGCATCGCCTCATCCATATTGATATCCACGATCTGCGCGCCGTTCTCCACCTGCTCGCGACAGACATCCAGGGCCTCGTCATAGGCCTCGCTGAGGATCAGGCGTTTGAACTTTGCAGAACCGGTGACATTGGCCCGTTCGCCAATATTCACAAACAGAGAATCCCTGCCGATGTTGAGGGGTTCAAGGCCGGAGAGACGACACTGTTTTTCGATGTTCGGCAGTTGGCGTGGGGTTTTGCCCTTCATTGACGCGGCGATTGCCTGGATATGCTGCGGTGTGGTGCCACAACAGCCGCCGACGATATTCAGGAACCCCGCGTCCGCCCACTCCGCAATATATTCAGCCATCTGCTGTGGGCCCAGGTCGTATTCGCCAAACTCGTTGGGCAGACCGGCATTGGGGTGGGCGGAGACATGGGTATCGGCAATGCGCGACATCTCTTCCACGTATTGACGCAGCAGATCGGGGCCCAGGGCGCAGTTGAGACCGATGGATATGGGTTTCGCATGGCGCAGGCTGTTGTAGAAGGCCTCCGTGGTCTGGCCCGAGAGGGTACGCCCGGATTGGTCGGTGATGGTGCCGGAAATCATCACCGGCAGTCGCTCTGCGTCTGACTCGAATACCTGCTCACAGGCAAAGACCGCGGCTTTCGCGTTGAGGGTGTCGAACACCGTCTCGATCAACAGCAGGTCGCAGCCACCGGCGATAAGACCCCGGGCGGATTCCATATAGGCCTCTACCAGGGTCTCGAAATTGATGTTGCGCAGGCTGGCATCGTTGACGTCCGGAGAGATGGAGGCGGTACGATTGGTCGGGCCCAGGACACCGGCCACAAGGCGCGGTTTGTCCAGGGTGGTGTATTTGTCCGCGGCCTCACGGGCCAGGCGGGCACTCGCCTCGCTCATCTCAAAGGCCAGGGATTCCATCTCATAGTCCGCCATGGAGATGCGGTTGGCGCCGAAACTGTTGGTTTCCAGAATATCCGCCCCCGCCTCCAGGTAGGCCTCGTGAATTGAGCGGATAATGTCCGGTTGAGTCAGCACCAGCAGGTCATTATTCCCTTGTAAATCACAAGGCCAATCTGCGAAACGTTCTCCGCGATAATCCTCCTCAGCGAGTTTGTGGCGTTGGATCATGGTGCCCATGGCGCCATCGAGGATGAGAATGCGCTGTTTAAGCAGTGTTTCAACAGGCTGATCGGCAGTTTTCGCGGTTGCAGATGACATCAAGATACTCAGGTTTTATCGGAAACAGCCGCCAATTATAAGGCGCTGTCGGGAGGCAGGCGAGAGATCTCTTGCGCGTTAGTACTAAACTGGCTATCTATCAGGATCAACTTTGGTCATGATTCAGCTCTTGGCGCGAACTCGACTGTTTTGGATATTTTCTTTGTTTTCAAGGGATTGCTGCATGTGTTCTGATGCCGCGAGCGATGTCCGCTGATGCATGGTCGGAAACTGAACAAAAAAACACAAACCAAATCTCATGAGGGATTTTTAACGTGTCAAAACAAGCATTTCTAGTCGACGATTCGAAATCTGCACGCATTGTGCTTAGTAGAATGCTGAAAAAGAGCGGATTCGATGGTGTCGAGATGGCGCAGTCGGGTGAAGAGGCTTTGGAACGACTTAAAGAGTCGACACCGGACGCAATATTTGTCGATTTTCTGATGGATGGCATGGATGGTTTGGAGACCATCACCGAGATTAAGAAGGATCCGAGGTTTTCCCAAACACCCGTGGTCATGTGCACCGCCAATGAAGGGGACGAGTATGTCCAGGCTGCAGTGGACCACGGCGCCCTCGGCATCCTGGCCAAGCCACCGACCGATGAGAGCCTGGGTGTCATCATCAACCTGATCGAGCAGCACCAGCAAGACGTCGCGGCGAGTATGCAGACCGCTTCACTGGATCAAGGGATGGCGGTTGAAGGTGCGGCTGAGGCGGCAGAGACAGCGCCAGAGGGGGCGTTGCCCCAGAGCGGTCTCAGGGATGAGGATATCAAGCGCATTGCCAGAGAGGTTGCTGTGCAATCGGCCCAGGAGACCGCCCATGAGGCAGCCGAAAAGCTCATGGCGGAGACCCTTGCGGAACGTGTCGAGACGAGTGTCCAGGCCTACCTGGATAGCAAGCTTGAACCGATGATCATCTCAGTGGTGGAGAAGGGGCTGCAGCAGGTCGAGGCGGAGCGCGTCGATACCGATGCACTGCGCGAATCAGTGGTGGAGCAGGTCAATCACGACCTGGATGAGTTTGTCAGGCAGCT
The DNA here is from genome assembly GCA_040507005.1 of Candidatus Thiodiazotropha sp. GTDB lineage: Bacteria > Pseudomonadota > Gammaproteobacteria > Chromatiales > Chromatiaceae > Thiodiazotropha. The sequence continues at coordinate 62,855 of JBEVVS010000032.1, forward strand.
TAATCAACGTACTGTCGGAGATTTGATCGAATCGAGTATCTACGGCCAGATGAAAGAGTTGTCGGATGACATCTCGCAACGCCTGACCGATCAGGAGCAGAGGATCCTCAGTCAAGTACCGGAAAAGAACGACATGATCGAACATATCCGGGTCATCACTGAGGGATCGCTGGAGGCCCAGGTGCATGAGACCGCCAGCCAAGTAGCGGGTGAGATTGCCAACTCCGTGGCCACCGAAACGGTGGAGAGCCTGCTTGATCAACACCTGGCCCACCAGGCGATGGAGAGTCAGCAGCAGAAACCGAAAATGCCCTTAATGATCTTTCTTGCGGTAGGTCTGCTGGCTGTTGCCGGTGCTGCGGTGTTCATGCTCCTGTAGCTGGTGAAAAGAGTATAAGCTGCGGTTGGCTTGTCTATGGTTGTCGAGAGATCCGCTTGGGTGGTGTAAAAGAGATACAGACTGTAGGGTTGGGCTTGGATTTAATAAAGCTATATTCAGCACAAAGCCCTACAGGAGAAACCCCATGTTCGGAATGGGCCGCAAAACCAAGTTGCCGGATCAGGATCAGGCACTGCCCGGTCGCACGACCCCGATTCATCCCGGTGACAGCCACTATGTCAACGGGCACTCATTGCTGGGTCCCTTTCCCGAGCAGTATGCATTCGCCATCTTCGGCATGGGCTGTTTCTGGGGGGCCGAAAAGCGTTTCTGGACCCTGTCCGGGGTCTACTCCACGGCGGTGGGCTATGCAGCGGGTGTGACACCCAATCCAACCTACGAAGAGGTATCTACCGGGATGACCGGACATAACGAGGTTGTCAGGGTTGTCTTCGATCCCATGATGGTCAGCTACCAGTCGCTGCTTGAGTCTTTCTGGGAGGGACACAATCCCACCCAAGGCATGCGCCAGGGCAATGATGTGGGAACCCAGTATCGATCCGGAATCTACACCTTCGACGATTCGCAACAGGCCTTGGCCGAGGCTTCCCGGGAACACTATCAACATGCCCTGCAGCAGGTAACGACGGCCCCAGTGACCACGGAGATACTCTCCGCCCCCCCTTTCTATTTTGCCGAGGCCTATCATCAGCAGTATCTGGCCAAGAATCCCGCTGGCTATTGCGGCCTCGGAGGGACTGGGGTCTGTTACCCGAGCTGATCCTCTGACCTGTTCCCATATTCAATCACGCAAGCCTTGGATAGAGATCCCAACCCCGGACGCAGCCATCTCATCGCCGGCTAGGTAGGCCTTGAAGGGTTCCTCAAGGGATGTCTTCAGGGTAAGTTCCCGGCCCATGCTGTCACTCCGCTTTGTGTAGAAGCTCCCCGGCGCTGTTGACTACCTCGACCCCAACCGGTATCCCTTCGCGAATACTGGCAGTGACGACGCAGAAGTCTTCAAAAAGGCTCATGCAACGATCAAGCTTCTTGGAAGAGAGCAGTTCGTCCCCTGCCGTGATACGTACATCCAGGCGGCCTACGCGAAGGCGTTTTTTCTCATTTCGTATCATGCTGCAGGTGACTTCGGTATGGACGTTTTTCGCCGGCACATCCTCCTTGGCGAGACAGAACATCAGGCTCGCACTGAGACAGTTGGCCGCTGCGGCAGCCAGCATTCGCGAAGCATTGGGTCCATTGCGTTCCCCCAATGGGGGTGGCTCATCCATGATGATATCCGGCGCCTTTTTTAGATCGAACTTGACCCTGAAGGCGTAGTCATCCTCTTGTTCGAGATGTAAAGTGAATTTTCCGACCTCTTCTGCCATGCCTTTCCTCCTCACTTGAGCACAAATCCTTAACCCCTTTAGTATGTATCAGCCCCCAGCAGGTTTTTCCAGGCCCGATACCGGCTTATTAAAACCCGCGTCAGTTGCGGCAGGCACGTTAGCGTTTCAAGTCGATGACATTCCTTGAGTATTAGCTGAGGTGCAGCCGGTGCTGAGGATAGATCCCGAGGGGATTGAGTGTGGGTCATTCGATGCTAAATCTATCATAGATCAAGTTACTCCTCGCCCATATGTTGTTTAATTGAAAACTGATTCAGATCAGACGATCCCTTTTTTAAATTGAAGTTATCCGTAGAAGGCTTGCAGATTGATTGCAACGGTTCCAAACTAACCCGGTAACTGAAGGGAATTGTCATGACAACCATCCTTGGGCTCAGCCTCACCGCCCTTTTAATTGCAGGTTTTATATGGTTTTTACCCATTCTGTTGATTCTAAGGTCGCGAAAAACCAATGGCGCCGAAAAACTTTTCTGGATTCTCGCGGTTGTTTTTGTCTCCTGGTTTGCATGGATCCTTTATCTCTTATTAGCGCCGATAGGTGAATCCAGGAAGTGAGTGAGGATTAGATGAGTTATTCAAATGGAGGAACTCGATGAAGGCAGTGGTACTGAGAGAAACCGGAGGTCCGGAAGTCCTCTCCCTCGAAGAGATCGACACCCCTGAAATAACCTCGGCGACTCAGCTGAAGGTTCGTATCCAAGGGGCCGGAGTTAATCCGATCGATACCAAACTTCGTGCCAGAGGTCTCTTTTTGTCTCCTGGAGAACCGGCTGTGCTGGGTTGTGATGGTGCCGGGATTGTGATCGAGACCGGTAGTCAGGTGACTCAGTTTCGTGAAGGTGACGAAGTCTGGTACTGCGATGGTGGATTGGGTGGCCTACATGGCAATTATGCGGAGTACGCGGTTCTCGAGGAGATGGTCTGTTGCAGAAAACCTGTATCTGTGGATTTTAATCACGCAGCTGCCGCCCCCTTGGCTTTGATTACCGCCTGGGAGGCATTGTTTGGACGCGCACGCATCAACGAAGAGAAGACCCTGTTGGTGCATGCGGGCGCAGGGGGTGTCGGGCATGTGGCGATTCAGCTGGCGAAGCAGGCGGGGGTACGTGTTTTGACCACGGTGAGTACCGAGGAGAAGCAGGAATTTGTTACGGCACTTGGTGCGGATGAGACTATTCTCTATCGGGAGCATGGATTCGTGGACGAGGTGCTGCGTTTGACCGACGGCGCAGGGGCGGATGTGGTGCTCGACACCGTTGGGGGGGAGGTTTTCAAGGCATCCATCAACGCCACCTCTGCTTACGGGGATCTTGTCACCCTGCTCGATCCAGGGCCATCGGTGGATTGGAAGGAGGCGCGAAACCGTAATCTGCGAATCGGTTTCACCTTGATGCTGACACCGATGTTACGCCATCTTCCTCAAGCAAGGGCGAATCAGGTCGCTATTCTAAGTGACTGTGCTGAAATGATAGACAGCGGATCACTGCGGATTCACGTCAGTGACCCACTACCCCTGGAACAGGCTGCCGAGGCCCATAAACAGATCGAACAGGGACGGATGCAAGGTAAGCTGGTTCTCATACCCTGACAGGAACCTGTCGCTTGCTTGCCCTATCCTGGAATAGGTGGCGGATATGTTGATTCGATTGCTGCAATCCAGATACTACTGGTTGACGCCAGTGCTGTTCTGGTTGTTCTTGAGCTTCGCTTCCCTGGTATGGAATTTCTCTCTCATCGATAACTCGGTCAAAGATATCGCCTTTGAGCGGGGGCGTATCATGTATGAGATGGTCAGGCTTACCAAGATCAATCCGGTTTTGATGGCCAACGATCCGACCATCTTCAAGAAGCAGAGCATGGAAGATATCCACTACAGGGTCGTTTCCGCGCAACCGATGAACCCGGATAACATGGCCGAACCCTGGGAAAAGGCGGCACTTTCACGGTTTGAAAGTGGTACTGAATATGTGTTTCAAGAAAACCTTAAACAGGAGTCGGGGTTTTTCAGATATATCGGGCCCGTCTTCATGCAGGAGCAATGCATGCAGTGTCATGGTTATGAAGGAAAAAAAGTGGGTGACGTGCGTGGCGGTATCAGCGTCAAGGTGTTAGCAGAACCCATTTTCGATGGGCAACAGCAGTACAAGCGCATGATGATCTCCATCCATGTTGTCGGTTTTCTGCTTATCTCCATGACCAGTCTCTTTTTAATCCACCAATTACGCAAACAGTTTCAGTTGTTGAACAGCACCAAGGATGAACTGAGAGAAAAGGAGCAGTTCCTCAGTGATGTGACGAAGAGTATGAGTGAGGGATTCGTGGTGCTCGATACTCAAGGTACGGTGAGATTCGCCAATTCCGAAAGTGAGTGGCTATTGGGCTGGGATGCTGTGGAAATGGAGGGGCAGAAGTTTTCCGAATTGGTCTGTGGCGGCAGCAAACCCGAAACGGCGGAAAGTGTGGAATCCGCCATCGAACAGACCCTGAAAGATGGATTGACCCGCACCGGCTTCGACGATGTGTTTTGCCACAAGGAGGGTCGGGAGATCGATGTTGCCTTTTCGGTATCACCCTTTCTCAATCAGGAGGGCGATTCCGGTGCAGTTGTCACCTTCAGCGATATCTCGGAGCGAAAACGTGCGGATGAGGAACGCAGAAGTCTTGAGCGCCAATTGAATCAAACCCATAAGATGGAAGCAGTAGGACAACTGGCGGGCGGTATCGCCCATGAGATCAATACCCCGATCCAGTATGTCGGGGATAACCTGCGCTTCATCAAGGAGTCCCAAGAAGATACCGAGTCACTGCTGAAGGTCTACGCAGATCTCTTGGAGAAGGCCGCGGCCCTGCCCGAGTTGGAGGCGGAAGTGGCAAAAGTGAAACAGACCATCGAGGAGATCGACCTGGACTATCTGGAGGAGGAGACTGCCAACGCGATAGAACAATCCATCACCGGTGCCAGTCAGGTGGCGCGAATCGTCCAAGCGATGAAAGAGTTTGCCCACCCCGGGTCAAAACAGATGGCATTGGCTGACATAAACCGGATTGTCAGCAATGCGGTCGCGGTGTGTAAGAACGAATGGAAATATGTCGCGGATACGGAGTTGAAGCTTGGCGAAAGCCTGCCCCGGGTCCAATGCCTGGGGGGAGAGATCTCCCAGGTGGTGCTGAATTTGGTGATCAACGCGGCCCATGCCATAGAAGCGGCCAAGTTACAGCAGAAGGGAACAATCACCATCGCCACCGCATACGATGGGAAGTGTGTGGAGGTCAGTGTTGCGGATACTGGAACCGGCATACCCGAAGAGGTGCAGGAACACGTTTTCAATCCCTTCTTCACCACCAAGGACGTAGGACGCGGCACCGGGCAGGGCTTGGCAATCGCCCAGGATATCGTAGTGGGCAAACATCATGGAAAGCTCTATTTCGAGACCCAAGCAGGTAAAGGCAGCAAATTTGTCATGCGCTTGCCACTGGGGGAAGAGCCTGGTTGAGCACGCCTTGTACAAGCGATGATGGTTGGGGAAAATTGACCGTGCGAGAGTGAGGTTCAGCGAAGCTCCGCATCAAGTGACTTTGAACACCCTCACTGTCCCGGAAACGACCCCGCTCTCCTGAGCCGCCAACAAACGGAACAGTACTGCCTGACTGATTGCCTGACCCTTGGCCACCAGAAGCGTGCCGGCTTGTGTCTTAATCGGCTGGTCGAGTATCAATCCGGGCTCCAGCTCATCGATGGACAGTGTCATCACCTCGACCTTGCGGTTTTGCGCGCCCAATGCCAGGGTCTCGACCAGGATGGGATCGTAGTTTTCAGGATTGTCCTTGAGCGCATCCATTGCTGCCTGCTCATCCATGCCACTGCTGACCAGCTGTTCATAGCCAATGGCAACACGCAGGATCTGACCGCCGAGGACCGCCTTTTCCTCGTTTGACAGCTTTCCCTGAAACTCGATCTTGCCCACGTTATCGTTTTGCCGCTTGACCATGTCAGCGACGACCTCGAGCCTGGGGATGTGTTTCAACAGTCTCGCTCCCATCTCGGGATGGGAGTTGTAGTGTTGCTTTTCCGCTTGACTCAACTCCTCGCCTTCGGCGACTTTGCGCACCAGTTCCTCCGGCAGGCTGATATAACCCAGCTGGCACAGCATGGCGGCCAGGTTGTAGTGCCAACTGTCCTCCAGGGAGAGGCTGTTTACTATGGTCTGGGCATATTGCTTGATCTGTGATGAGTGGCTGAATGCCACCGGGTTGACCATGCTCAGGATATCCGCCATCAGGTCCACGGCGCCTTTGAGTGTCTTGTTCAGGAGTACCTTCTCTGAAGTGATCAGACGATACTGCTGAACGGAATCGGCAATGGTTTGATAGAGCTGATCTGTCTCCACGGGCTTGTTGAGGAAACGAAAGATATTGCCGTCATTGACCGCGTCGATGGCCACATCCAGGTTGGCGTTGCCGGTGAGCATGATCCGCACTGTATTGGGAGATATTCCGCGAACCTTGGAGAGAAACTCCACCCCATTCATATTTGGCATCTGCATGTCCGAGATGACCACGGCAAAAGGTCCGCCGTCCTGAACTGCCTGTACCCCGTCTGCACCGCTGGTGGCGGTTTCCAGATTGACCCGTTTACGAAATTGACGCCGGAAGGAATCGAGCAGATTACGGTCGTCATCGACCATCAGGACCTTTTCAGGCAGCTTTTCCATTTAGGTACTCCTCGCAAATGGATTTCCATTGGCTTAAATCTTCAGGGGTCAGCAGGGCCTCCAGGGGTTGCGTCGAGTAGCAGGCGCTGTATGGATTGTCACTCGACGCATTCACCAGCAGATTGGCGGCATATACCAGCAGGCAATCGAGCCGTTCGCTGCTCTGGCTCTCCGCTGTGTGGTGCAGGGCAACCGCCTCCACTGCACTGTAGGGGAGCCCCCATAATCCCATGAGATAGGCGCCGATGGTGGCATGGCTACACCATAGAGATTCAGATTCGATCTCATACAGAGGAACCTTATCCCGCTGTGTCTGTTGCAGAATGCGGCGATACTCATCGGTGTCATGGGTGGCGAGCACCAGCTGGCCCAGGTCGTGCAATAGGCCTGCCAGTACCGGTACCTGGCACTCCAATTGATTCATACCGGCCGCCTTGGAGAGGCGTTGTACCAGGCCCGAGACGAGCATACTGTGCTGCCATAGTTGTTCCAGGTGAAACTCTTCCATCAACTTCGGGTCGAGCTGAGAAAAGACCCCCGCGGTGAGTGCCAGATTGGTGACCGCCTCTATGCCCAACAGGGTCACGGCGTGTTCCGGTGATGCGACCTTCTGCGGCAGACCGAAGAAGGCCGAGTTGACCATTTGCAGGATCTTGGCCGACATGCCGATGTCCTGGGCCACGATCTTGCCGATATCCATGGCGCTAGTGGCATCGGACTGCAAGGCTGTGATCATCTGCTGATAGGTGGAGGGGAGGCTGGGCAGGGTGCCCAAGCTGCTGATCATCTCTTCAACGGATGGATTATTTAAAAGACTGCGTAACTGGAAAACCCGTTGCAGGATGTTTATCAGATCGTCGCTATTGCATGGCTTGGCAATGAACTGGTGGGCATGATGCACAACCTCCTGTGCGGGGGTACGCATCGCCTGCCCGGAAAATAGCAACCGAGTCGCACTGGGGTAGTGGAGTTGAATCTCCTTCAACAGCTCGCTGCCTGGCATGCCGGAGAGCTGGGTTTCGCTGACCACAATATCCACCGCATCCTGTTGCATGATTTCCAAGGCCTGCTGGGCGTCTTCAGCGTAGTGGAGTTGCCATTGGTTTCTGAATTCACGCAGGATGCGCTTCAGTGACTGCAGTTGATTACGATCACTGTCGACGAATAGAACTGCACAGGTTTCAGTAGTCATATCGGTCGCCTATCGACGCCGCCGGGAGGCGGCGGGGCAGCTCATCCATGAGTCGTTTTATTGGTTTAGGGAGTGAGCTGTGAAAGTCCCCCAAACATTTGGCCTGACTTTAATCGAAAAATTCAGCGAAGTTTGTGACAGGTCTGTAAGGTATATCGGTATTAAGTATAGGTTTCTTGAATCGAATTTCCCAAAAAGATCAAGCTTTTCTCAGGTAGTTGAATCACTACTCATCTCGACTCACTTGCAGTACCACGCCCTGGACGCCGGTTACCCTGACACGGGTCCCGGTGGGACAATCCTCACCGTTTATTTTCCAACTGGTGTCGTCGACGCGAATCTTACCCTCTCCGTTGACGATGGGTTCCTGGAGGGTGAATGTACGATCGATGTACTGCTCACCCCGGCGATTGAGGTGTGGCTGATCGGTTTCGATGGGCCTGCGTTGCAGAAAGGCCCGTACCAGGACGATGGCCGCTACACTCAGCAGGGCAAACAGCAGGATCTGCAGCTGCCAGCCCATGTCCGGCATCAGCATCAGCAGCAGACCGACCACTCCTGCCGCCAGTCCCATCCAGAGCAGAAAAGCGCCGGGTGAGAAGACCTCCAGGATCATCAGCAGTATGGCCAGGATCAACCAGTGCCAGTAATTGAGTTGAGTCAGCCACTGCATCAATCAACTCCTTCGGACTTTCTCTCGAATGTCTGTTTGGCGATTTCACCGATGCCGGCAAGGGAACCGATCAGACTCGACGCCTCCAGGGGCATCATGATGATCTTCTGGTTTTCCGCCGAGGCGATCTGCTGCAGGGCGTCGGTATATTTCTGGGCGACGAAATAGTTGATGGCGTTCACATCCCCCATGGCGATGGCCTCCGATACCACCGTGGTTGCCCGACCTTCAGCTTCCGCCAGGCGTTCTCGCGCCTCGGCCTCCCGATAGGCGGCCTCCTTTTCACCCTCTGCCTGGAGGATGACGGACTGTTTCTCACCCTCCGCCTTGAGGATCGCGGATTGGCGCTCACCCTCCGCCTCCAGGATGGCCGCGCGCTTGTCCCTTTCCGCTTTCATCTGCCTGGCCATGGCGTCTACCAGGTCCTTCGGCGGTGAGATGTCCTTGATCTCGATTCGGGTCACCTTCACTCCCCAGGGGGTGGTGGCGTCATCCACCACGGTCAGGAGTTGGGTATTGATGGTGTCACGCTGGGAGAGCAGCTGATCCAGGTCCATTGAGCCCATTACCGTACGGATATTGGTCATGGTCAGGTTGAGGATGGCGCTGTAGAGGTTGTTCACCTCGTAGGCCGCCTGGGAGGCATCCAGGACTTGAAAGAAGATTACCCCGTCCACGGTTACCATGGCGTTGTCCTTGGTGATCACCTCTTGGGAGGGTACATCCATGACCTGCTCCATCATGTTCATCTTCTTGCCGATCTGATCGATGATCGGGACGATGAGATTGAGACCTGGGCGGAGGGTTTTAGTGTAGCGACCGAAACGCTCCACGGTGTATTCGTTTCCCTGAGGCACCCGTTTGGCGCCAAGGACAACGATTACGATGGCAAATGCCAAGACCGCGAGTACGAAGATATCCATATGACTGATCCCCTAGTGTGCTGACATCCTCAAAGATGCTTGATCCTATCATCAAATGCAACGCACAACATTGGTGAGGTCATGGCTTCGTGTCAAAATGTATCCATGAATGATTTTCAAAAACCACCGAAATCCCTGCTGCGCAAAGTCGGCAGGGCAATCGCCGATTTCCGTATGATCCGGGAGGGTGACAGAATCCTGCTGGGGGTGTCCGGCGGCAAGGACTCTCTCTCTCTGCTGCAGATCCTGGCCCATTTGCAGAGCTATGCCCCGGTCAGGTTCGAGCTGGGGGTGATCACCGTCGATCCGCAAATCGAGGGTTTCGATCCGGCGCCCCTCAAGGCCTACTACGACGCCCTCGGCGTCTCCTGGCACTATGCGGAGCAAGCCATCATGGAAGAGGCCAAGCAGAACATGGATGGCAACTCCTTCTGTGCCTACTGCGCGCGGATGAAGCGCGGCATCATGTATACCACCTGCCGTCGTGAGGGCTATAACGTGCTGGCCCTGGCGCAACATCTGGATGATCTTGCGGAGAGCCTGTTGATGTCCCTGTTTCATGCCGGACAACTGCGTACCATGAAGGCTCATTACCGCAACGATGCAGGGGATATCCGCATCATTCGGCCCTTGGTCTACTGCCGTGAGAGCCAAACCGGCGCCTTTGCCGTGGAGGCGGGTCTGCCGATCATTCCCGACAGCTGTCCCGCTTGCTTTACCGCCCCTACAAAGCGAGCATATACAAAACAGCTGCTGGCCAGGGAGGAGAGGCAAAACCGGCATCTGTTCGCCAATATGCTGCATGCCATGAAGCCACTGATGGATGAAACACCACCATGAAGATCAAACATATATCGATTCCCACCAAAGTCGCCCGTCCTGGAATGCGGGTTGGCGAGGTGATGCAGGAGTGTGTGGAGAAGGGTGTTCCGGGGATCCCCTATGTGGATGCGGAGGGAAAACTCAGCGGTCGCTTTTCGGTCAGGCATCTGTTCGTGCTCTGCTGCATACCCGAGGACATGATCCACGGCGCCCATCTGCTGGGTGACGATATCGAGCATCTCGATTTTCCTCACATGCGCGCCGACGAACTGATGGAAGAGGCGGTGGATAACTACATCTTTCCCGATGCGATTCAGCTGTCGGCCAATTTTCAGGCGATCAAGGCCCTGGCGATCATGGAGCAATACAATACCGAATATCTATTTGTCACCGAGGAGGATGAGTATCAGGGAGTGGTCACCCGGATGAGTATCGCCAGGGCGGTAGTCACCAAAGAGTGTTGTATCGATTAGCCGCCCAAGCCCATGCAGAGCATAACCTCCGAAATGTGGACCTCCGCCCTGGTGCTGGCGGTCTCCTATGTGCTGATCTTTTCCGAGAGGATGCATCGCACGATCGCCGCTATCCTCGGTGCGGTGGTGATGATCGGCGTCGGTATGTGGATGGGATTCTATACCCAGGAGGAGGCGATACTGGCGATTGACGGCAACACGATTCTACTGCTTGCCGCGATGATGATGCTGGTGGCCCTGCTGCGGCCTACCGGTGCCTTCGACTTTGCCGCCGTGCACATCACCCATTGGGCCAACGGCAATCCCAAGCTGCTGCTGATCTATCTCAGCCTTGCGGTGAGTCTGATCAGCATGATCCTGGACAATGTGACCACGGTAATCGTGTTCGCGCCGTTGACGGTGCTGATCTGTCGTCTGCTGAAGATCAATCCCATGCCCTATCTGATGGCGGAGGCGATGCTCTCCAACATCGGCGGTGCCGCCACCCTGGTGGGCGACCCGCCGAACCTGATGATCGGCAGCGCCGCGGATATCAGTTTCAGTTCCTTTCTGCTGCATATGGGACTGCCGGTGTTGGTGGTATGGATCGGCACGGTGGGCTTGATGCTGTTTCTGTTTCGCAATCAGCTGGTGAGTAGTGTCGAGGACCCCAGGAGATTGGTGGCGACACATGCGATCAAGGATGTGCAGGGGCTGAAGCGGGTCATGTTTGCGTTGTTCATCGTGGTGGTGCTGTTCTTTGTCCATCACAATCTGCACCTGTTGCCGGCCTATGCCTCATTTATCGGTCTCACTGTCGCGCTGCTGCTGCTGCGTCCCGACATGGAGGAGTTGTTCGGCTCGGTGAACTGGTCGGTGCTGTTTTTCTTCGCCGGGTTGTTCATGATCGTGGGCGGGGTCGAGTCATCGGGTCTGCTCGATCTGTTTGGCCATATGCTGGCTGAACTGGCGCGGGATCCCGCCATGCTACTGCTGACCGGGCTGTTGTTGATGTGGGTGGCGGCGATCCTCAGTGCGGTGGTGGATAATATCCCCTTCACCGTCACCATGATCCCGATCATCCTCGGTCTCGAGAGCAGCGGTGTGAATATCGCCCCCCTGTGGTGGGCCCTGGCGTTGGGGGTCGGCCTGGGAGGCAACGGCACCCATCTCGGCGCCACCGCCAACATCATCGCGGTCAGTGAATCGGAAAAGAGCGGCATGCCCGAGGCGAGGATCACCCCCATGATCTGGATGCGCACCGGTCTGCCGGTGATGTTTTTCGGTCTGATATTGGCCAGCCTTGTCTATTGGCTCTTCTTCGAGCTGTTCACTACGGCGTAAAAAACGGCATTCAACATCTCACACAAGGGCATAAATTCCCCAATTTCCTCGCTTGATTGAGGGAGCGGTTTTACTTGACTGTTTTGCTGGGGATTTCTATAGCTTAAAGAGTCATAGGTCATATGTCGGGGAGATGCCCAGCATGAATATCCGAACCACCCTGGATCCCATTACCCTGCACGATGTGACGGATATCGAGAGTCACCCCTGTCTCTACGAGGGCGATGGCGAGAATGGTGTTGAGATCTACTTCGAGAGCGAGGTGACCAAGAGTATCTACCAGAACATGTCCTTGCAGGATCGTAAAATAGTCTGCGGCAACGATACGGATGACTATATAGCGGAGGGTTAGATCCGGTTTTATTAGAGAATAACGAATACTGGTTGATCTGCCTCACCCATAGTCTGGGAAACTGCGAAAGCGGTCGTTTAGTGTTGACTGAGGTAGTAATCAGTGGTGTTTGTCGGGATTTTATATTCAATTAACCCGACGGGGGTGGCGCGCCAGCGTCACCCGATTTTTTTTCCACACCGAGATCCTGACTACTCCTTAACCCGCTATACCGCTATGGCGCAGCAGGGGTTCGATCTCCGGCTCTCTGCCCCGGAATGAGACGAAGAGCTCCATGGCATCCCTGGACCCTCCCTGCTGGAGTATCTCCTGGAGAAAGGCCTCGCCTGTCTCCGGATTGAATATGCCTTGCTCCTCAAACAGGGAGAAGGCGTCGGCGGATAGCACCTCCGCCCATTTGTAGCTGTAGTAGCCGGCGGCATAACCCCCGGCAAAGATATGCGAGAAACCATGGGCGAAGCGGTTCCAGGCAGGGGGGGTGATCACCGCCACCTGCCGGCGCACCTGTTCCAGGATTTCGTAGATGCGCCCACCCCGTTGCGGATCGTATTCACGGTGAATGCGAAAATCGAAGAGGGCAAACTCTAGCTGCCGCACCATCTGCATCGCGGACTGGAAGTTCCTTGCGTCATACATGCGTTGGTAGAGTTCATCGGGTATCGGATCGCCGCTGTCGATATGACCCGATATTAGATCGAGGGCCTCTTTTTCCCAGCACCAGTTCTCCATGAACTGACTGGGCAGCTCCACCGCATCCCAGGCAACGCCATTGATCCCGGCGACAGCGGGGTAGTCTACCGTGGTTAACAGATGATGCAGGCCATGGCCAAATTCATGAAACAGGGTCAACACCTCATCATGGGTAAGCAGGGAAGGCTTGCCATCCACCGGGGGGGAGAAGTTGCAGGTCAGATAGGCGACCGGGATCTGGTCCATGGTTGCGCTGAAGAAACGGGTCGCGCACTCGTCCATCCATGCGCCACCGCGTTTTTTTGGACGGGCATAGAGATCGAGATAGAACTGCCCTCTCAGGTGGTTGTCCCGGTCGCGGATCTCGTAGAAGCGCACCTCGGGATGCCAGGCATCGACACCCTTCACCGCTTCGATGCGGATTCCGTAGAGGCGCTCCACTACCGCGAACATCCCCGGTATTACCCGGGTTTCCGGAAAGTAGGGCTTGAGCTCCTCCTGACTGATGTTATGACGTTGCTGACGGAGTTTTTCCGCATAGTAGCCAATATCCCAAGCCTCCAGTTCATCGACGCCATATGCTGTTGCCGTAAATTGTTTGAGCTCATTCAGTTCCCGCTCCGCTTGTGGGCGTGAACGTTCGGCAAGGTCTGTCAGGAAGGCGATCACCTCGTCGCTGGAACGGGCCATTTTCTTTGCCAGGGAGCGATCCGCATAGTTTGAGAATCCCAGCAGGCCGGCTTGTTCGTGGCGCAGCGCCAGGATTCGCTCCATCACCGAGCTGTTGTCCCACTGCCCGGCATCCGGTCCTCGATCCGATGCCCGGGTGGCGAAGGCCTCATACACCTCCCTGCGCAGTTGACGATCGTCGGCATAGGTCATCACTGGCAGATAGGAGGGGTACTCCAGGGTCAGCAGCCACCCCTCCTGGTCCCTTTGTGCGGCGGTCTGGTGGGCCAGGGCCAGGGCAGATTCGGGCAGTCCCCGCAGGGCCGATTCGTCAGTGATCAATTTGCTCCAGGCGTTGGTGGCATCGAGCAGGTTCTCTTCGAACTTGGTGGTCAATTGGGAGAGCTCCTGGCTGATCTCCTTGAAGCGCTGTTTCTTGGCTTGCTCCAGATCGACCCCGGATAGATGAAAGTCGAGTAATGCATTGCGCAACATCTTTTGTTGGGCCTGGTCCAGCCCCGACCCGGCCGCCACCTGTTTGTAGGCATCGCATAGCTGGCTGTTTTGTCCCACTTCGGTGGAGTATTCGCTGAGTTTGGGCAGCACCGCGTTGTACGCCTCCCGCAGTTCGTCATTGTTGACTACCGCGTTCATGTGGCTCACCGGGGACCAGGTGCGACTCAGGCGGTCCTCTGCCTGTTCCAGGGGTTCGACCAGATTTTCCCAGGTGAATGGCTGCTGTGAACTGAGGAGGTGCTGAATGGTCTCTCGGTTCTGCAGCAGCAGTTGATCCATGGCGGGCTCGACCATCTCAGGGGTGATCGCGGAAAAGGGCGGTAGTCCTTGCATATTGATCAGAGGATTCATGGCTTTGGTTCCGAATTAGTCACGGCGTAATGTACGATTCTCACCCATGGCGCGAAACACGGCCTCGGGCGGATTGCTGACGCCGGTCAACAGATTGCAGATCAGGTCGTCATAGAGGGCGGCACGATAGTCTGTCGACTCATCCTTGGGGATCGCCTGCCACTCAGTCCCTGTTGCTGGAAAGAGTTTCTCCTCACTGCCGTAAGCGTAAACTTTGGAGAGCCGCTCCCCGCAGCGAAAAGCCTCGTATGAAGTGTTGGTCGCACCGCTATGGGAACGGATGACCACAACGAATCGGGTGACCTTGTCACCACCGGTCAGCAGGGAGCCGCGTTCCACATAGTATTTGAATCTGGGATCGTCGGCGCCCACCTGAAACTCCTGCAGATCATCCATGTCGATCTTCTCCGGGAGGGTTGTCTTCTGCTCCTTGAAGGGAGCCTTTGGCTGCCAGAAAACATCATCGGAGGTGTCATCAGTCAGGATGTTATCAGCCTGCAGCGGTGATAGGCCAATCAGCAGTGGCAGGGCCATGAGAGTTGTCCTAAATTGCATTTGCCAACCTGTTTTTGCTTTGATCCAGCCCCCTATTCTCGCATTACGACGGTGTCGTAGGAATAGCGCTATGACAAATTCAGCCACACTCTTTCCGATCTATTTCCAATCGGGTATGCAAAAACTACAGCCATAAACTGTGGAGTTTGTCCGCGGCCAAGCGCTACAGCCCTGAAATCAGAGCCCGGTTAAATGGGATGTGACAAATATGACCGCCCCGGATCCGAGCACAAAAAATGCAGCCAGCGCGACGATGGTGAGCAATCGATAATGACGCACCAATTCAAACTCCCCTTTGGTGGATATCAGGAGTGGGCGCCGGGGGGTCCCTGTACTGCTTAGGGTATGCAGTGGTTGTTGATCCTGTTGCAGCTGTTCACGGGTGACTTCCCGTGCAGCGCTGTGGCGTACAGATTCCCACTCATGCAAATCGATTTTGCCATCGCCGTTTTCGTCGAACCGATCCAGCAGTGTCTCATGATCCGCTTTCCATTGGCGCAGCCTGCCTTTGATCATGTCGTCTCGCATGGCCTTGCGATCGAGTTCGCCCATCGAGGTGAAGAGTCCGATGGCATACAGGGGATCTCCCGGAACGATGGTCTCTTCGATATAGCGATAGTCGCCGCCGAAAGTGGTGTTGGTGGAGATGCGGACGCCGAATCGCTCGACTTTTTGGTGGCTGGTGCCGGTGCCTCGATCGGGACCGGCCGAGGGGGTCTCGTTGGGCCCGTACCAGATATTCTTTTCACTTGGGCTGATGTTGGCCCCCTCCGGGTCGAGGATGCACTCTCCCGTGGCATCCCTGAGCAGGAACAGGCTCTCGCTTTTGTCGGAGCGGACCGCACGCCATCCCTTGTCACCCTTCTTTTCGATCCGATAGCGCCACCAGCAACAGGGCATGCCGCTGAGGGGGGCCAGCACCGGCTCGCCCGTCATCATCGCAGCCTCGCCGACCAGCTCCACATAGCCTTGGGGGGCTGAGCGGATCAGGGAGGTGGGTGTATCCTCGATCAAACGGGCGCGGTGTAGATTACGGAAGGTGAAGTAGAGCGCGATCAGGGTCAAGATTGTCAGCAGCAGGGTCCAGAACCAGAAATAACCGTCGCCTATATTGGCAAGACTTTGCAACATGCTACCGATGACCCGCCAGCAGGGGTGTTAGCTGAACATCGCGCCCATATCCACGTCTGTCAATTCCGCCTCATCGAATTCCAATAGCTGTGCCGCTTTGAAACCGAACTGCTTCGCCAGGATCAGGTCGGGAAACTGCTCGATACGGACGTTATTGATATTCGCGCTGTCATTGTAGAACTCGCGCCGGTCCGCAATGCTGTTCTCAAGTCCGGTTATCCTTGATTGGAGATGCAGAAAGGTTTCATTGGCCTTCAGATCCGGGTAATTTTCCGCCACCGCGAAAAGGTTGCCGAGTCCCAGACGCAGCTGGCTTTCAGCGGCGCCCACTGCGGCCACATCACCTTGGTGCAGGGCGTTGTTCACGGCACTTCGTGCGAGCATCACCTTCTCCAGGGTCTCCTGCTCGAATTTCATGTATTGTTTGCAGGTCTCGACCAGTTTCGGCAGTTCGTCGTGACGCTGCTTCAAGAGCACATCGATGTTCGACCATGCCTTTGAGACATCGTGTTTCAAGCGCACCAGGTTGTTGTAAATCAACACGCCATAGATCAGGATAGCGATGGTTGTCCCTATCAGGACGAAGCTAACGATTTCCATGAATTCAGAATCCTCAATCTCGTATGCCAAAACTACGTCAGTTTGAAACCACTCATCCGAACATCGCAGAAGATGCCTATGTGGATGACAGTGCCGTTGTTATCGGCGATGTGTCGATCGCATCCCAGGCCTCGGTCTGGCCCCTGTGTGTAATCCGCGGCGACGTGCATCGGATCCGCATCGGTGCCAGGAGCAATATCCAGGATGGCTCGGTACTGCATGTCTCCCATGACAGTTTTTATCAGCCCGGCGGCAGCCCATTGCTCATCGGTGACGACGTCACGGTAGGCCACAAAGTGCTTTTACACGGCTGTGAGGTCGCAGACAACTGCTTTATCGGCATGGGGGCGATAATTCTTGACGGCGCCGTGATAGAGCCGCAGACCATGCTGGGTGCAGGTGCTTTGGTTCCCCAGGGCAAGCGGCTGGAGGGGGGCTACCTCTGGTTGGGCCAGCCCGCAAGGCGGGTGCGTCCTTTGACTGAGCGGGAGATTGAGATCATGGCCTATAATGCCGGGCACTACGTGAAATTGGCGCAACGCCATCGGGGTCAGGCATAACTTCAGCCTCGCATCATGGCGATGACCGGCGGCGTTTCGGGCAAAATCCCACGCCATATTCGAAATGACTCAGCGGCCTGTTCAACCAACATACCGAGCCCGTCCAGGGAACGCGCCGCACGCTGTTGATAACCCCATTCCTGGAAGGCGGTGGCCTGATTGCTGTAAAGCATGTCGTAACACCATCCGCCCTTGGCCAGCACAGTGTCGGGAATCGACGGAACCTCCCCGGCCAGACCGGCAGCCGTTCCGTTGATGATCAGATCGAACTGCATACCTTCCAGTTCATCGAGACCGCAGCCGGCCACCTGACCATAGACGGCAGCACCGTTGGCCAGGGAATAGGCCTTGCTGGCGGTGCGGTTGGCGATGATGATGCGTTTCGGCTGTTGCTCCAGCAGGGGTCGGATGACACCTCTCACCGCACCACCCGCACCCAGCATCAGCAACCTTTTTCCCTGCAGACGAAAGCCCTGGTTGACGGTCAGGTCCCTTACCAGTCCTGCCCCATCCGTGTTGTCTCCCAGGATGCGATTGTTCTCCAACAGGCTCAGGGTATTCACGGCGCCTGCCGTATGCGCCCTTGGGCTCAGTTCATCCGCCAGTCGCCATGCCTGCTCCTTGAACGGCACGGTGACATTGAGTCCCAGACCACCCGCGGCGGCAAAACGCCGTACATCCCCAGTGAAATCTTCACGATTCCCGAGGATGCGGTCATACTCCACAGGCTCGCCGGTCTGTTCGGCAAACGCCCGGTGAATCTCGGGTGATTTACTGTGTTCGATGGGATTTCCGATAACCGCGTATTTGTCCATGACAACTCATTGCATCCATTCCGCCGCCTGCTTGGCAAAGTAGGTGAGGATGCCGTCGCAACCGGCGCGTTTAATGCACAACAGTGACTCCATCACCACCGCCTGTTCATCCAGCCATCCCTGCTGCGATGCGGCCTTCAGCATCGCGTATTCGCCACTCACCTGATAGGCGAATGTGGGGACTTGGAAGGTCTCTTTGACCCGTCTGACGATATCCAGATAGGGCATGCCGGGCTTTACCATTACCATGTCTGCGCCCTCCTGCAGATCCAGGGCCACCTCATGCAGGGCCTCGTCGCTGTTGGCCGGGTCCATTTGATAGCTGTACTTGTTGCCGCCGCCGAGATTGGCGGCTGAACCGACCGCGTCGCGGAAGGGGCCATAGAAGCTGGAGGCGTACTTGGCTGCATAGGCGAGGATGCGGGTATGGATATAACCACCACTCTCCAGCTCATCCCGGATCGCACCGATACGCCCATCCATCATATCCGAGGGAGCGACAATATCGGCGCCCGCCTCTGCGTGGGAGAGGGCTTGCTTGACCAGGACCGCCTTGGTTTCATCGTTCATCACATAGCCGCTGGCATCGATCAGGCCGTCCTGGCCATGGGTGGTGAAGGGGTCGAGGGCGACATCGGTAATGATGCCCAGATCTGGCGCCACCTGCTTGATGGCCCGAACCGCCCGTTGCGCCAGTCCCTGGGGGTTATAGGCCTCCCGCGCATCTTCGCTCTTCACCGAGAGGGGGGTAACCGGGAAAAGGGCCATCGCCGGGATGCCCAGTCCCTGGATCTGCTTCGCCTCTTCCAGCAGCAGATCGATGCTCATGCGCTCTACCCCAGGCATGGAGGGGACCGCTTCCCGCGCGCCCTCTCCCTCCAGAACGAATACCGGATAGATGAAGTCCGCTGGGCTGAGCAGGGTCTCCCGCATCATACGTCGGGTGAAGTCGTCACGCCGCATACGTCGCATGCGGGAGGTGGGAAAAGGTGATCGCGTGTTGTTGCTGGACATCACAAATTCTCTTTCGCTATGGGCCAAACCCCTAAGATAACCTATCATGCACGCCCTGAACCACTCACCAATCAGTCAGTGTCCCGATTATGAGCCAGAAAAAGCACCCTTCGCCCTTTATCTACGATGTCACAGAGGCAACCTATGACGAGCAGGTCCTTAAGGCCTCGCGGCAGCGGCCGGTTGTTGTGGATTTCTGGGCAGAGTGGTGCGCTCCCTGCCTCTCCCTGGCCCCAGCCCTGGAGAGGGTGGTTGAGGAGTTGCAGGGGCGGGTCGCGCTGGCCAAGGTCGAGGTTGACGACAATATGCGTTTGGCAGGGCACTATCGACTGCGTGGGTTTCCCACCGTGATTCTGTTTGTGGATGGAGATGAGATCGGGCGTTTTCATGGATCCAGGGCCAGCCATTGGTTACGACAGTGGATCGAGGAGCACCTGGGGGACTCGGGTACCCAGGAGGGATGATTCGGCCTCCCGCTGCTGAATTTAATTCACTGACGGCCTCCCCCGGCATGGCCATGACCAGCCGCAGACCATAAAAATATATTTAATAATCAATTAGTTATAATTGTGTCTCTCGGCGGATATTGAACCCGCAAAATCCCCTCAAGTTTTCTTATTTCGCGCCGCAATAAAGGGTAATTGGTATTAATGGTTTCGATCCTCCTCCGGCGCTGAAATATAGCGCTTTAGGCCCACCCCTCCCCGGGTGGGCTTTTTTTCATGCTCGAATCAGCTTGCCGCTGAGTGCATCGCGGATCGGCGTGGGGCGCTTCAGGCCTCCGGTTCTGCCGTGCAAGATCAAATCAATCCCATGGCCACAGCGCAAGCGAACCTCGAGGGGGTTGGCTGCTGGCGGATGGGTGCTGATATTGGCACTGGTGGAGACCAGGGGGGTGCCCGCGGTACGACACAGCGCAGCTGCCATGGGGTGGTCGGTAACGCGCACGGCCAGGCTGCTGTACTCTCCGGTCAGCCAGTAGGGGACATTGGGAGTCGCCGGGACGACCCAGGTTGCGGGGCCGGGCCAGCTCTCACGCAGGGTTTTCATGACGCCTTCCGGCAGGCTGTCCATGTAGGGGGCGAGGGAGGCCATGTCGTGTGCGATGAGGATTAGCCCCTTAGCCATGGATCTCTGCTTCAACATCAGCAACCGAGTCACCGCGTCGTGATCCAGGGGATGGCACCCCAACCCATATACCGCTTCGGTGGGATAGGCCACAAGACCACCGCTATGGATGATATCGGCGGCCAGTCGAATACGCCAAGGACGCAGATCTGTGTGATGTCGCAAAATCCTACCTCAATCCCAACTATGACAAAATCATGGCATGATAACGGCTTAAGGTATATATAATGAACCTAAAGGCGAACAAATCGGAGAATCGCAAGGGTGTGGTATCGATTTCTTGGCCTCTGTCTACTGGGTTTCGCAATCTGCTCCCAGGGAGTGGCACAGGTCTCACGTTACAATCCCGCTGAAAAGGGATGGCTGGCAGATCATCAGAATCTAAGGGCGGGTGTGGTCGAGATGACCCCCCCCATCCTCTATCTTGAAAGGTCGCACTCCAAGGGATTGGTCCCCGATTATCTGCGCGCCCTGGCCGATAAACTGGGTCTGCAGCTGCAGATACGCTATTACCAGGATCCGGATGCACTGTTGCAGGCCCTGCGTGAGGGCGAGGTGGATATGATCGGTGCGGCTGTTCAGACCCACCTCTCCCCCCCGGATCTCCACTTCACCCGTCCCTATCTGAATCTCCCCGCAGCCATCTTCACCACCAACAGGATTGCCGATAAAGAGCTGAACGCGCTGGATGGCCTGGAGGTGTCGGTTGTTGCGGGAAGCATCTGGGAAGAGGGGATACCCCACCTGCTACCCACCTTGAACGTCATGGCCTTCAACGATCTGGGGCAGGCATTGCAAGCAGTTATCGCAGACCGGGCTCAGGCCTACCTCGGGGATGCGGCAAGCGTTAAGCATCTGCTCTCAACCACGGAGACCTACGATGGATTGAAAGAGATGATGCGACTTGATATGACAGTTGACGTGGCGGTGGCGACCCTCTACTCGGAACCGGTGTTGCAGAGTCTGCTGCAAAAGGGGCTGGACAGGCTGAGCAGAGAGGATATGCATGATATCTGGTATCACTGGCAAGATGTTGAGTCTCCAGTGAAGCAGGGAAACAATCTTGCGATCTATATCGTCGGGGGGCTGTTTCTGATGTTGTGGAGCCTGTTACTGGCTTGGGCGGTAAGGCTGCATTCGCAAAAGGCCTTGGCCCACCATCGGAGTAAGACAAAGCGTTCCATTAAGCGTCTGCGGCGCAGGGAGAATCTGCTGAAACAGAAGCTGATGAGTCTGAAAAACAAGACCAAGCGTTATCGATATCGTGCCAAGTCATTGCGTCAGCAGGTTGATTTTCTGGGGGAGGTGCTTCCATCAAGCTCTTGGAGTTGGGATCCGTCGGATGCGAACTGCCATTGGGATGATGAGATGTATCTCATGGCAGGACAGAAGAGAGGGCAATTTACCCCAGCGCCGGCGTCTATCCTGGATCTGATCCATGAGCAGGACAGGAAACGGGTGGCGCAGTTATTTGAAAGTGACAACACGAGTGAAATGCGCATTACTTATCGCCTTTTGCTGCCCGCTGGCGGGGAGAGAAGAGTGCTCGACTATAGCCACTATGTCCCCGCTGAGGATACGGGCCCTGGTAAGCGGGTGGGTATCTGTTGGGATGTGGACAACTATTTCAGATCCGCTGGAGATCTGCTGTTGATTGCCGGCAAGAATGACGCCTCAAAAGCGCTTGACTCAAGCGACTAGTAAACAGGGGTTAAAACAAACCTTATTGGTTATCTAGCCCCTGCTCGCCTCCATTGACTTAGAATAGCGATTGTAAACTTACCTGCCCTATACCCGGTGCACGAGTATTTGATTGGCATAAATTTACTATTATCAATAACTTGTATAGCTTTATTTGAGTTTTTACACAACCCGTCAATAAGTTAACATAAGCACCTTTCTGTGTTTTCATTGTCACAATAACAGGTTGGAACTAGGGGAATAGGGAACCATGAACAGACTATCGGTCACGCTGCTTCTGATTTTTCTTCTTACATTCAGTCTCTCCGCCACTGCCAAGGTCACACCTTCAGAGCGGATTGAAGAGACGGTGAATCAGGTGTTGAAGGTGCTGAAGGATCCATCCTTGGGCAGACAGGATCGTCGTGACCAGGTGAAAGAGATCGTGCGCAGGCGCTTTGATTATGAATCCATGTCTCAGGTGATCCTCGCGGCCAATTGGCGCAAGGCCACCAAGCCACAGCGTGAACAGTTCATCACCCTGTTCCGGGAGCTGTTGGAGCAGACCTACTTTTCAGCCATCGATACCTACAGTGATCAGTCGGTGCGCATGGGCAGGGAACGCACCAAAGGCAAGCTGGCCAATGTACAGACCTTCATCGTGGCGGCAAACAAGGAGCTCGCGGTCAGCTATAAGATGAGATTTCGCAATGATGACTGGTACGCCTACGATGTGGCGGTGGACGGGGTGAGCCTGGTGAGCAACTATCGCACCTCTTTTCGTAACCTGGTAAAGAGCAAGGGCATGGAGGGTTTGCTGGCAGAACTGGCGCAAAAGGTTGCATCTCTCAAAGCCAAGAACAAGAATAGCGAACAGGCCGCAAAGACCGCTGAAAAGTAGCTCAGTCGGAGATTTGAGGAAGCAGGAAATAATCAGAGTTTTTTAATTCAATCACCGTTACAACAATAAATCAGTGTCTTAGTCAGGATCACTGGAGGAGAGCACCTATGCACAACAACAAAGCACTAGCCCTGACCTTCACGTTACTGTTATTTCTCAGTCCCGGGTTGTGGGCGGAAGAGGAGGAGATGCAAAGCCAGGAAGCCGCAGCAGTGGAGGAATCGGCCACCGCTCGGGATGTGGCAATGGAGACGGAAGCAGAAGCAGAAACTGTCGAGGCCCAGGGATCAACCGAGACCTATGATACAGCGGAAGTTGAACCTGAGGCAGCGGAAGCTGAACCTGAGGCAGTGGTAGCTGAACCTGAGGCAACAGATAGCGAAACTGCCCCAATGGATAGCCAGACCGCCGATGCAGATCCCTCGATGTCGAGAGACGCCATGAGGGAGCACTGGAAGGCGCGGGAGGAGCAGTATAAGGCCTTGAGAAAACGCGCCGAAGAGGCTGGTGTCATGCTGCCGGAAAAGCCGCCATGGCGTTCGGAGATGGGCCAGATGATGCGTCCGGACATGCAAGAGCGCATGGCCCATCGCAACAAGATGATGTCCATGTCTGAAGAGGAGCGGGAGGCTTACCGCCAGCAGCGTCATGAGGAGATGCGTGCCCGTGCCGAGGAGATGGGCGTGGAGATACCGGAGACCCCGGCCTGGGTAACCCGCCATCAAGCGAAACGTGATGAGTGGGCCAAACATCAGAAAGTGATCGAGGGTATGAGTGACGAAGAGCGGGCTGCCTGTCATGCCATGCACCGGCGCCACATGGGGATGAGGCATGGCGGTGGCATGGGACAAGGTTGTGGCATGGGTCAGCAGGGCTGTGCCATGCAGCAGGGTGACTACTATGCACCGAGAATGAGGCCCGACTATGGCCCTGGTTACGGATATGGTCCTGGTTACGGATATGGCCCTGAGCCCGTGCCTTATCCACCACAAAACTTTTGGGACCCTAACCAGTAGGGTGTATGACCTCACCGTACGTCAGGTCGGGGAGATTCGATTCTGACGGCGGTGATGGTGCCAGGTTTCTGACTGGCAAACCAGACAGGATGGCTAACTCTCCTTTTCGGCTATTAAGTCCTCGGCTTGCCTTGCTGTCAGATAGCGCCAGGGGCGTGGAATGAGTCCCGGTACACGTCGCTGGTACTGGCGATAGGTATCGCCATGGAAAAGCAACAGCTTGGCCTCCTCTAGGCGTGATCCCAAGAGCAGATAGGCGC
Source organism: Candidatus Thiodiazotropha sp. (assembly GCA_040507005.1). GTDB lineage: Bacteria > Pseudomonadota > Gammaproteobacteria > Chromatiales > Chromatiaceae > Thiodiazotropha. Next base: position 86,999 of record JBEVVS010000032.1, read on the forward strand.
TGACGACAAGGGCCGATATCAGGCGTGCGGGATCCATATCCTGAGTCCATATCAGGACCAGCCCAAGGCTGTACCAGGGGTGGCGTACGAAACGGTGTAGCGGGGAGATATGCAGCTGCTCCCGATCTTCGATACTCTTTTGCTGCCGCCCCAGTTGCAAGATGCCGAGAAACTCCTTGCTGTCGTAGTAGCGCATTGACCAGAAAAATCCGGCCACAGCGAGGATCATCAATAGATACGCCAGCCATGCCATGGCCCCCTGCCATTGCCACAAGGGATCAGAACGGTAGTGCCAGAGCATGGCGAGGGGAGGCAGGATCAGTAACAGTGCCAGCAGATTGAAAAGCAGTCGGTACCAGGGCATCACCCCGGGCAGATGTTGGGCGACCAAGCGTTTTGTCCACAACGATGCAAGCAGGGAATGGATCAGGAAATAACAGGACCAGACCAGGGCGAGCAGGATCAGCTCGGTTGCTGTCGGCATGGGAGCTGTCCGCGTCCGGTCGGGTTGGAAACGGGCGACGCTGATCGCCCGTTTTGAGACTCGTCAGTGAACAAACTTGCCCCGTTGCAGGCGTTGTGCCTCCATCAGTTCCAGCTCCCTGGAGCCGGAGATCACAATCTCGTGATCGGGTACGAAATCGAGATCGTGATTGAGGCGATCGTAGGGCACCGAGTTGAGAATCACCTTCATGGCATTCAATCGGGCCAGGTGTTTGTCGTTTGAGCGGATGATGGTCCAGGGTGCATGAGTGGTGTTTGTGTTCTTCAGCATCTCATATTTCTGATTGGTGAAATCGTCCCACCGGTCCTGGGCCTGAACGTCGATCTCAGAAAGCTTCCATTGGCGCAAGGAGTCTGTCTTGCGTCGCGCGAAGCGTCTTGCCTGTTCATCCTTGGTGACGGAGAAGTAGAGCTTTACCAGAATGGTGCCCTGTCGTACCAGGTCCTTCTCGAAACCCGGGCAGCCGGTCATGAAGTCGTCGTACTCCTCCTTGGAACAGAATCCGAAGATGGGTTCGACCACCGCCCGGTTATACCAGCTGCGATCGAACAGCACGATTTCACCGCCGCGAGGGAATTGCGCCACATACTTTTGAAAGAACCATTGGGTCTTCTGTTCATCGGTGGGTTTGCCCAGGGCAACCACCCGATAGTGTTTCTCGTTCATGTAGCGGGTAACCCTGCGGATGGTGCCACCCTTGCCCGCGGCATCCCGACCCTCGAAAAGGATGATCATGCGAGTCCCGGTCTGCTCCAGGTACTGCTGCAGGCGAATCAATTCCGCCTGGTAGGGTTTTAACTCTTCCTCGCGCTTATATCGTCGAATAGCCTTATTATCGTCTTTTTTCTGTTTTGCAATCTGCTGTTTGATGCGTTCGTAGTCACTCAACAGTTCGTCGAGTCTGACAGGCTGTTCGTCGATGAAGATCGTTTCAGGGTTTTTGTATTCTTCGCTCATGTTGCCCCCTTCTTGCAAAGCTGCATTGTCAATCTATTATTTTATGCTTTTTGGCCGTTTAATGTTGCTATTTTTCCAATGATGAGGGCATCACTAAAAGTGATAGGCCGATTCGATCAGAGGACGGGTGAGTACACCCTGGATACGCCAGTAGTGATCCTCATCGTACCACTCGATATAGAGTGCATCCGCCTGGCTGTTATCCAATAATTCCAATGCTTCCTGCAGGGTTGCCTGCATGCGCAGCGGGGCCAGTTCATAGCGGGTGGCCGGGAGTGAAAGCAGATCGAGCTCATCCTCCTGCTGCTGTTCCAGGATACGCAGCAGATCCACTGCCGGCATCAGGGCCATCTGCTCCTGCTCCCCCTTGATCACTATCCACTCAGGATTTTTATCAAGCAGCAGTCTTGCCGCATTGCGATGCAAATGGGGTGTGACCTGGGCAATGCTTCGGTTCATGAAGCTTGCTGCACCGATACGTCGCAGGGATTGCATCACCGGATCGGTATGGTAATTGAGCCCGGTGGCTTCCAGCAGGGTGTGAAACATCGACGATTTACCGAACAGCTCACTGTTGACCAGGCTGGCGATGACGATGGCAAGCATTCCCGGCATGATGATCTCGGGATTGTGGGTCAGTTCGATGATCGCCGTCAATGCGGCCAAGGGCGCCTGCAGGGCCGCACCCATCACCGCACCCATACCGATCAATGCATACACGCCCGGATCGGAAACCTGGCCTTCAAACAACAGGCCGGGCAGGGGAGCGATAACACCGCCGACCGCGGCGCCGATGAAAAGGGCGGGTCCGATGGTGCCGCCGGGTATACCCAGACCTATGCTGACTGCGGTAGCAACAATCTTCATCACGACCAGGACCAGTATCAGGGTGTACGCGAGCTCGCCCAGCAGGATCTGGTTGACCGTGTCATAACCGATGCCCATGACCTGGGGAACCGCCAGGGCAATCAGGCCGATCAACACCCCGGCGGTCGCATTGCGCAGCCAGAAGGCCATGTTCTGGGTCTTGTCTGAGATCAGCTGGATGAGACTGACATAGGCCGCCGAGGCTACGCCGGCCGCCAGGCCCAGCAGCAGGATGAAAATCAGCTCATGCAGGGAGCCAAGTTCAATGATCGCGGTGTCGAATACCCTTTCCCCGTCGAAAACGACCAGGGAGAGAGAGTTGGCGATGACCGCGGCGAGCATGATCGGGATAAAACTGACCAGGGTGTACTCCATCATCACCACTTCCAGGGCAAAGATCACGCCGGCTAGTGGTGTATCGAAGGAGGCGGAGATGGCGGCTGCGGTACCACAGCCGACCAGGGTGCGTATGCTGTTGTTGGGCAGTGATAGATATTGTCCAAGCAGGGACCCGCTGGCGGCGCCGAGAAACACGTGGGGGCCCTCACGTCCCACTGAGTGACCGCTGACTATGGCGATGGCGGCGCCGAAAAACTGGAGGAAAAAGCCACGCAGGGAGATATGGCCCTGGTGATAGATGAGGCGTTCCATCACCCTCGGAATGCCCAGAACATGCAGGCCTTTGGCGAAACGCAGAAAGATAAGCCCAAGCAACAGGCCGCCGAGGATGGGTAATACAAAGCGTAACAAGGGGTGCAGGGCTTCATAGTTTTCCACTTCTCCACCGGGCAGCATGGCGGCCTGGCTCGATTCAACCAGTAGGCGGAAGAGGATGATGACAATCCCGGTAACAAAGCCGCAGATCAATCCTAAAACGGAAAGAATCACCAGTGCATCGTGACGCGAGAGTTGCAGACGCAGTCGGTCTAACCAGTTAACAATCCCTGCAAAGGGCACGATTGGGGTACCTGTCGTTTATCGTTTGTGGATGTGAATGCTCGGTGTCCATCCTCCACCGCCAGCATGCTATGCTGGCCACCTGAGGGTGAATTGTTGTTAAACGTCCTGAATTCGCATCCCTATCACAAAGAATGGATGACTCATGGGCGTCTATGCAGATTGTCGCTGTCTGTGGATGGGCACTTTGTAATAGTCGTTTAATATACTGGAGCAGTAGCGGTATGTCAGCAAATCGAATGGTTCTTGATGATCAGGCGGCTTACCGAACGGGTACGGAAATCGAACTCATGCAACGGCTGTTGACCTTCAGTGGCTGGAGGGTTCTGGAGTTAGGCTGCGGCAGCGCCCGGGTTACCCGCCAGTTGGCGCAGGCGCATCCCGATTGTGATTTTATTGCTACCGAGGTGGATGCTGTACAGCATCAGAAGAATCAGCTCGATCCGGTGGCCAATATCAGCTTTCGGCTGGAAGGCGCCCAATCGATCAGTGAACCAGATCAGAGTCTGGACCTGGTGATGATGCTGAAATCACTCCACCACGTACCCGAGTCGGTCATGTCCCAGGCGATGAACGAGATTGCCAGGGTGCTCAAACCGGGTGGGAGAGCCTATTTTTCAGAACCGGTCTATCAGGGTGAGTTCAATGCCCTGTTGAGCCTGGTACATGACGAGAAACAGGTCAGAGAGAGCGCCTTCAAGGCAATTCGGTCCCTGTCCGAGAGAGAGGATATGACCCTGCTGGGACAGTATTTCCTGAATGTACCCGGAAGATATGACTCCTGGGAGATGTTTGAGTCGCGTTTTCTGCAGGTCACACACACCAAGCTGCAGATCGACGCGCAGCGCTATGCAGAGATCAGAGCGGCCTTCATGAGACACCTCGGTCCCCGGGGCGCAGCGTTTCTCAAGCCGCACCGGATCGATCTCTTGTGCAGGCAGTAGATCGGTTGATTGGGATAGAGTCTGGTGTGCCGATTGCAAGCAGGTCGATTCCCTGCTTTAATGAGAATCATTAACATTTAAAGGTTTGTGGATTGTACGTGGCCTCCGACAGCACCATTGCAGAGGAATTGATCTCCCTGGCCAGGCTGCCGGTGGGGCGCCGTGCCAGGATCAAGCGCATCATGGGAGGCCGACACCTGGTCCACAGACTGCTGAGTTTAGGATTGAGAATGGGTACTGAAATCGAGTTGATACAACGGCGCGGCGCCGGCGTGGTGGTGGCCAGCCAGGGCGCCAGGGTGGCCCTCGGTGCGGGGGTCGCTGAGAAGTTGTTGATGCTGCCCCTCGATCTTGAAAAAGCCAAAAACCAGGCCTAGGTGTCGTCATGGCCTGTCATGAAGAGCACTCTCCGGAGTCTGCATCCTCTCAGCATCCGCTGACCATCGCCCTGGCGGGCAATCCCAATTGCGGCAAGACCGCCCTGTTCAACAGCCTCACCGGGATCCGTCAGCGGACCGGTAACTGGCCGGGGGTGACGGTGGACAGGAAGGAGGGGCGTTTCACCATCGACAGCACCGAGGTGAGTGTGGTGGATCTGCCCGGCATCTACTCCCTGGATGCCAGCTCCCTGGATGAGAAAGTGACCCGGGACTACCTGCTCTCCGGGGATGCGGATCTCATTGTCAATATCGTCGATGCCGCCAATCTGGAGCGCAATCTCTATTTCTCCATTCAGATGTTGGAGATGGGGGTACCGCTGCTATTGGCCCTGAACATGATGGATGTGGCGCGCAAACGCGGTATCCATATCGATATCCAGCGCCTCAGCCAGGATTTGGGTTGTCCCGTGGTGCCCATTGTGGCGGTGAGCGGTGAAGGGGTCACCAAGCTGAAGGCCTCGATCCAGGACCTGGCCGCCGGTGAAGTGAGCGGCGGATTCGCCCTCGCTCAGGATGAGGTGGTGGAACAGGCGATCACGGCGATGGAGCCTGAGCTTCGCCATCTCCAGCAGAAGAGCCACTCGCAACGCCGTTGGCTGTTGTTGAAGATGCTGGAGGGTGACCGTTTCGCCCTCGACTATGGGGATGAGGCGCTGCTGATCCAGGTTCACCAGTGGCAGGAGGTGATCGAGGATCGCGTCGATGAGGAGCCGGACATCCATATTGCCGATACCCGCTACGGTCATGCCCATGCCATTTCCCAGAATGTGACACAACAACATGGTCGGGTGGAGAAGACCATGAGTGACCGCATCGACAAGGTGGTATTGAGCCGCCTCTTCGGCATCCCGGTGTTCCTCGCCGTGATGTACCTGATGTTCATGTTCGCGATCAATATCGGTGGGGCCTTCATCGATCTTTTCGACGGTGTCGCAGGGGCCATCTTCGTCGACGGTTTTGGCCAGATGCTGGGGTCGCTGGGGGTTCCGGATTGGTTGATCGTACTGCTTGCGGACGGTGCCGGTGGCGGCATTCAAGTCGTGGCTACCTTCATACCCATTATCACTGCCCTCTATCTTTTCCTTTCGGTAGTGGAGGACTCCGGCTACATGGCAAGGGCCGCCTTTGTCATGGACCGCTTCATGCGCTCCATCGGACTGCCGGGCAAGGCATTCGTGCCAATGATCGTCGGTTTCGGTTGTAACGTACCGGCGGTGATGGCGACCCGTACCCTGGAGAGTGAGAGAGAGCGAAAGCTCACCATCCTGATGAATCCTTTCATGTCCTGTGGTGCCAGGTTGCCGGTGTATGTGCTGTTTGCCGCCGCCTTCTTTCCGGCGAACGGGCAGAATCTGGTCTTCGGTCTCTACCTCATCGGTATTGTGGTGGCGATTCTCACGGGGATGATCATGAAGAAGACCCTGCTCTCCGGTGAGAGCGCAGGTTTCATGATGGAGCTGCCCCACTACCATATGCCGACCATCAGGGGGGTCATGTTACGCACCTGGGACCGGGTCAAGCTGTTTATCAAGGAGGCGGGGAAGGTGATCGTGTTGATGGTCCTGGTGATCAACACCCTGAACTCCATCGGCACCGATGGCAGTTTCGGAAACGAGGATACCGAGCATTCGGTCCTCAGCAGCATCAGCAAGGCGGTCACCCCCGTGCTCTCCCCGATGGGCATAGACGAGGACAACTGGCCCGCCACGGTGGGGGTCTTCACCGGTATTCTGGCCAAGGAGACGGTGGTGGGCACCCTGGATGCCCTGTATACCCATCTCGCCAACGAGGAGGCGGGTATCTCCACCGAGGATCAGCCCTTCGATTTCTGGCAGGCGATGGTTGATGCCCTGGTGACGGTGCCGGAAAACCTCCTCGGGGTGAAAGAGCTGCTCACCGATCCCCTGGCCATGGATGTGGGGGATATCAGCAGCGCCGCCGCGGCCGCCGAGGCGCAGCAGGTGAACGTGGGGGTCTTCGGCGCCATGGCCGCACGCTTCGACGGCCAGGCCGGGGCCTTTGCCTATCTGCTGTTCATCCTGCTCTACTCCCCCTGCGTGGCCACTATCGGCGCCATCCGCCGCGAGGCGGGCCCCCGTTGGGCCGGCTTCGTGGTGGCCTGGTCCACCGGTATCGCCTTCATTGCCGCGAGCCTCTTCTACCAATCCGCGACCTATGCCGATCATCCGCAAAGCGCACTGGTCTGGATCGTCGGCCTGACGCTGCTGTTGTTGGCGATTATCGGCGCCTTGAGATACTGGGCCCAGCGCAGTCAGCAGCTGGTCTCCGAAGTGGGGGTGTGATCCGATGATGCTCAGCACCATTCGGGACTACCTGTCGAAGCGGGGTGAGGCGACCCTGGCGGAGATCGCACTGCATGTGGATGCACAACCCGATGCGGTCCGAGGGATGCTGGAACAGTGGATGCGCAAGGGCAGGGTGGAGCGACGCAAGATGGAGGCCGCTTGCGGCACCAGCTGCAACCGTTGCGATCCGGCTGCCATGGAGCTCTATGTCTGGTTAGAGGGCCAGGGCAAGCATTGAACAGCTGATGGCTCAGCCGGTTCCACTGAAAGCTGCCCGCGTCCTCAAATTGGGACAGGCTAGTTTTTCAGTTTTATCACCAGGCTGTTGATATTGTTCTCTTTGGCGATGCGCCTGACCGCATTCATGCGGGATTGAGACCGATAAGGGCCGCTGCGCACACGGTGATAGGTGTCCCGGTTGTTGATGCTTACCTTCTGGATCTCCGCCTCGATACCGATCAATGCGAGCTTTGCCTTGCGGCGATCCGCATCCTGATGTTTCCTGAATGAGCCCATCTGCAGGATATAACTGCCGGTATCCTTATCGGCTGGGGTGGCGGCCTCCTTGGGCAGCCTTTTTTCCCCGACCCCCTCCGGTGTGACAATCTCTTCATCCGGTATCACCACCTCCATTTCGGGCAGGATGGTGTAAAACTCGAATGTGGGTTTGGATGCCTTCGGCTGCTCCTGTTTGGCGACCTCTTGGCGGGGTTTGGGTACCCCGGGCACCGTGTTGTTGGAGAGGCCGGGTCCCAGCCTCAACCAGGCCAGCCCTGCCAGGAAGGCCCCGATGACGATACCGCCGAACAGGTAAAACAGACAATTGCCACTGTTTTGTCGCTTATTCTTCTTTTTCTGTGCGCGATGCTTATAGTCAGCCATGGTGTCACATCTTTTCCGGTGCGGAGACGCCAAGCAAATTCAAGCCGTTGCGCACAACCTGCCGGGTTGCCAGGATCAATTGCAGCCTGGCGTCACGCAGCGCAGTGTCTGGGATCAGGAATTTGTGGGCGTTGTAGTAGGTATGGAAGTCGTTGGCCAGTTCACGCAGATAGTGGGTTAACTGGTGAGGCTCTTCGTTAATCGCTGCCGCCTCAACGATCTCCGGATACTTGGCGAGGCTGGTGATCAATGCCTGTTCGTGGGGCTCGCTCAACAAGGCGTAGTCGGCTGCGGTGGGATCACTTTCGAACGGGATCGATTGCTCGGCTGCCTGTTGAAATACACTGCAGATACGGGCATGGGCATACTGTACATAGTAGACCGGGTTGTCATTGGATTGGGACTTTGCCAGATCGAGATCGAAATCCATGTGCTGCTCACACTTACGCATCACATAAAAGAACCGCGCCGCATCCGTACCGACCTCTTTGCGCAGCTCGCGCAGGGTGACGAATTGGCCGGAGCGGGTGGACATCGGTACTTTCTCGCCGCTGCGATAGAGGATGGCGAACTGCACCAAAAGCACATCCATCTTGGAAGGGTCGTCGCCCAGTGCCTGCAGGGCCGCTTTGACCCTTGGCACATAACCATGGTGGTCGGCGCCCCAGACATCGATAACCCTTTCGAAACCCCGTTCCAATTTATCCATGTGGTAGGCGATGTCGGATGCGAAATAGGTGGTTTGACCGTTGTCGCGTATCACCACACGATCCTTTTCGTCACCATAGTCAGTGGAGCGAAACCAGACCGCACCATCCTTGTCATAGAGGTGGCCGCTGCTGCGCAGGCGCTTGATGGCGCGAGTGACAGCACCGCTTTCCGTGAGACTGCGCTCGGAATACCACTCCTCATAATTGACACCGAACAGGCCCAGGTCATCACGAATGTCGTCGAGGATGGTATTGAGTGCCAACTCGAAGACAAAACGGTAGCGATTGTCACCCAGCAGCTGCTTGGCGCGCTCGATGAGGTCATCGATATGTCTCTCCTTGTCGCCCCCTGCGGGTTCATCCGCAGATACCCCGGTAAAAACCGTTTCTGCGGCATGTTTGTAGGCCTCAGCATGATCCCGGTGCAGTGTGGCGGCGATGTCCCACACATAATCTCCCCGGTATCCGTTGGCGGGAAAGGTCAGGCTCTCGTCACACAGCTCCAGATAGCGTAGCCAGACCGATGTGGCAAGGATGTCCATCTGGCGGCCGGCATCGTTAACGTAATACTCCCGATGGACATCGTAACCGATGGCTTGCAGCAGATCAGCCACCACCGAGCCGTAAGCCGCACCCCGGCCATGTCCCACGTGCAGCGGACCCGTGGGGTTGGCGGAGACGAATTCGACCTGAACGCGCTTACCCTTGCCCAGGTCGCTGCGCCCATAGCGCTGTCCCAGTTTGATGATGCCGGGTATCAGGCTGTGGTAGGCGTTTGCAGCCAGGGTGAAATTGATGAATCCGGGGCCGGCGATTGCACAGCCATCGAGCAGATCGGAGGCTGGCAGGGCTGCGACGATCTTCTGCGCCAGTTCCCGGGGGTTGGTACGAGCCGGCTTTGCCAGCACCATCGCGATATTGGTGGCGAAATCGCCATGTAGGCTGTCCCGGGTGCGCTCAATCTTAGCCGAAGCGTCCGTTTCTGGCGGAATCACCCCGTCCATGATCAGTTGTTGCAGTGCTGCGGTAACCAGTTTCTCGATCTGCTTCTTCATCGTGTTGTTGGATTTGCCGGTTTCAAGGGCGGCAAGGATACCAGGAATCGAGCTGTTCGGGGGAGTGGGGTGGGCAAAATTCGGTCAGAAATGGTTCATTTCACGGTCATGCGGATGTCATTCCCGGTTTCTACACTTGCCAGCAACTATGAGTACCAAGGAAAAAGAGATCATGTCTGTCGAAAGACGTTACAGCAAACGCTATCCCATGCAGGGGGAAGTCTATATCCGCTATCGCAAGCAGCAGGTCTTTCCCGCTGATGCAATCAACTGTTCCATGCAGGGGATCTATCTGGGTACCCGGAGTTTGACCATGTTGTCGGGTGCCGTGGTCGAGCTGGAGTTTTTCTATGGCGGGCGGCATTGGACCATCATGGGCATTGTCACCCACACTGAGTCGGACGGGGTCGGCATCATGTTTTGGCGGCCGCAACCGGAACTTTTCGATGCGGTGATCACGGCCGCTTCCCGGAACCAGCCAGTGGGCCAGCCAGGGGCCGTGGTCAGTGGGGCTGTGGTTTAGCCGTCAGCCTGGCGGATCTGCCACTGCGAGTCCTGAAATGAATATCCCTGTGGAATTCGGGATTGTCATCGTTGTGTAACAAATCTCCTGTTTAATGGCTGCCTTCATACACTATATGGATACAGCGATGACAGTCCCGAGAATACTTGCTGTTGATGATGAGCCCGCAGTGGGTGAGATGCTGCGGTTCATTTTGGAGCAGGATGGGTTTCAGGCAGATTTCGTCGAAGATGCCACCCAGGCCATCAATCAGATACGCAAATCCAAACCAGATCTGATTCTGCTCGACTGGATGCTGCCCGGCATGAGCGGCCTGGAGCTGGCGGGCCGGTTGAAGAAGGATCGGGAGACCGCTTCCATCCCGATCATCATGCTGACCGCCAAAGGCGAAGAGAACGACAAGGTGCGCGGCCTGGATATCGGCGCCGAGGACTATGTCACCAAGCCCTTCTCCGCCAGGGAGCTGTTGGCGAGAATCCGCTCAATCCTGCGCCGGGTATCGCCCCTGCTTGCCGGGGATCTGCTGGAGTGCGGCGGTCTCGCCCTCGATCCGGTGAGCCACAGGGTCACCTCGGAGGGTGAGGGTGTGGAGCTGGGTCCCACCGAGTTTCGCCTGTTGCACTTCTTCATGTCCCACCGGGAGAGGGTATTCACCCGGGGGCAGTTGCTGGATCAGGTCTGGGGCACAAATGTTTACATCGAGGAGCGCACTGTGGATGTGCATATCCGGCGTTTGCGCAAGGCCCTGGAGCCGACCGGTAAGGATAAGTTGCTACAGACGGTACGGGGTGCCGGATATCGATTCTCGGACAAGGTCTGAGCAGTATAAATCAGCATCTTGTTTGGATGGCCAGTAGGGCTGTTGGGAAAGTAATTCCGCGCTACGCTGATCTGTCACAAAACCGTAACAATACTCTCATTTTCTATTCATCTTATAGGCCTATTCTCTAGCGCCTGAATACAACATCACGCCAGTTTTTTGCTTACTGGTTCTCTACGAAGGAGAGATTGAAACATGAAAAAGCTGATTTCAGCAGCGGTCGCACTTTCATTGACCGGTTTCGTCGGCATGGCCTCTGCACGGGACTACATCAGCGTGGTCGGTTCCTCTACCGTCTACCCTTTTGCCACCGTGGTTGCAGAGCAGTTTGGCAAGACCACCAAGTTCAAGACCCCCAAGATCGAGTCCACCGGCTCCGGCGGCGGTTTGAAGCTGTTCTGCGCTGGTGTCGGCGTCGAGCATCCCGATG
>JBEVVS010000032.1:98404-99044 GCA_040507005.1 Candidatus Thiodiazotropha sp.
CCCTCTCTTCTCCGTGACCCGTAAGGACATCTTCCTGGCCCTGGCCAAAGAGGTTCCGGATCCCAAGGATCCCGCCAGCGGCAAGCTGGTTCCCAACCCCTACCAGACCTGGAAGGAAGTGAACAAGGATCTGCCCGATATGGCCATCGAAGTCCTCGGTCCTCCTCCCACTTCCGGCACCCGCGACGCCTTCGCCGAGCTGGCGATGGAAGGCGGCTGCAAGAAGATCGACTGGATCAAGGCGATGAAGAAGAAGGACAAGAAGATGTACAAGTCGATCTGCCACACCGTGCGTGAGGACGGCAAGTACATCGAGGCCGGCGAGAACGACAACCTGATCGTACAGAAACTGGAAGCCAACAAGGGCGCCCTGGGTGTCTTCGGTTACAGCTTCCTGGATCAGAACTCCGACAAGGTGCAGGGCTCCCTGGTTGACGGCGTTGCCCCGACCTTCGAGCTGATCGCCGACGGCAGCTATCCGGTATCCCGCCCCCTCTACTTCTATGTGAAGAAGGCGCACATGGGCAAGATCCCCGGTATCGAAGAGTACCTGGCCGAGTTCACCAGCGACAAGGCCTGGGGTGACGAGGGTTATCTGGCCGACAAGGGCCTGATCCCGATGCCTGTCGAAGAGCGTAAG